>WOZC01000078.1:12150-20816 GCA_011620465.1 Anaerolineaceae bacterium | reverse complement strand
GCGATGAACGCTCTCGCAGCCAAACAACAGCAAATCGTTGGCGAACAGCCAGTTCATGCCGCAGTTACCCCCGAAATGATCGAGTCGGAAGCAGAACCGACTGGTTCCAAAGAAGCGGCTGAACTACTGGTCACAGTCACTAACCCTTCTGGCTTGCATGCCCGTCCTGCGGCGATTTTTATCCAAACAGTCAAAAAACACGACGCCAAACTTACAATCACAAACAAAACCAATAATACGGAACCAGTGCTCATTAAAGGCATGATCTCGGTTATGTTGCTGGGAGCAAAGCAGGGGGATGAATTGTTCCTTCAAGCCACCGGTCCAGATAAACACGCCGTCCTGGCTGAATTGAAGGAGTTGTTCCTGGATAATTTTGGGGAATAGTTTTCTGTACTCGTTTGGGGAAGATCTTTCGCTGTTCTCAGGACGACAGTGCCCAGGATGGTTGATAGGGCATTTAAATGCAAGGAATCGAAATAACCAATCCATTTTCCGTCCACCAAGTGCCACAATCCTGATTACTTCCAGATAAGACTAAAAAATCGCGCGAGAAATCTGGTTTACACAGGTCAAACGCACAAACTGACAGTCACTTGACTGTCATTCTTAATTAATCTACAGTGTGTCTTCCTCATCCATCTCTTGTATTTTTGCTTGACTTTCAAGTGCAACAGTCGTAAAGTTAACCGCTCTTAACTATTAAGCAGGATTAAATGAACGAATTATTTCTCCAATCACTCTTTGAACTTGTAGACTTGATCGCGCGATCTTCTATTATCGAACGCTTTCATTTCATCCAGAAAACCGGACTCTCTTATAGCCAGATGATGAGTTTGTTTTACTTGAACCGTAATCAAAATGTGGCTATCAATGCCCTGGCAAGCTATTTAGGCATCTCCAACCCAGCGGTCTCGCAGATGATCGACAAATTAGTTCAATCAGGACTGGTGAGAAGGATAGACAATCCCTATGACCGCCGTGGCAAGCTGCTCGAACTGACTGAGGATGGTAAAGCACTGGTAGCACAAGCAAAAATCGCTCATCATCAATGGATCCAGGAATTAGCAGAAACCATTAAACCCGAAGAAATGCCGGTGATCAAAGAATCCAATCGGATTATTCTCGAGAAATACGCTTTATTACAATCTACAAAAAAACAATCTTCCCTTCAAGGTGAAAAATAACTTATGCTAAGACTTAAAAAATACATTCTTCCATATTGGAAAAGCATCCTCTTCGCCATTGTCATGGTCGTCGTGGTTGCCGCATCAGACCTCTCGCTGCCCGATCTTCTCTCGCAAATCATTGACGTCGGCATACAGCAGCATGGCATTGAAAGTGGCGCACCAGAGGCCATCAGTAAAGAGACGATGCGGAGCCTGCAACTATTGCAAAGTGCGCAGGACTACGAGGCAGTCCTGGCTGATTACGAACTGGTAGAACCAGGTTCAGAGCGGGCAATAACCCTTCTCGAGCAAATTCCAGCACTGCAAAATGAGCCGGTTTATGTGATTAAAACTCTGGATGATGCAAGCAAACAGACTCTCGAAACCCTGGTCGCCAAACCGCTAATCTTTATCCAGGCAGTCAATTTGGTTCAAAACAACCCTGACCAGGCTAAACAGCTATTGGGAGAGAGCCTGCAGACACAAATGATGAATATCCCCCAGGGTGTCAGCCTCGAACAATTGTTACAAGCTATGCCGGCTGAACAGAAAGCATCTCTGGTAAAGGCAGTCACAGACCGCTTCTCTTCTCTGGAAGGTTCCATCTTGCATCAGCTGACCATCTCTTCTATCACGGCGGAATACACCCGGCTTGGGATGGATATACAAAAGACCCAAAACCAATACATTCTCAATGTAGGTCTGCGCATGATCCTCGTGGCAGTGATTGGGCTAATTGCTTCCCTGATCGTCAGTTATCTCGCTTCCCAAACTGCTGCAGGCGTCGCCAGAGATGTTCGTTCGGGAATCTTCACCAAGGTGGAAAACTTCACAACCGCTGAATTTGATAAGTTTTCGACCGCTTCTCTCATAACCCGCACGACCAATGATGTTAGCCAGGTGCAGATGGTGGTGTTCATGTTGATCAGGATGGCAGTCCAGGCACCAATGATCGGCACGCTGGGCATCATCTATGCCCTCGATAAAAGCCCTGGTATGTGGTGGACCATTGCCCTGGTGGTAGGATCACTTCTGATTGTGATCATGATCCCGTTTGTCATCGTCCTGCCCAAATTTAAGATTATCCAGGAGCTAATCGACCGTCTGAACCTGGTGATGCGCGAAAACCTATCGGGTCTGATGGTGGTTAGAGCATTTAACAAACAAAGTTTCGAAGAAAAACGTTTCGATAAAGCCAACACTGATGTTACTGAAAATCAGGTCTTTGTTGGCAGAGCAATGGCATTTGTTATGCCGTTGATGAACCTGGTCATGCTGGCAGGGCAGGTTCTGATCATTGGCGTTGGAGCTCGTTTTGTTGCTCAAAGTGCGCTGCAGGTTGGCAGCTTGATTGCATTCATGCAATATTCGATGCAAATTTTCTCCTCATTTATGATGCTTTCCTTGCTTTTCATATTTCTTCCGCGTGCCGCCGTCTCGGCTGATCGCATCGCTGACGTTCTGGAAACACCCATTGTTATTGCCGACCCTCAGAAACCAAAAGAGCTGGCTGAGCCTATCAGAGGGTTGGTAGAATTCCATGATGTTGATTTCAAATACTCTGACGCTGAAGAGGATGTTCTGCATGATATCAGTTTCAAAGCAGAGCCAGGTAAGGTGACTGCCATTATCGGTTCAACCGGTTCTGGCAAGTCTACACTGATCAACCTTCTCCCACGCTTTTTCGACGTGTCCAAGGGCGCAATCACGCTGGATGGGATCGACATTCGCGACCTCACACAACAGGAATTACGTGATCAAATCGGGTATGCGCCTCAGATAGGTCTCCTTTTCACCGGCACTGTTGCCAGTAACCTTCAAGTAGGAAAACCTGGTGCCAGCGTAGAAGAGATGCTCGAAGCAATTCAAATTTCCCAGGCAGAAGATTTTGTTAGTATGGATGAAGACGGTTTGAATATGGAAATTTCCCAGGGAGGTACCAACCTTTCAGGAGGACAAAAACAACGGCTGTCGATTGCCAGGGCGGTAATCAAGAAACCACCGGTGTTTATCTTCGACGATACCTTCTCAGCACTCGATTTCAAAACGGATGCAGCCTTAAGGCAGGCAATCAGTCAAAAGCTGAGTGACAGCACCCTGCTTGTGGTCACGCAGCGGGTATCGACAGCCAAACTGTCGGATCAAATCCTGGTTATAGACAAAGGGCGCATGGTAGGAAAAGGCAAGCATAGTGAGTTGATGCAAACCTGTAAGACCTACCAGGAAATTGCCAGTTCTCAACTCAGTGAGGCGGAGTTAGCATGAGCAATCAAACACAACCTCAACCTGGTAATAACACGAATAACCGCCCCAAAACCCAAATTCAGCAACCACCTATGCGCCGGGGAGGTGGACCCGGTGCGCTGATTCCCGGTGAGAAAGCCCGGGATTTCAAAGGCAGCATGAAGCGCCTGTTGCAATACCTGGGAAAATTCAAGTGGATGATCTTGTTTGCTATACTCCTTGCAGCTGGTTCGACCGTATTTTCTATCTTTGGTCCCCGCACCCTTGGTCAGGCGACAACCGAACTCTATCTTGGAGTTCAACGCATTATCCAGAACGATCCGCTTGGCATCGATTTCGCGCGTTTGAATCAAATCCTGGTCCAGGTATTGATCCTCTATGTAATCTCAACCCTTCTTGGTGTGATCCAGGGTTATGTGCTGACAACCATTTCCGCGAGAATCACTTACGAGCTGCGTAAAGAGATCTCCGAAAAAATCAACCGGCTTCCACTCAGCTTTTTCGACAGAGTTACGCATGGTGAAGTGCTCTCACGAGTCACAAACGATGTGGACACAATCAATCATACTCTTAACCAGAGTCTTTCTCAGATCATCACTTCGGTAACCCGGGTGGTCGGCGTTTTAATCATGATGCTGAGCATCAACCTGCTGATGACCGTGATCGGTATCGCCATGGTACCGCTCTCCATGATTTTGATTCGATTTGTTGTCAGCAAATCTCAAATCTATTATCGCCGTCAGCAAGAATACTTGGGACATATTAACGGGCACGTGGAAGAAATGTATGGTGGTCACGTTGTCCTGAAAGCCTTCAATGGAGAGAAAGCCAGTATCGCCCGATTTGAAGAATTGAATAACACCCTCTTCGACAGTGCATGGCGCTCCCAGTTCCTAACCGCGGTGATCATGCCCAGCATGCGTCTGATAAGCAATTTTGGTTACATCGCGGTCGCCATGCTGGGTGGTTCTCTCGTGATCCAGGGTCAATTGAATGTCGGTGATATTCAAGCCTTCATTCAATACCTGCGCTCTTTCCAGGAACCGTTATTGCAGATCGCCAATATTACCAGCATCCTTCAGCAAACCGCAGCAGCTTCAGAGCGCGTATTTGAATTCTTAAACGAACCTGAAGTTGTCCCGGAAACGAAAAATCCGGTCTACCTTGATCACGTGGAAGGCGCTGTGGAATTCAAGCATGTCCACTTCGGTTACGAGCCCGGTATCCCAGTGATCAAAGATTTTTCTGTCAAGGTGGAGCCTGGTCAGCAGATCGCCATTGTCGGACCCACCGGGGCTGGCAAGACCACCCTGGTAAAGCTGCTGATGCGTTACTATGATATCGACAGCGGCGAGATCCTGGTCGATGGAGTCAATATCAAAGACTTCTCCCGGGCTGACTTGCGCAGCAAGTTTGCAATGGTGCTGCAAGATACCTGGCTGTTCAATGGCACCATTCGGGAGAATATCCGTTATGGCCGCCAGGATGCGACGGACGAAGAGGTGGAACGCGCCGCCGATATGGCTTACGCGGATCACTTTACCCGGACACTGCCTGGCGGTTATGAAATGGTGCTCAACGAGGATGCCACAAATGTCTCAGCTGGTCAGAAACAGCTGTTGACTATCGCGCGCGCTGTCCTGGCAGATCCACCTATCCTGATTTTGGACGAAGCCACCAGTTCGGTCGACACCCGTACAGAAGTTTTGATCCAGAAAGCAATGGATAAGCTGATGAATGGCAGGACTTCGTTCGTGATTGCCCACCGGTTATCCACCATTCGCAACGCTGACAGAATCTTAGTGCTGAAGGATGGCGATATCGTTGAGCAGGGCACCCATGAAAGCCTGCTTGAAGCTAACGGTTTTTATGCCGAGTTGTATAACAGCCAATTTGTGAGCCAGATAGGGTAAATATAACGTACTGCAACGTGGGATGAAGTCCTAATGTAGGGCGAGATTGAGGACGTCGCAAATTTGTGAAAAAGAAGTATCGTCCGTCCTCAATCCGCCATATTTAGCCATCTTTTCTGTTTCGGTCGCTAGATTGGCGGATTGAAAGCACAACATGAATCCTTACATTGAGGTTTCCGGTGCTTTCAATCTCGCCCTAGATATCATCTCGAAAGATTATCCTTCTTGCTGTAATTCCTCTTCGAAAATGCGGATGCCGCTGCTGGCACCGATTCGGCTTGCCCCTGCTTCGACCATCCGCATCGCATCAGCATAACCGCGAATGCCACCAGATGCCTTGATTCCCAGCTTCTCCCCAACAACACTGCGCATCAAGGCTACATCTTCCACAGTTGCGCCGCCTGTTGAAAACCCGGTTGAGGTTTTCACAAAATCTGCTTCAGCTTCCATAGCGATCTGACAAGCGGTCACTTTCTCTTCATCAGTCAACAAACAGGTCTCGATGATTACCTTGAGGATCGCCTGCCGTCGATGAGCTTCCAATACGACTTGTCGGATGTCATGCGCAACTGCTTCAAGGTTTCCCGACTTCAGTTCGCCCACATTCATCACCATGTCGATTTCAACCGCGCCGTCCTTGATCGCCCGTTTCGTTTCAGCTTTTTTCGCCTTGGTAGACATGGCACCCAGGGGGAAACCGATCGTAGCTGCTGTTTTAACCTGGCTGCCAGCCAGTATTTTTGCGCAATGCTTGACCCAATAACTGTTCACGCAGACTGCGCCAAATCCATAAGTAATTGCCTCATTACAGAGTTTCTCAATCTGCCCGGCTGTGGCATCGGGTTTGAGCAAGGTATGGTCGATTATGCTTGCCAATTTGCTCGTTCTTTGGATGGTGTTTTCGTTGTCAGTCATTTTTTCTCCTCTTTGACACTGTTTGCATTCTCTGTTGACCCGACCGGGTTTTTCAGGCGACGGTCACCCTAAGCGTAAAATGTATTATGATTGGATTGCTGCGCAATCAAATTAGCAGCTACTCTAATCGAGGGATTAATCATAACGAACTAAGCATGAAAAGTCCAGAATTCCAGCCTATAAGCGCTGTCGCGCATCCGAATATCGCATTCATCAAATATTGGGGAAACCGCGATCAAGAGCTGCGTCTTCCTCTCAATAGTTCGCTCTCGATGAATCTTTCTGGGCTCGAAACCCTTACAACCGCGCGTTTTGACCCTGCTCTTGACCATGACATCTTCATTCTCTCAGGTGAAAATGTGGTTGGACCAGCCTTGGAAAGGGTCAGTCGCTTTCTTGACCATGTCCGTTCCTTGGCGAATACAAATGTCTACGCGCATGTGGAAAGCCAAAACAATTTCCCAGCCGGAGCAGGGATCGCTTCATCCGCTTCTGCCTTTGCAGCCCTGGCAATGGCAGCCAGCCATGCCATCGGTTTAAACCTGGATGAAAAAGACCTTTCCCGTCTCGCCCGAAGGGGATCTGGTTCTGCCAGCCGCTCCATCCCAAATGGCTTCGTCGAATGGCAGGCAGGAACCAGCGACGCTGATTCTTTTGCTTTCTCGATTTCGCCTGCAGACTATTGGGATTTAGTCGACTTGATTTGTGTGCTCGACACTACTCCCAAATTCGTTGGTTCAACAGGTGGGCATGCCCTGGCTTCCAGCTCACCTTTGCAGCCTCTACGTCTTGCCCATGTCAAGGACCGCTTGGAACAGTGCCGCAAAGCGATTTTGGTTAAGGATTTTGAGAGTTTCGCCCAGGTGGTGGAGGAAGACTCGCATTTGATGCACGCTGTAATGCGTACAAGCAACCCACCCTTACACTATTGGGTGCCGGAAACTGAAATTGTCTTATGGAATGTGCTCACCTGGCGTAAAGAAGGCGTCCCGGCTTGTTGCACAGTGGATGCCGGACCTAACGTGCACGTGCTTGTGCTCAGTGATTATGCGGCTGCGGTGGGAGCACGGTTGGCTGAATTGCCCGGAGTGCAAAAGATTCTCAAAGCCTATCCAGGACCTGGCGCGAGCCTTGTTTAAAAATCCTTACCAGATTTTTGTGTTCTTTGATTTAATAGTCCCATCCAACCCTTCGATAGCTTTGGAAATTTCATCAATTTTGTCTGTTAGTTGGGGGAGTTGTTCGATTCGTTCAGCCAGCTGATCCAAACGATCCGGAATTTGATCCATTTTTGTTGTCAATAACTCCAAATGTTCTGACATCTGTTCAGCCTGATCTGAGATCTGTTCCAAATGGCGTGGGATATCCTCAATCACATGGGTCAGATCGGTCAAGCTGCTTTTGTGAGTCTCCAGAATTCCGTGAAAAACGTTCAGGTCCAGGAGGTACTCGATTTTTCTGATGACCTCGCTTAGCCCACCTGTGTATGTAACCGTCACCTTGTAAAGCTTTGGCAGGGAATCAGACTCCAGGCGGGTTTCCAGGCGATCAATAGAGGTTCTAAGCTCAAAACCCGGTGGAATGGAAGGTATTGGCTGATGGATAAACGCCAATTCCTCCAAGTCGTAATTCTTCAGCGATGTCTGAAGTGGGGGTTCGAAGATGACCCTGACATGATTGGCGATGGTCTTGCCGGTATTCTTGATCACCAGGTCAAAAATGGGAGAATCCGTTTGAGCGTCGAAATAGACTACGATGTAAGGCGCAAACTCCAGGGTGCGGTCCTCTACCATCTCTTCAATGCTTTTTTCAGTGGCAGTCGCTGACTTTTTGGTCTCCCTTGCCATGTCGGCAGTTTTGATCACATACACAATCACAGCGACCAGGCTGGCGATCTGGACGATCAACAATATCGTTTCCCTCAGGCTTTCAGACATATCAGCTCCTACAAATTACTTCCTGGCTTTCTTCGGTTTTGGATAGGGTAAGACCTCCCAGGTTGCTTTCATGACCTGGCAGACAAAATCCTGGTCGTCCAGGTTTTCAAATACATAAGAAAGGTTGGCACCCGGATAAGCATAGCCTTCCATAGCATCCTCTCCTAAAAGTTCCGCTCCAACTTCGGTCTTCTTCAGAAAAACCTGGTTGTCACAGATCAGACCCATGACTTTTCCATCCATATAAAGGCCATATTCGCCAAACATTTTTCGAGCGCTAACATCGCCGGCTGGGCTTAGCTGTTCCAAAACGTATTGAATGTAGTCATCAGTGCAAGGCATGGTGTCCTCCCGAGGCAATATGACTTTATTGTAATCAAGATTTTGCTGAAACCGGTCGGTTTGTATCGAGGAACCGCAGTCAGCGAAGGTTACTCTGCAAGCCAGGCATCTGACTGCTTGTCTCATCGTTTGCAAAAAATAAACCA
>WOZC01000078.1:4354-12050 GCA_011620465.1 Anaerolineaceae bacterium | reverse complement strand
CAAAAAATAAACCACAAAAACAATCACGTCAAAGAAGCTATAATAGATGCCATGAAAAAATTGGGTGCATTTTTGATTCTCATCTTGATTTGCCTGGTCCCGCTTACCCAGGTTAATGGTATTGGGGGGAATCCAAAAAATAATGGTGTGATCGTTTCAACCCCCCAGGCTGATGGCGCTATTTACCACCAGGTAGTTGATGGCGACACCCTTTTTGACATCGCCGCAGCCTATGGGATGACCCCAAGTGATATCATGACACTCAATGGCAACAGCCCCGATGCGACTGAGATCTACATCGGTCAGTTTTTGCTGATCAGACGAGGGACGATCGCCACTGCAACCCTCGAACCGACTTCAACCATTGCGCCTTTCACACCCCAACCGACGATCATGCAGCCCACTCGTACAGCAATTCCAACCAAGACGCCTTTACCCAGCCCTACTCCCACCCCACCTCCATCCACAACCCAGCTATTGTTCGGAAACAGCCAACACATTGGGCTGACCCTGATTGCAGGCAGTGCAATTGGCATTACACTGGTTGTGGTATTCGGTTTCTTAAAGAAACCAAAGTAAACTAACCTGTTTTTATAAAAAATCAGCTTGTGCTTCATCTCCTCTCGTAGAAAAGCAAGGGTATAATCGTGCTGAGTAATTTATGGCTACAAAGTTAAAAACAATCACAATTTACGCCGGTTCAGCTGACAACCTGGTTGATAAACACCTCCAAGCCGCCTATGATTTGGGAAGATTTTTAGCAAGCGAGGGGCGTGTCATCGTCTTTGGATCAGGCAAAACCGGTATGATGGGTTCGGTAGCGCGCGGATCACTGGAAAACAATGGACAGGTCATTGGGGTGATCAATGATGACCTTAACCTGCCCCACCTCGTTTTTGAGGAACTGACCCGGATAGAAAAGGTATCCAACATCCAGGTCAGGCAAGCCCGGATGAGCGAGCTTGGGGATGGTTTTATTGCCCTTCCAGGAGGTTTTGGAACTCTTTATGAGGTTCTCGAAGCCCTTACCTGGGCGCAATTGGGGCACCACCAAAAGCCGGTGGGTTTTCTGAACATCGACGGTTATTATGATCCGCTTATTTCAATGTTTGACCAGGCAATCAGTAGTAACTACATCTACCCTGAACATCGCGGGCTTTTTGTCGAATCAGGTGATCCGGTCGAACTACTGGCTTTGATGGACAATTTCACTCCCCCACAAAACATGAGCCGCTGGTTAAGCCGGGAATGAACGAGATTCACCTGATCTTCATCGATCTCGATGATACTGTTTATCCACCTGATACCGGTGTGTGGGAGATTCTTGGCAATCGCATTTACGAATTTATGGAAAAATTTGTCGGCATCCCTCAGGAGAAAATCCACGAAGAGAGGGAACGGCTTTTTCATCTGCACGGTACAACCATGAAAGGGCTGCACGTGGAATATGGTGCCGATATCCACCATTACCTCGATTATGTCCACAATGTTGACCTCTCAAACGTAATTACGGAAGATTCGGCTTTACGCCAGGCACTCATTGAAATCCCCCAGGAAAAATGGATCTTCACCAATGCCTGCCGTGCTCATGCCGAACAGATCCTTCGGTTGGTAGGCATTCGCGACCTATTTACGGAAATTGTCGATGTTTTGGACACCGACCCCTACTGCAAACCGGATCCTATGGCGTTTTTAGCTGCTCTGGAAAAAGCTGGCAACCCGGATCCTGCTCGGTGTTTTTTTGTGGATGACCGTGCTTCCAACCTGGATTCTGCCAGGGCGCTCGGTATGCACACTGTACAGGTCGACCCTACTGGCACTGTAGCCGATGGTCATGTTACCATCAAGAAATTAAGCGAACTTCCCCTTGTGCTGGCACAAGGTGGGTTTTTGGAATAATTTTGGATTAACTGCCCTTCTCACCGACTGAGATTGGCTATTGGAGAAAAATATGGACAATAAAGTATTACGCACTTGCCTTCTGACGATTGGTGTCATCGCTTTGCTTGGAGTTACTTTTCTAAGCGGGTTTACCTTTGGCTCTTTGATGCCCAACAATACGATTCGCCAGGCACTCGGGTTGGAAAAAACGCCGGTTGCCCAGGCAACACCCCTCCCTACGCCCCTGCCGGGGGAACCTACCCAGGAAGGTGAAGCTCCAACCCAGGTATTCCAGGCAACCACTGATGAAGAACTGGAAGAGCTTTTCAAGCCTTTCTGGGAGAGCTGGGATCTACTGCACGAGAACTATGTTGACCAGCCTCTGGATGACCTGGCTTTGATGCGTGGTGCAATTTCGGGCATGCTTGCTGCCACGGGTGACAAGCACACCTCCTATATGGACCCCGATCAATTTGCTCAGGCAAACGCTGAAATGGGAGGGGAAGAATACACCGGCATCGGAGCTTGGGTAAACACTACCGGTGAGTACATCGAAGTCGTATCACCGATGAAAAACTCACCCGCGGAAAAAGCCGGATTGAAAGCCAAAGACATTGTGGTCGCCATCAATGGCGAAGACATGACAGGCGTCCCCGGAGACCTTGCTCTAAAGAAGATCCTCGGACCTGCCGGTGAAACAGTTACCCTAACCGTCAGGCGGGGTGAAGAAATTCTCGAATTCACCATCGTACGCGAGATTATCCAGGTACCGGCAGTCGAATACGAAATGCTCGAAGGCGATATCGCCTATATAGCCCTCTACACTTTCAATGAGCTGGCAACTGATCAGGTGCGGGAAGCACTCAAGGAACTCCTTGCGCAAAATCCCAAGGGTCTCATTTTTGACCTGCGCAACAACGGTGGTGGCTACCTTGTCACGGCAATTGAAATAACCTCGGAGTTTGTGAGCAACGGTATTGTTATGTACGAGGAATACGGCGATGGAAGCCGTGAAAGTTACAACGCCCAGCCGGGTGGACTGGCAACCGAGATCCCCCTGGTGGTCCTGATCAACGAGGGAACAGCCTCCGCCTCAGAAATCACTGCCGGCGCGATCCAGGATTATGGACGCGGCACCCTGATTGGTGTCACCAGCTATGGCAAGGGTTCAGTCCAAAACTGGATCGCTCTCAAAACCGAAAAAAGTGGCGTCCGCATCACGATCGCCCGCTGGTTGACCCCAAATGGCAATCAGATCAATGAGGTTGGGCTCACACCTGACATCGAGGTTCCCTATACACAGGAAGATGTCGATGCTGGTCGCGATTCTCAACTCGACGCCGCTATAGAATTTTTTAATCAACAGTAGGTAAGGGTCTTGAACCCTTCCGTCGAGTGGTCTTGCACCCTTCCGTAAACGTAGATACCGGGTTGAAAACAACCCGGTTTTTTTGTGTAGGTTTTACCCTGGTTCAGAAATACCTGGTTAGGCGCTGCTTATAACCCATGAGAAAAAACTGCCGGGATATCCGGCAGTTTTTTGATCGACGAATGTTTTTACTTCACCAGGAACGTTGTGCTGGCATTGGCTGGCAGATATCCCGCCTTGCTTACGTTCGCGAACAAGGTATATGTTCCATATCCTGTCTTGCGGGTACTGATGCGTGTGTTGAAGGTATAAACACCATTCGTTCCCGTTGTACCATTGAAAGTTGTTTGTGTACCATTAGCACTGGTCATCTTCACGCTCACTGTTGCAGAAACAACCGCGGCCCCATTTTGATCTTTCACTGTAACAGTGACATAAACCCGCTCATAATTAACATAGTTGGTTTTATTCGTGACGATCGTAGCGTTCAGAGTCTGCTCGGCGGGTGCCTCGGTCACTGTGATCGTGACCTGCTTGGTCGCGGTCAATCCACCACTGTCACTAACGCTGGTATCAACCACATAAGTCCCAACTGCCAGGTCAGATTTACTGAAACCAGCACCTGTGTACACAAGGTTGCCGTTCAACTTCCAGGCTATAGAAGCACTCAAATCACCATCTTCAGTGTCGTTGGCAGTGGCACTAAAAGCGATCGGTGATCCTACAGTAAAGGTAGCACCGTTTGCAGGAGTGCTGATCGTTAATGTTGGCGCTGTATTCGCAGGTGGCGTGTCATAATAACCAAGATATGTCAGGGCAGCCCGCGCTCGTACCAAACCATAACCATAGTAATTATCTCTTCCAACAGCTCCCAGATCCTCTGCGGAAGCGGTCAAAGCCTGGCGGATCTGGACATTCGTCCAGGAGGGATTCGCGCTCCAAACCAAGGCAGCAACAGCAGAAACATGAGGAGTTGCCATTGAAGTGCCATCCCAGGCTTCATAACCACTCGCTGGCTGCTCTACCTGGCTAAACACTGTAGCGGTCTGCCCGAGCATGTTGGAAATCAGGGTTTGACCTGTTTCCTGGCTGAGCGAAATGCCAATGATGGAAGAGCTGTTGCCATCACCCAAAGTTCCCAAGAAATCTCCCGGGACGTTGTTGTAGATGACCGCTGCTGTTCCGCCTCCATTTTTAACGCTCGTTAGCTTGGTGAGAAAGTCATAAGTACCTCTCTGGCATAAAACTACTTTCCCAGTCCATGAACCAGCTGTTCCACAAAGTCCACCATCGACTAAAGCACCACTTGTAGTTCCACGCGCTGAGTTTTCTATATGTCCACCAGAATAACTAGTCCCGTTTACTGTTAACAGGTTCGTTTCTCTGTAAGGTAGTGTTGAAAGCACAGCAACACCTGGCGCGGCGATTTCCACCGCGCTGTTGTACTGTGAGAAATCTGCTACAACCTTATTCGAATCAATTGCAGCCACAGACATAACTGAGTCGTAAGAAGCTGGGTATGAATAAGCTGTGGTGCCTTCATTGCCAGCGGCAGCGATGCTCAATACACCAGCATTGTAAGCATTACTGAAGGCAGTCTTTTCAGTGCGGACCGAGCGTGAGCCGCCCAGACTCATGCTGACCACATTCGCACCAGCAGTGCGGCAGCGGGAAAGCGCGTCAACTAGATTGGAGGCATAGGTTGCATTCCCGTCATCGGCAAAGAACTTGACTATGTAAAGATTAACAGTTCCTGGGGTCACTCCAACCACACCGAGACCATTGTTCTCAGCAGCGATCGTGCCGCCCACATGAGAGCCATGACCAAAACCATCTCTTGACCAGCTATTATCAACTTGGGAGTAACCTCCGATAGCATTAGGCAGATCCTCATGATCCTGGTAATAACCGGAATCGATGATACATAAGTTCCGGTTTGCGCCTGTAGGTGCTTCAGCATCTACTATACCATCGCGGTTGACATCCCACACATCCCTCGCTTGGACCATGTCGATCCCGTACGGAACCGCTTGACCTTGCTGATCCAGGGTAGCCAATGCTTCACTCGTTACTACACTAGCTAAATCGCCGATAGGATATCTTTCGGCATCTTCTTCAACATCGATCACAAATGGATTGTTCAGAATGCCATTCAGCGCTGCTTTTGGCATGCTGACCACGTAAGCACCCAATTCCGGAAAATCAAAATGAACTTTCGCTCCGCTGGCTTTGATTGTGTTGAGCACGTCAACACCAGCATTATCCTTGTAGGTTACCCAAATGCGAACAGTCTCACCTGGGTCTGCCATGGTTGGGCTGGTTATGCTGAAAAGCATCATTACGATTACGGATAATACAATTAACGCTTGTTTCTTACTCATTTTTCTCCTTAGGATGTGTAAATAATGAACTGAAAGTCTTCTCTGTGGGTTTGAACAAGGGAAGAAAGGGGAATTGCCTCGTTGAAGCGACAATAATATTATATATCTTTTCATTTCAGAGACAAGACCTAAGAAAAAATGAACTTTTCAAGATTTAGAACCAGTATTTCAGTATTGTGCAATAGTGACTACCTTTTACCCACACGCTGGGTATAATGAAACTCATTATAAGGAGATAACTATGACCGATACCATTCCCTGTTGGGACTTAAGTAATATTTACACGGGCGTTGAAGACCCTCAACTTGACCTCGATTTTTCTATTGTGAAAGATGAAATTGTCGCCCTAACCCGCTTCTTCGAAAATGACCTGCTGCCCATTCAGACCAACCAGGTCGCCCCTGAGGTTCTCAGTAAACACCTGTGTCATCTGGTTGACCTTACGAATTCCATCTACACGCGATCAGGTACGATCGGTTCCTACCTTTATGGTTTGACCAGTACCGATTCTTTTGACAAAGCCGCAGAGCAGCTTCAATCCCAATTTAAAATTGGTATGCTGCCTCTTAGGAATGTCAATGTGCGCATCGCAGCCTGGCTTGGGAAAATTTCCGACCAGCTTCCTGCAGCCCTCGCTATTCCTGGTGCTGCCCACGAACATGCTTTCTTTCTGTTGGAAGAAGCTCAGCGGAGCAAGTTCCTGATGAGCGAGCCGGAAGAAGAACTCGCCAACGAACTCTCGCTCTCAGGTGGTTCTGCCTGGGGCGACCTGCAAGGCACCTTGACGTCCCAAAAACAGGTCGAGTTTGAGATCGATGGAAAAACTGAGACTTTGCCCTTGCCGGCTCTGATCAACCTTCGCAGCCATCCCTCTGCCGAAATGCGTGAACGTGCCTACCTCCTTGAACAGGCAACTTTTGAGGACATGAAGGAAGCCCTGGCAGCCTGTCTGAATGGAGTAAAAGGCGAAGTCAACACGCTTGACCGCAAACGCGGGCGCGAAGACTGCCTGCATTCCTCACTGGATATGGCTCGCATCGATCGCCAGACCCTGGATGCCATGATTGCCGCCATCCAGGATTCTCTGCCGATGTTCCGCTCCTACTTCCAGGCGAAGGCAAAACTGCTCGGCTTCGAAAAATTGCCCTGGTGGAGTTTGTTTGCTCCGGTCGGCAGTTTCGACAAGACTTACACCTTCGAAGAAGCGAAAGAGATCGTGCTGAGCAACTTCGCCTGCTTCTCTCCCGAGCTTTCAGATTTTGCCCGACATGCTTTTGATAATCGATGGATCGATGCCTTGCAAAGACCTGGCAAACGTGGTGGGGCTTACTGTATGGAGATCGTTGGTGTTAAGGAAAGCCGCGTTATGTCCAATTTCGATGGCTCTTTTGATCAGGTGATGACCCTGGCACACGAACTCGGACACGCTTTCCATAATTACTGTGCCTTCCAGGCTGAAAAAACCCCGCTCCAAACCAACACACCTATGACGCTTGCTGAAACTGCCTCAATCATGTGCGAAACTATCGTTTTCAATGCGCTACTTGAGCAAATTGATGATCCTAAAGCGGAACAAGCTGTCCTTGAGACCTCCATTTCCAGTGACGCACAGACGATCGTAGACATCTACTCACGACTTTTGTTTGAGCGTGAGGTTTTTGAACGCCGTAAGAAATCCACTCTGTCCGCAGATGAGATCAGCGTCATCATGCTCCAAGCCCAGCGTGATTCTTATGGTGATGGGATTGACCCGGAAGTAATGAATAAATTCGCCTGGACCTGGAAGCCACATTATTACAGCACCGGCTTATCTTTTTATAACTACCCTTATGCTTTTGGCAATTTGTTCGCCAAAGGTCTGTACGCGATTTTCAAAGAGAAAGGTACAGCCTTTGTGGAAGACTACAAAGCACTGCTGGCGAGCACCGGGGAAGCTTCCGCGGCAGACCTTGCCGCCCGTTTCGGAATCGATATCCGCAGCAAGGAATTCTGGGCTGCCTCATTGGCACAAATAGCTCCACAAATTGAGCGGTATAAGCAACTTTAAAAAAGTCAGCTTCACTTC
>WOZC01000078.1:0-4254 GCA_011620465.1 Anaerolineaceae bacterium | reverse complement strand
TCTACGATAGAAAACATTAAATGATCAGAAATCTAACTCAAACCCAAAATTTTGCCTGTTTCGAAATCAATGTCGATGTCAAAATAAGCCGGGCGGGTGGGTAAACCAGGCATGGTGCTCATCTCGCCTAAGAGAGGGTAGACAAAGCCTGCTCCCACCGAAGCGCTCACATCCCGGATCGGGATGCGGTAGCCCTTGGGCACACCCTTCAATTCAGGGTCATGGCTGAGGGAGAGGTGCGTTTTCGCCATGCAGATCGGCAGGTTGCCATATCCCAGACGTTCATACTCTGCTAATCTTTCTTCAGCAATCGGACTATAGTCGACGCCATCGGCACCGTAAACTTCGCGAGCGATGGTCTCGATCTTGTCTTTAAGCGACATTTCCAATGGGTAAAGGAATTTGAAATTGGTAGGCATTTCAGATGCCTTCACCACAGCTTCTGCCAGCTTGATCGCGCCAGTGCCGCCCTGGCTGAAGTGGTCTGCAACAACTGCGTCCACGATCCCAGGATGCCCCAAAGCGATTTTCCGCACGAGCGCAAGCTCTGCATCCGTATCCGTCGGAAAGCGGTTGACCGCCACCACCACGGGAATACCAAATTTTTGGGCGATACTGGCATGCGCCAGCATATTGCTGGAACCTTTTTCGACCAGCTCGAGGTTCTCATCGATATATTCCGCTGCCAGCGGAGCTCCAGCTGTAACTTTTGGACCACCACCGTGCATCTTCAGCGCTCTGACAGTCACAACCAATACCACTACATCAGGTATATTGCCTGAATAACGGCACTTGATGTCAAAGAACTTCTCCATACCCATGTCGGCACCAAAGCCGCTCTCTGTGATCACGAAATCAGCCAGTTTCAAGGCGATTTTATCAGCCATGATGGAGCTGTTGCCGTGAGCGATATTGGCAAACGGACCGGCATGCACCAAAACCGGAGTGCCCTCCAGCGTCTGCATCAGGTTGGGCTTGATCGTGTCTTTCATCAGTACCGTAAGTGCGCCAGCAACGCCGAGGTCATCTGCCGTTATGGGCTCACCAGCCCTGTTTTGCCCGATCACCATCTTAGCGATGCGTCCGCGCATGTCTTGCAGGCTGGTTGCCAGCGCTAAAATTGCCATCAGCTCAGAAGCCACGCTGATGTAATAATTCGTCTTCAGTTCAAAACCCTTTTCTTGCGGACCCTGCCCAACGGTGATACCGCGCAGCATGCGGTCGTTCACATCCACCGCTCTGCGCCAGGTGACCGTTTCGGGGTCGATGTCCAGGCGGGCGAATTTTGCTTTCTGCTCTTCGGTTAATTTGTCCGGATCAGTCTCTGTTATGCCAAGTTTTGCCAATCTCCCCATCATACCGAGGGCAAAGTGGCGTTTGCCTTTTTTATCCTTGGGACACAAGCGGTTGAACAGCGCGCTGTCGCTCTGTCCGGATTCGTGGAACATGCGGGTGTCGATGGCAGCAGCCAGCAGGTTGTTGGCAGCTGTAATAGCATGGATATCGCCAGTCAGATGCAGATTAAAGTCCTCCATGGGGATGACTTGTGAATATCCACCGCCGGCAGCCCCACCCTTGATGCCAAAGGTTGGTCCTTGCGAGGGTTGGCGGATGCAAGTAATCACGCTGCGCC
The DNA here is from genome assembly GCA_011620465.1 of Anaerolineaceae bacterium. Taxonomy (GTDB): domain Bacteria; phylum Chloroflexota; class Anaerolineae; order Anaerolineales; family Anaerolineaceae; genus Mesolinea. The sequence goes on along the minus strand of WOZC01000078.1, from coordinate 2,621 downwards.
CCAGGTGCGCGCCGATCGCCTGGCTCAAACCTACCGTTGTGGTGGTTTTCCCCTCGCCAAGAGGCGTGGGGGTGATGGCGGTCACGTCAATGTATTTCCCATCGGGAGCATCAGCCAATCGCTCCAACACCTCAAGCTTGATTTTGGCTTTGTAATCGCCATAAAGCTCAAGTTCGCCTGGCAGTAAGCCCATCTCTTCTGCTACCTGGGTAATTGGTTTGAGGGTGGCAGCCTGGGCGATATCGATATCTGCCGGCACTGGGTTTTTGAGTTCGAGTGGTGTAGGGATAAACCTGCGTAAACCCGGGGTTAGTTTCATTGACTTCTATTCTCCTGTTTATTGTCCAAATTCAACATCTGCTGGCAGCGTCGCGAAAGCGGTAATGCTCAGTTCTTCCTGGTTCCCCAGGTAAGCAACCGGCACCGCCACACTCAGAGAGCTGCCGGACCGGATAAGTTCTGTTGTTCCATAACCGCCCCCCACGATCTGATCAGTGCTGTCGCGGATAATCACGTAAACACGGGCTTTACTGATGGAGGCGTTTAAGTTGTTAACCACGCTGACGTTGACCGTATCCTGGTCAGAAAAGGCTGCCTGGGATGCCAGCAGAGGGTTAAAATCGGCCGGAAATTGACCAAGTTCCCCGGGTACGACTACCAGGTCAACTTTTCTTCCCTGGCAGGAATCAGGCAACCTGGACGGGGCTACAGCGTAAATCACACTCTCTTCCGGCCAGATGACATCATAATAGCTATTGCTGGCAAAGCAAACCCGGTTGTTCTCATCGGATACTGTCAGAACAACGAAGGTTTCAGTCAAAATCTGATCCGTATCGTTTTTCAGGACAGCACCGCCGGTGATTTGATTGTATTGGTCGATGGCAAAATTCCATTCCTGTGTGCCAAGGGCGTTCCACCAATTACCGCCTTCCAATGAAGCAGAATAGCTGGTGATCCAGGGGCTCACGTCGACATGGTCAACTTCTTCGCCCCGCCGGCTGTTCACCGGAATGCTGAAGCCCACCTGGTCTTCTTCCGGAACGAAATCAAATTTCGCTTGTCCACCACCCACGATTTGACCTGAGGCGTTGTAAGCGACCGCGTTTAGCAGCACCTGGGTATAAGTGAATGGGTCGGCATTGCTGAGCCAACCTGTCACGTTGTAGTCGTTTCCAACTCGAAAGGCAGAAGTGTTTTGGATGGTAAGGGGCTGCTGATACTTCAGCTGGCGGTCGATCAATCCATCGACTACGCGCACCTCAACGTCCGTGATCACCAAGCCGGAGTTGAGCTCAAACTCCTGCACCAGGCTGGTAGTTTCGTTCGGGAAAAGGTAACGGAAAGAAGTGCGCTGCTGGGCAAGGCGGTTGCCGGTTGCATCCAGGGCAAGCACCTCCAGCTGGACATCCCGCAGAATGGCGTCACCGAGGCTGTTGAATAACTTCGCCATGATCAGCAAATTCGTATCTTCCTGCAGGTATTCCAGCTCGGTTATGCGTACCGGGTTCGGGTTGACCAGGTTTGGGGTCGGGGTGGGGTTGATGGGCAAGAGCGGGCTCTGCGTTACATTAGCAGTTGCCGGGAAAAATGATTCCGGTGTCGCCGTCGGGTCCCCAGACCTGCTCACTTCAGTGCATGCTGAAAGAAGCAATGCCAGCAGCATCATAACGATCAGGCAGGAGGAGGCGTGTTTTCTCATCATTTGTAATCCTATGTATTATAAACGCTTCAAAGGGATAGGGTGAGAAATAGAATGAGAAAAAACTTGGTGTATGTCTTCATTCGCATGTGAATTGGAAACCTGGCGGTCAAAAGCCTTTCATGGTCCGGAGACCATGAAAGAACAAGTGGTGCGTGTCGCAAAATAGGCTTACGATGACGGGACGAATTAAAACCTCACCCCCTTTTTACACTTTTTACACTATTTACACCATTTTTTGATAGCGCCAAAACGCACTTTCACTGTAAAAACTTACTGGTTGTAAAAGCGCGGGTTCCGGGGTCAGGCTTTGCTCAAAAATTTCGCAATTGTTCTGTTTTAGGAAGAGAAATCGGGACGAGAAAACTCGTCAGGAAAAATGAACTTTTTTACCAGTCTACGGGCTGAATCTGAACCAGCCCAACCATGCTCACTGCCCGTTACCTGCTTCAGTGTCGATGCAAATGCGGCCCCCTCTCCCCACTATTTGCACGATTTGCACTATTTGCACTGTTTTTTGATAGCGCCAGAACGCGAATTGACTGCAAATGGATATCGATTGTTAAGGTGCGGACCAGAAGTATGAATTTGTGCGGGAAAAGTATAGCACATTTGTTCTGTTTTGGGAAATCTTTTCGCAGGCTGTGCTGCAGTTGTCAGACTGAAGAGGGACTTTCTGTAGATATAGCCGAGGAAAAACAGTAACACTCTCCCCCGCTTGGTCCGCACGCCTCTTCGAGGCTGGGATCTTCGACGGACCCTCCCTCAAGGGAGGGCTTGGGCTTCCCCTCGGGGAAACTGGCTCCCGCCGCGCAGCGGACGGGAGACTTAAAAGGGTGTTTTGAACTGTTTCGTTCTATAATATCTCCATGACAAAGAATAAATTAACGCCCTTTGCCCAAAAGCTGCGCCGTGAATCTAC
>WOZC01000127.1 GCA_011620465.1 Anaerolineaceae bacterium | reverse complement strand
TGCACCATCCCGACGCGCAGTATTTCAACGTCGGCACCAGCCTGACCGATAGGGCCTTTGGAGGCTGATCGCGTTTCGGCTTCGATTGATTGTGTGTTTTTTTAGTGAGTGTCTTGGTTGTCAGACACTCATTTGTATTAAATCCTGCAGCTGATAAGACAACTTCCGTTTTCGATGTCCATTTCAAAGTGGACACATCCTGCTTTTTATCGTCTTGACGTTAATATTTACCTTGTGTATAGTTCAAAACGACAATCCAGTTTCATTATCACCTTTCACATGAAAAAAAGACAGGAAGACTTACTCACTTATCTAATCAACAGTCAAAATTACGAGCCGATTGAAATGATTGCAAAACATTTCGCCGTCTCGGTGAAGACGATTCGACGTGATTTGACCGCGATTGAGGGTCTGTTCTCCGACTCAGACAACAAAATCGATGTAAAGCGTGGCAGTGGGGTTCGGCTTATTGCCTCTCCTGGCGGAGTTAAAGAAATTCAACAACTTCTTACCAGCACCAAACGTTACAGCCAGGACCGCAAGGAACGCAATCTGCTGCAAGCATTCTTTATTCTGTTTTCTGCTCTCGAATACATACCTCTAAAGGCGCTCAGCAATGCTTTCTACATCAGCCGCAGCCAACTATTACTGGATTTGAAAGCTCTCGAAGAATTATTTACTCCTTATTCTGTCAAAATAATCGATGATCGCGATGGTATCAGGGTAAGTGGGAACGAGAAGAACCTCAATGACCTCTCAGTCTACTTATCTTCCCTGTATCTTGACTATGGCTACCCGGAAGAGAAAATCCTCTATCCAACAAAAATCGAAAGATGTACTTTGATCACCGAGCAACTGGTCACTGCGAAAGACGCTAAGTTTCTTGACCACATTATGCACATGATCGAGGACCTCAGCTCCAAAAAAATCTGGAAGCAAGATTATGTCATCATCTTCATATCGCTCTTGGTTCTGATCAAACGAAAAACGATTTTTGCTGCGGAGCTAACAGACACCACTGAGCATGCCCAGCGGATCACCTCAGAAACGGACTTGCCCGACAGGATTCGTACTGAGATTGAAAAAGAGTACGGTGTTTCTTTGGATAACTCCAATTTGGAGGCGATCACAAACATTTTCCTCTCAACCGGTTTGGTCCACGACCCCGCTTTCAATCACACAATAATTTCACTGAACAACCGTCAGAAATGGATCCACGATTTTTCAGAAGATTTCATCGATGCCTTCACGACCATAACCGACATCGATCTGCGCGAAAATGCTGTTTTCTGTGAACGCGTCCACGACCATATCGAGCCGATGATCAACCGGGTGCTTTTTAATCTGGGCATCGCTGATCGTTTCCTGGAAACCTACGGCCAGGAATACCACAGCACGATGAACGTGTGCGAGGTTATCAGCTGGATCCTCTCGAAAAAATACAACCTGCCCGAAATCCCCCGCGCGGAAGTGCTCTTCCTGATGCTTTACATCCAGACTGAGATCATCGAAGCCGAATCCCGGCTCAAAGTCGGTTTCCTCTCCTACGAAGAAAAGAGTATTGTCAACTGGCAGCTTTCCCGTCTGGCCAAAGAGTTCCCAAATTGGGAACTAAAGCAATATCAACGTTTAAACGCACCCACATTCTTCAAAGATAACCTGGACTTTGTGATTGCCACCCAAGGGAACCCTCTTGAGAGCAGCCTGCCTCACGTTGAGATCTCGCATAAATTGAGTGAACTTGACCTCAAACTGATCAAATCCGCCGTTTTTACTCTCACCAGCGATAGCAACCGGGAGTTTACCAAGCTTCAAAATATCTTCAGAGATCTGCTTGACTTAGGATGCTCGATTGTATTCAGTCAAGAGCCTTTCAGGCAAGCCGGTGGAGACCAGCAAACGCTGCGTATTGAGGGCGTAGGGAACAGTGTTTTCCATTATTTTGCCAAGAGCGAAGGCGAGAATACTCTCTACGTCCAATACCCTGGAAGTTCAGATGGGAAGTGGCACTTCTTCTTCAGTATGAATAATTGGGATTTTCTCCTTTTCGCCTCAAAGATTGTTTTTCTTATTGACCGAACAAATCCGGCCGAATTGGATGGCTCAATCGGGAAAATCAGTAGTCATCTCAAGGAGATTAATGTTTAAGATTATTGTCTTTACGCATGGTGATTTGGCAAAAAGCCTGAAGGATACCGCCGAATTGATCTCCGGATCGAATAATCATGTCGAATACTATAGCGTTCCCCTCGGTTGCGATACAGGCGCGGTCCTCAGCCAGGTAAGCGCTTCAATCAAACAATCTGAGAATTCCAACACAGAAGTGCTTGTTTTCACGGATTTGTTTTCCGGTACCCCTTTCAATTTGCTCATGACGCTTGTTGGTGATCACAAGTTCAGCCACATTACCGGTGTCAATCTGCCTATGCTTCTGGAAGCCATTTCATTGCAAAACCAGCAGGAACTCCCAATGAAAAGCGCCGTTATTGAGGTGGTTTCCAGGGGTAGAGAGGCGATTGGGGATTGTAATCTGTTCGTACACGACTTACTCGAAAAAAAGGATGATTGACATGAAAAACATCCTTGTTGCCAGAATCGATGATCGACTTATTCATGGTCAGGTAGTTACCTCCTGGGTTAAGTCGTACCCTATCAACGAGATCCTAATCATTGCGGATGACTTGGCGAAGAATTTGCTGATGCAGCGTATTTATAAGTCGGTTGCGCCTGCGGGAATAGAGGTCAAGATCATGACCAATTCAGGCGCTCTGAGTTATCTGCAGGAAGACAGCAAAAAGGAAGAGAATCTCCTGGTCCTTGTAAAAACTCCTGAGGTCTTCGAGTATCTGGTTGAAAATGGCATTTGCCTGACCAAGATTGTTCTGGGTGGGATGGGTTTGCTACCGGGTCGGGAGGTTTTAATCAGAAATGTCTCCGCTAACGAAGCCGAACGCGAAAGTCTCAGGCGATTAATTGGCAGTGGCATCAAGATCGTCTACCAGATGCTTCCAGCGAATAAGGAGCGGGATATTGAGAAACTGCTCAACGAAAATCAAGGGTGAACCAAAAGAAACTTACCTTCATCCAGATCAAGAAAGGACGTGAATATCGGAAAAATTCAAACCCTGCAAAACTTGTTGGAAATTTGATAAAGAAAGAAACGGATCATTATGGATGTTAAATTTGCCAGAATAGACGAACGATTAGTACATGGTCAGATCATTACTGCTTGGGCAAAAAAATTCAGCATTAATAAGATATTAGTAATTGACGACGAGATCGCCCGGGATCCTTTTATGAGCCAGGTCATAACACTTTCTGCTCAAGCAGGCATGGATATTACTATCCTGGAAGTTGTCAAGGCAGTTGAGTATCTGCGCAATGTAATAGCAAAGGGCAATCTCATGCTGCTGTTCAAGAATCCTAAGTCTGTTCTCGAGTTGTCCGAAGCGGGCTATATTTTACCTGAAGTGAATCTTGGCAATCTTGGCTCTTCTCCAAATAGAAAGAGAATTTCAAAAAACGTGAGCCTTTCCGAAGAAGAAGCCGAATGTGTAAAAAAGATTGTAGCTCTGGGTACTTATGTATACCTGCAGATGGTCCCTACTGATCCACAAATAGATGTTACATCAATACTACAAAAAAACTAAGGAGTTAAGAAATGGAAACAAATTTGTTAGGTATGGCATTCCTCGTCGCCCTGTTGACCTGGTTTAATTCCGCAGCCGCTCCAATGTGGTTGAGATGGTCCACGCACTTCGGCGCGCCCTTGGTCGCCGGTTTGATTTATGGCATCGTGCTTGGAGACATTCCCTACGGTCTGTCTGTCGGCGCATCTGTCATGATGGTCTACATGGGTCTGGTCGCAGTCGGCGGCTCGGTCCCCTCAGACGTCTCCGTTGCAGGGTACCTAGGTGTGGCGATGACCATGCTCGCCCACCAGCCCCCTGAAGTCGGTCTGACGATCGCAGTACCTCTGGGCACCCTCGGTGTACTGGCGCAGAACACAAAGATGACCACGAATGCCATCTGGGTGCATCGCGCTGATAAATTTGCCGCTGAAGGCGACACCAGGGGTGTGATGCTGATGAACGTATTCGCATCTCAGATCATTCCCTTCTTATTGCTGGCTGTTCCATCGTTCCTGGCTGTTTATTACGGAGTTCCCGCCTTGGAG
>WOZC01000131.1 GCA_011620465.1 Anaerolineaceae bacterium | reverse complement strand
AAGCCCTTGCCTAAACCCGGTTTGCGCTCAATGATATTATCGTACGCCCCAAAAATTGTCCTTCGTTCCACGAATTTGACAGGTAAACCGGCAAACAATTTTGCCAAATCCTTACGCGTGTAAACCTCAACATGCGGTGCCAGCTTATCGCGTAAAGGACGCGGAAGCCAGTTGATCAGAGGGGTGTTGCCAAAATGATACTTGCCTTTCCAATAATGCCCATGGGTTTCGAACGGGTATCCCCGGTTAGGGCAAAACAGAACGATCCTGCCGCCAGGTTTCAACACCCTCACCATCTCTCTGATTGCTTTTTGGTCATCCTGGACATGCTCCAACACTTCATGGCTGAAAACCAGGTCAAAGCTATCTGATACCAACGGCACATATTCGCCGGCGGCACAAAACACGTTTGGGGTGAATTCGCGGCTTTCCTGTACACGCGGCAATTCGATATCCAGACCAATTGCAATGCCAGAAACTGGCACCAACCGGGAAAGATACATACCCACTCCGCAGCCATCCACCAGCACTTTCCCCTTCAGACGTTCTCCGGCTGCCTCCCGCAACATGGCAAAACGACGCTCCTGACCCGCCCGCCATACATGCGACGGCTCTCCGCGTTTAGCAGCTTTATCTAAATCATCGGGGATTACTTTTGGCATAGCCCTATTTTACACGCTAAAGCAAGGTCTGATGGGTATCGTCTTGCGCCGTGATGGCAGCAAGATCACTTACCCCAATCAACCCTGGGCTTGCTCTTTCCCCGCAGCCATTTCTCCGCTGCGATCGCGGCGATGGCGCCGTCGCCAGCCGCAATCACTGCCTGTTTCACATGCGTGCAGATCACATCCCCAATTGCATATACACCGGGGATATTGGTCTGGTTCTCCCGATCGACTCGCACACAACCTTCGTCTGAGATTTCTATCTGACCCTGCAAAAAGTCTGTGATCGGTTTGGCGCCTTGCAAATAGACAAAAGCTCCGAAAACCGGGAGGCTTTGTTCACCCTCACCGGCTTCCCGATCCAAAAACCTTACCCCTTCCACCTTACCATCCCCATAGATTTCCTTTACAACACTGCCCAGGTGCAAGATAACATTTTGCGTTCCTTGCAGAAGTTCGAATTCTTCCGGGCTGACGTTTAATTCCTTACTGGGCGCAAAAAAGTGCACCGTTCGGGCAAAACGAGCCAGGTAAAGGGCTTCGTCAACCGCTTCATCGCTTTTGCCAATCACGGCAACTTCCTTATCATTAAAGAAAGCTGCATCACAAACCGCGCAATAAGAAACCCCTCGTCCCAACAATTCCGCCTCGCCCTTGATCAGGTTGCTGCGCCCCATTGAACCAGTGGCTACGATGATCGCCCGTGCTTCATAAATTCCCAGGTTGCCAAAAACCGCTCTAGGATCAGAGCTCAGGTCTGTTCCGATTGCTTTATCGTTGATAAACTCAGCCCCAAACTCGCCAGCTTGCTTGCGCATAGTTTGCAGCAGCTCTGCCCCTCCGACCTCCCCTTCGATCCCCGGGTAATTGGCGATTTTGCTGGTGGTGCCCAAAGCGCCAGTGGTCAGCCCCTTATCCAGGATTCCCACCCTCAATCCCGCTCTGGCAGCATACATAGCTGCTGTTGCCCCAGCTGGTCCGCCGCCAATAATGATCACATCGTAAACCTGTTTGTGACTCTCTGTCATTTCTGCCTCTTATTTTCTACTGGTGGTAGTATAACCAGAGGAAAGCTAACCTGCACACAAAGCTTCTGCAAACTGACAGGATTTACAAAGTCATTTTTGATAGTTTTTTAGAGTATTGACTTGCTATAAATAGCCTTACGTATTATGGAAGACCAGAGGATCTTCCCTATAATTAAAGTGATATGACCCGGAAATTCTATCAACAAAGCCTTACCGAGCGGCTGGAAACACTTGCTTCGAACTCAAACCTCAGCCCGGAAGATTTGCGCGCCTACCAAAAAGAGGGAGGGCTGGACCTCGAGACTGCCAACGCCATGGTTGAAAACGTGGTCGGTCTTTACAGCCTGCCTCTTGGTATCGCCCAAAATTTCTTGGTTAATGGGCGCGACGTGCTGGTTCCCATGGTCATCGAAGAGCCTTCTGTAATTGCCGGGGTTTCGTTCATGGCAAAACTCGCCAAAGCCAATGGCGGGTTCCAAGCCGCCATGACCTCCCAGGAGATGATCGGCCAGCTGCAGGTGCTTGATCTGCCCGACCCCCAGGCTGCTGCTGAAAAAGTTCTTGTCCATAAAAACGAATTACTGCAGGCTGTCGCCAATTTCCACCCCAGCATCCAAAAGTATGGCGGCGGTCCACGCGACCTGCAAACTCGGATCCTGCCCGAAACCGAGGTCGGTCCGATGCTGATCATCCACCTGATTGTGGATGTGCAGGATGCCATGGGTGCCAATATCATCAACTCCATGCTCGAGTATCTGGCTCCAATAATTGAAGAACTTACGGGTGGTCGTGTGCACCTGCGCATCCTTTCCAACCTGGCTGACCGACGCCTTGCTTGGGCAAGTGTGCGTATTGCCTGCCAGGATCTGGCGTTTGATGACTACAGCGGCCAACAGGTACGCGAAGGAATCATCGAAGCCTGGGCTTTTGCTGAAGCCGACCCCTATCGGGCTGCTACCCACAACAAAGGCGTCATGAATGGTATCGACGCGGTTGTTTTGGCTACTGCCAACGACTGGCGGGCTGTCGAAGCCGGCGCTCACGCGTATGCCGCCCGCTCCGGGAAATACCGCAGCCTCACGCGCTGGACTAAGGCTGAGAATGGCGACCTGCTGGGCTCTATTAAGCTTCCCATGGCGTTAGGTATCGTTGGCGGGGCTACCAAAGTGCATCCTACAGCCAAAGCCAATCTCAAATTGATGGGGGTACAATCGGTATCAGAATTAGGTGAAATTATCGCAGCGGTCGGTCTGGCTCAGAACCTGGCTGCGCTGCGTGCCCTTGCTACCGAAGGCATCCAAAAAGGACATATGAGCCTGCATGCTCGCCAAGTTGCTCTGTCTGCTGGGGCTAAACCGGAGCAGGCAGATGCTGTTGCTGCTCAACTGGTTGCCGAAAATAACATTAAAATTGCCCGCGCGCTTGAAATCTTGGCGCAATGGAATGGAACTATAAATGCCTGAAAACCAACACATCCCCAAACCTGAAAAAAGCAAACTCCTGGTGCCCAAAATCAAGGTCGGCATCCAAGGTTACGGCGCTTATGTGCCACGTTACCGCCTGCCAGCCAGGGAAATTGGACGCATTTGGGGCAGCACTGGCGGCTACCCTGTCAAGGAAAAAGCAGTAGCCGGGCTGGATGAAGATGTCATTACGATGTCCATCGAAGCCGCTCGCAACGCGCTCAAGCGCTCTGAAATCAGCGCTGAACAGCTGCGCGCAGTCTGGGTCGGCTCAGAGTCGCACCCTTACGCGGTCAAACCCAGCGGTACCGTGGTAGCCGAAGCCATCGGCGCTTCCAACGATATTCAGGCTGGGGACTGGGAGTTCGCCTGTAAAGCCGGCACTGAAGCGATGGTCGCCGCGATGGGCTTGGTTGGCTCGGGCATGGGCGAATACGCTCTCGCTATTGGCATGGATACCGCCCAGGGCAAACCGGGCGACGCGCTGGAGTATACAGCCGCCAGCGGCGGTGCTGCCTACATCATCGGTCCACAAAAAGGTTCGCTGGCTTCCATCGAAGCTGCTTATAGTTACGTTTCAGATACGCCCGATTTCTGGCGGCGGGAAAATCAGGTCTATCCAGAGCACGGGCAGCGTTTCACCGGTGACCCGGCATATTTTGAGCATATTCTGAGCTCTGCCCAAACCATTCTTGCCGAAACCGGTTTGAAAGCGTCCGATTTTGCCTATGCCGTCTTCCATCAGCCCAACACCAAGTTCCCTCAACGTGCTGCCAAAGTCCTGGGCTTTACACCAGAACAGATCGCTCCCGGTTTACTTTCCCCTGTGATCGGCAATACTTACTCCGGTGCCGCTATCATCGGGCTTACTGGTATTCTTGATGTGGCGAAAGCCGGCGACCTGATCTTGATGACTTCGTATGGTTCTGGCGCTGGCTCTGATTCGTTCATCATCAAAGTACGGCGGGAGCTGTCACAACGGCGCGGTAAGGCTCTTTCAACCCAGGATTACATATCCCGGCGTACAGAAATCGATTATGCCACCTACCTGCGTTTCCGCGGCGAGATCGTGACCCGCTAAGATGCAGACCACCAACGACGTTTTCATTGTCGGTATCGGTCAAACCGAAATCGGTGAACTTTGGGATGTCTCCCTGCGCAGCCTGGCAGTGCGCGCTCTCAAGGCTGCCCGCCAGGACGCTGATGGATTGCAGCCGCAGGCAGTATTTGTCGGCAACATGCTGGCTGCCAACGCTTCCCGCCAGGCGAACCTGGGTGCCCTTATCACGGAATATGCTGGTCTTTCTGGCAAAGCAGAAGGCTTCACTGCAGAAGCTGCCGAGGCATCCGGCGGTGCCGCTATCTACCTGGCTTATAATGCCATCCGTTCCGGCATGGTCGACGTTGCCGCAGTTGTCGGAGTAGAAAAAGTGACTGATGTCGTTGGCGCTGGCATTGAAAACCGCCTGCTCTCAACCGGCCTGGACTCTGATTATGAGGCCTCCGAAGGGCTCACCATGGTCGGGCAAGCATCCCTCCTGCTGCAGCGCTATCTGCATGAATACCAGTTCCCGCGTGAGGCCTTAGGACAATTCCCGATCATCGCGCACAACAACGCTGTCCATAACCCTCATGCAATGTTCCGCCGTGCGATCAATTTGGATTCCTACCGCAATGCAACCGAAGATACCGGTGCGTTCAACCAGTTCGACATTGCCCCAAATGCCGATGGCGCTGCGGCGCTCATTCTTACCAGGCAAGAGTTCCTTACGCGTAATCCAGCTCACGCTCCTGTTCGGCTTCTCAGCTCGGCTTTGGTCACCGACCGCCTGGCGCTGCATGATCGCCCTGATCCGCTGTTTTTTGAAGCCGCTGCCGTCTCCGTCCAACATGCCTTGTTAAAAGCCGGGGAAACACTCTCTGATTTGGATTTCTTCGAGTATTCAGATAACACAACCCTGCATGCCTTATTATCCCTTGAAGCAGCCGGTTTTGCCCACCGGGGACAAGGCTGGAAGCTCGCCAGCGATGGCTCGCTCACGCTTCAGGGTTCGCTGCCTGTAGCGACCATGGGTGGACACAAGGCGCGAGGCTTCCCGCTGGGGGCTTCAGGCGTCTACCAGGTGGTGGAAGCGTGCCATCAGTTGCGTGGAGAAGCAGGCGCAAACCAGATCCCGCATGCCAGGGTTGGCATGACCCAATCTCTCGCCGCTACTGCCTCCGCTGCAGCAACCCAGATTCTTTCGGTTTAGCCACGCCAGCGTCGGTGGTTCGTTATAAATTTTCCATCTTCTATTAAGAGTAGATGAGCTTTACTCCAGCCAGAACGACAGAATGACCAAATCAGAAGGGCGCAGGGATTTTCGCTATTTATTTTTCAAATGCGTATTCTTATCACCTCATCTACTATCTTTGATATAATCAAAATTGTTCTCGGGTGAAAAATATGACAGATCAAGATCCTTCCTTCAAAATCAAAATTATCAAAGACGGTCCATATCGCGTTACCGGAAATGTCCCCCTTGTAAAGAAGTCTCAATATTGCTCTCCTTACGGCGAACCGCTGGAATGGATCGACGGGGGCGAAGTGGAACATAAAGAGGGAACTTATTTACTCTGTCGTTGTGGTAAAAGCCAAACCATGCCGTTTTGCGATAACTCACATATTGGTTCCAATTTTATCGGAGAAGAAATCGCGATCACCGACAGACCTTTCGGGCGCGACCTGAACTATTACGGTCCGGATGGTTTTATGGTCACAAAACATGCCCGCTTGTGCATGAATTCAGGATTTTGTGTGCTCAAGGATACGGATTTCGTCGAACTGACAGAAAACGCGAGCAACCTGACAAACAAAGCGCGTGCCATCAAAATGGTCGAGGACTGCCCCTCTGGTTCCCTGACCTATAAGCTTCATAAGAATGGTCCCGATGTGGAGCCCGATTTGCCCATGCAAATCGCCGATACCTACGAATGCACCCAGTACGGCGAAATCCGCGGACCTCTGTGGGTGATGGGTTATATCCCAATCGAACGAGCCGATGGGGCTCCATTTACGCCTCGCAACCGTGTCACCCTCTGCACTTGTGGTTTTTCGCATATCAAACCTCTGTGTGACGGTACGCATCGCCCTCTCCAGGAAAACCAATTGCGCCGCAATGCTCGCGATATGCAGAATGCCCAAAAATCCCAAGAAACCCAAAACTCTGGCACTGACTCTGATGAAGGCAAAATTCAGCACTTGTCTGACCAAATTTCTTCAGCCCTTAAGCGATTCAAGGACTCTTTCTACAAGGATGTTAGCTAACCTTTTGGTAATTCAGATTCCATAAGTAAACAAACCGACTTAAACCAGCTCTTCCATCGAAGAGTTGCCATTCAATGTCAAGCGAAAGCTTTGACATAAACTTGCCGTTCCCTTATTAAAAATGGATACTTGTTCTAAAGATAATATTTTACAACTCTTAGAGGAATAAATGAACAAAAAAATTGCAGTAGTCGTTGGATCAACCCGTAAGAATTCTTTAAGCCAGAGTTTAGCTAACAACCTGGTGAGTCTTTTACCTGAAGGTTACGATGCCAAATTTATCAAAATCGATAACCTGCCGCTCTACAACCAGGATTATGACTCTGAAGATACTCCGGAACAATACGAAACCTTCCGGGATCAGTTAAGAGATATTGATGCCGTCATTTTTGTCACACCCGAACACAACCGCTCTTACCCTGCCGCGCTCAAAAATGCACTGGACATCGGCTCCCGTCCTTATGGTCAATCGGTGTGGAATGGCAAGCCCGCCCTGGTAGTCAGCCAATCAACCGGTAATCTGTCTGGTTTTAGTGCGAATCATCACCTCCGTCAAACCCTGACCTTTCTAAATATGCCCACCCTGCAGCAGCCGGAAGCTTACATCGCCCATACTGACAAGTTGATTGATGAGCATGGCAAGATCAATAACGAAGGTACTGTGAAATTCCTTCAATCCATCATTGATGCCTTTGTTGAACTCATTGAGCGATACGGAGTAACTCTTACACCTAAAGCGACCTTCTAAACTTACGAACAGCAAAAGAGAGCCGATCGGCTCTCTTTTTTTTGTGTGCAATAAAACCTTTCCCAAAGCATGCCGAAGAGACAATCCTCATTAATCTTTCACCGTGCTATAATCTCTCTCGCAAAGGAATACTAAATGAACCAGAAAGTGATCTTTCCCTTCACCGCTCTTGTTGGGCAGGAGCGCATGGTTCGCGCTCTCATCCTCAACGCTGTTGACCCCCGCATCGGCGGAGTCCTCATTCGCGGCGAGCGCGGAACAGCCAAATCGACAGCAGCGCGTGCCCTGGCGGCATTGCTGCCCCCTATCGAAGTGGTCGAAAATTGCCGCTTCAACTGCGATCCAACCAAGCCGACCACCTGGTGTACTGAATGCCAGGAGCGCTTCGTTGCCGGCGAAGATCCTCTGCCTCATGCCCATCATGTCACTCCCTTTGTAAACCTGCCCGTCTCCGCCACTGAAGATCGCGTCATAGGCACCCTCGATATCGAGCGAGCTATTCAAAAAGGCGAACGCCATTTTGAACCGGGTGTTCTTGCCGCTGCCAACCGTGGACTGCTCTACATTGATGAAGTCAACCTGCTGGACGACCATGTGGTCGATATCCTGCTCGATTCTGCAGCCATGGGTGTCAACGTGGTTGAGCGTGAAGGCATTTCTTTTAGCCATCCCGCCCGTTTCATTTTGGTAGGCACAATGAACCCGGAAGAAGGTGACCTGCGCCCGCAGTTATTGGACCGCTTCGCTTTCTCGGTCGAGATCCGTGGTATTCTCGACAAATCCCAGCGCGTTGAAATCATGCGCAGGAACATCGCTTTTGAGAGCGACCCAGAGACCTTCCGCCAGCACTTTTTACCCCAGGAACTCGAACTTTCCCGTCAAATCGAGCAAGCCCGCCAGCTGGTTGAAGAAGTTTCATTCACACAACGCGACCTGCTGATCATCGCTGACCTGACCACCTCGATGGAGGTAGACGGTCACCGTTCGGACCTGGTGATACTCAAAGCGGCCCGCGCCCAGGCAGCCTTTGAAGGACGCACTCGTATCACCCCGCGTGATATCGCCCTGGCAGCTGAACTGGCGCTTCCGCATCGCGTGAAGGCGGGACCTTTCCGAAAGAGCGAAGCCGGTGCTGAGATGCTCAATGCCAAAATCGCTGACCTGAAGATGCAGACAATCCTTACTCCCGCTGAAGAAGAGCCGACTGAACAGGAACAGCCGCAGGACGACAGTAAAAAAAAAGTGACGCGCTAACCAATCCTGAGCCCGAAGAGGGCAATTCAAATTGGGACCCGGAAATGCCGATCGTGGGCGAATCCGGGCAGGATATTTTTGTGCAGCTCAACACCCAATGGTGGGAGGGCGGCAAAATCATCAAACCCGGTGAAATCTTTGAACCGCGTCAGCTCGACACCCCCCTGGACGAAATGGTGCGTAAACAAGGCGGGCGCCGCTCCCAGACCAAATCCAAAACCAAGCGTGGGCGCTACATCCAGGCTCGCCCTTCCCCTCGAGATAGTAGCGATGTCGCCCTGGATGCCACGCTTCGTGCTGCTGCACCGCACCAACGCCAGCGCAAAGATTTAAGAGAAAGCCATAAGGTTGCCTTCGCCGTACGCAGGGAAGATTTTCAGAAAAAAGTGCGCGTTCGTAAGACCGCCAACTTGATCTTGTTCTTGGTGGACGGCTCCTGGTCTATGGCAGTGGCAGAACGCATGAAAGCAACCAAGGCAGCCATTCTTTCGCTGTTGACCGATGCATACCAGCGCCGCGACCGCGTCGGTTTGGTGGTTTTCCAGAAAGATCGCTCTACCCTGGTACTTGCACCTACCAACTCTGTGCTGCTGGCGCAAAGGGCATTGGCAAACATACCCGTAGGCGGGAAAACACCCCTCTCTGCTGGACTTCAGATGGCATTTGAAGTCCTGCAGCGCGAAAAAATCCTTCATCCGGATGTTCAACCGCTGCTGATCGTCCTGACCGACGGTGCTGGCAACGTGCCGCTCGTTCCCAGGCGACCGGTGGCAGAAGAAATCTCCGAACTGGCTTGCATGTTTGCGGCTGAAAAAATCCACAGCGTGGTCATCAATATGGAGCAGAAAGTTTTTGACAGCGGATTGGCTCAGCGCCTGGCAGAAGATATGGATGCAGTCTGCTACACCATCGAAGATTTGCGCGGCGAGACGCTTTACCAGACAGTGCAAAAGGAAATTCAAACTCCTTCAGCCCCAACCTATCGGGAACTGGGTTAAGAAAGACTATTCGATAGCAACAACGACAGCATCAGGAAAGAACTGGCGAATGGTGCCGGCTACCCAACCCTGCAGTGTTTGCGTTGATAGTTCGCAATCAGCGCAAGCTCCACCCAGGCGTACATTGATGACATTTCCCTCGATGGAAATCAACTCGACCGAACCATGGTGAAACTGCTCGATGTAGGCGCTAATTTGCTCGATCAGCCCAGCGATTTGTTGTTCTTTACTAAAGTTGGGTTCGGTGTGTTGTGTCATTTTGGTTCCTTTTCGTTATGTATTAATTTTATCACGCCTCCTGTGGGTTCATGGAGGTCTTTTCGTAGACCGAGATTGAGAGCGCTAGTGACCTTTGCCTACCGATAATTTGTCGCGCTCTCAATCCGGCAAACAATAATTCTACGGAAACCGATCCATGCTTCGCTATCATTCGCCGGATTGGATGGGAAACCGGATATAGGATGAACCAATGTTCAAGACCCATCCAATCTCGGTATCTACGAAAAGAAATATATTGTGTTGCTGCCAACGCTTTGAATGACAGCCATAGGGCGGAGTGAGCTGGGTCCGAAATTTCGGTCAGAACAGATATCTCGCCCACCTCATTCCGCCGTCATTAATGTCAATAAGAAAGATATCAAACGATGACCGTGCTGTTCCGCCCTCAATCGAACAAGCGGCCTTGCAGCAAGTGGTCGCAAAAACTGTGCCGATGCAGTGGGCACAGACCCAATTCATCGATTACCTGAAGGTGTTCCGGACTGCCGTAACCTTTGTTTTGATCAAAGTGATAACTGGGATAATCAATTGACACTTCAAGCATAAGCTGGTCACGGGCTTGCTTGGCAAGCACGGAAGCGCAGGCAATTGACATGCTGCGTTGATCACCTTTGACCAGGCTGGTTTGAAGGATCTTCACCTCGGGAAGCTTAAAGTAATCGATAAGCAGGTGTGTTGGAGGTTGTTTCAATCCACTGATCGCCCGTTGGAAGACCAACCTGCCCGCCTTCGCCATCCCTATCTGATCAATTTCTTCCGGGTTCACCCAGGCAACGGAAAAATCAATAGCAAGTGTCTTGATCACTGGGGTCATACGCTCGCGTTCAAAGGCTGTCATCTGTTTTGAATCCCTCACGCCCAGCAATTTCTCTTCCAACTTCGGGTCAACAGACGGTAAGACGACCGCGGCAGCATAAAGTGGACCCGCCAGGGCGCCTCTGCCAGCTTCATCCAGTCCGGCGACAAGTTGGCAGCCTTGCTGCCACTGGGCTTTTTCAAAGTCAAGAGTGGGGTAAGGTGGGATCAGATTGTGGTCAAAGCGTTTTGCCACGGTACAGCCCTTTGCGTTTGTTGGAACGGATCAACAGCAGGTCTTTAAACATCCGCCAGCTGTCGCTCAAGATGCTCATGCGTGAACCCGCCTGGAAGGTCCAGGTGATTGGCACTTCGACTACTTCAAATCCAAGCTCCCGGGCTATGGCAAGCACTTCCACGTCGAAGCTCCAGCCTTCCAGGGTTTGTTTTGGGAAGATTTTCTCAACAGCTTCAGCGCTGAAACATTTAAATCCGCACTGCGTATCTTGCAAACCTGGCAGAACAAGCAGTCTCACTAAATAGTTAAAGACACGCCCGATCAAATGGCGGTAAAAAGGCTCACCAATCCGTTTTGAGCCCTGCTGTTCGCGCGAGGCAATGGCAATCTGGGGTTGGATGAGCATTGGCGGTAAGAATCTGCTAATTTCTTCCACTGGCATGGAAAAATCGACATCTGCCATGAAGCGGTACTCCCCACTGGCAGCGAGCATACCAGTGCGGATGGCGTTGCCTTTGCCCCCCTGCTCGAGCCTGATCAATTTCAATTGCGGGAAACCAGTTTGATGCTCTTCTACGATCTTAGCCGTGTCATCTGTGCTGGCATTCTCGATAACCAGTACCTCTGATTCGAAAGGTTGCTGTACGACGAATTGTTGAATTTGGTTTAGCGATTGGGGCAGGCGCTCAGCTTCATTATGGGCGGGAATGATGAGGGAGAGAAAGGGAGTACTCACGTCTGTCGCTTTGCCGAGCTATAGAAAAAGGTCGGGGTGGGCGGACTCGAACCGTCGACCTCTGCGTCCCAAACGCAGCGCGCTAGCCGACTGCGCTACACCCCGGCGAGGTTGAAGTATATCGTATTTTTGGCGAAAGCGTCAAGATTGACAAAGATTGACAGAAGAGTCATATACACCAACTATTGACCGGGTATTCCAAAGAAGATACGGATGTTATGGTCAGGTCCGCTAATGCAATCTTCAGAATCTTGTTCTTCAAAACACCCATACTGCATTTGATGAGATTTCCCGAGAATGATGTAAAATTAAGGAACAAACCGATTAACTCAACACACAAAAAACCACACACGAAAGGAAATTCCATGTATCAGAAAATAATCATCATAGGCAACCTGGGTCGAGACCCGGAAATGCGCTATACCCCCGATGGCAACCCTGTTACCAGTTTCAGCGTAGCAACGAGCCGTCGCTTTAGCGAAAAAGAGGAAACCACCTGGTTCCGCGTCACTGTCTGGGGCAAACAGGCTGAAAGCTGCAATCAATACCTTCACAAGGGTTCAAAAGTGTTGGTCGAAGGTCGCTTGCGCCCGGATTCAAGCGGTAATCCTACCGTTTTCCAGCGTAAAGACGGCAACTGGGGTGCCAGTTACGAGATCACCGCTGAAACTGTGCGCTTCCTGACCCCCAAGGGCGAAGAAAGCAACCAGAATTTAGGTCCGATGGACGATGACGAGGACATTCCCTTTTAGGAGGGACGCATGGCTGATATCAAACGAATCCAGGTTCAGATTCCAGAAGATCTTGAGGCTCGCTACGTCAATGTAGCTTATATATCCCATACCGCTCCAGAATTCTTAATGGATTTTGTGACCATGCTACCTGGTGTGACCAACCCTAAAGTGAATACCCGCCTGATCCTTTCACCTTTGGCAATGAAAATGTTACAGCGCGCCTTGAATGAAAACATCAAGCGCTATGAAGACAATTTCGGGGAAATCAAAGTCCCTCATGGTTCCACCCTGGCAGATGAACTCTTCCGCGGCAGCAATAACCCCGATCAACCGGAAAGTGAAAAGTAATGCAAGCACTGGATAAAATCTGCGAGGATATCCGTACTGATTTTGAAAACAAAACCGCGTTACGAGACGAGGCATTGCGAGATGCCCGCCAATGTATCAAACATGCCTCGCTGGCAATCCGCGCTATTCACCGCAACGAAGAAACCGAGGCACGCCAGGAGTTAGCACAGGGGCGTGAACTGGTCAATCATTTGCGCCTGACATTAAAAGACGCTCATCCTGATCTTTACTTCGCCGGTTATACACAGGATGCGGTCAAAGAGTATTGCGAAGCTGAGCTGACCGTTGCTATGATCCTGGGGCTGCCCTTACCCACGCCAGAAGACTTGAACGCTGAAAACCCAGCTTACCTCAACGGTCTCACTGAGACGCTCGGTGAACTCCGCCGGCGCTGCCTTGACCTCCTGCGTCCTGGCTACAATGACGAAGTGGAGCGCTTATTGGACATGATGGACGAGGTTTACACCCAGTTGGTTACGATGGACTACCCCGACGCCATCACCGAAGGGCTGCGTCGCCGCACGGATTTAGCCCGTGGGATCATTGAACGCACGCGCGCAGATATCACAGTCGCCTACCGTGAAGCACAACTGGCGCAAAAGCTGGATCAGCTATCCAGGCAACTTTCAGCCCAAGTCAGCTGATGCGCAAGATCAGCGCCTCTGAACTTGGAGCATTCCTGTACTGCCAGCGCTCCTGGTGGTACGCCCTCCAGGGCGAAAAATCCGAAAATCAACCTGAAATGGACCTGGGCAGCCAGGTCCATCAATCTCATAGCCGCACGGTGAAACAATCCCAGCTATTCCAATGGGTGGGGCTGGTTCTTCTGATCGCAGGAGTCTGTTTGCTGATTTGGAGCCTGCTCTCATGAGACCCTTTCATTGGGCGATCCTGCTGCTGGTTCTTGGTCTGCTGCTCTGGCTTATCAGCCGTCGTCAGCGAAAAAGCACCGGGCTTCCTTCAGGTGACTTGCTCTATGCCGACAGCAACTACCTCCAGGTTTTGCCCAAACCCCTGTATGACCCCGACCTGGAATTGGTCGGCAAGCCAGATTACGTTATGAAAGACGAAAACGGACAGGTGGTTCCTGTTGAGCTAAAAAGTGGAAACGCGCCTGCTTACCCATGGGATTCACACATCATGCAGCTGGCTGCCTATTGCCACCTGGTGAACCGGCATTATGGTCAGCGCCCTCCTTATGGCATCATTCGTTATCAAAACAAATCCTTCACAATCTCGTACACAAACCAATTGGAATCAAAACTCCTTATTCTACTCAAGGAGTTGCGTTCGGTGGAGAGAGCACGATTCGCACAACGTTCCCACCAACAGCCAGCCCGCTGTCGTGGATGCGGTTATTCTCAAATTTGCGACCAGCGCTTGAATTAAACCATTTGACATCCTGCCCCCTATCCATTATCCTTAATTCCGCATTCGGGCGGGACCGGTGCGGCGGAGCCCTACGAACCCCGTCAGGTCCGAGAGGAAGCAGCGGTAAGGAGGTTTCTTCGGGTGTTACCGGTAAACCTGCCCGAATGTATTGATTTACTATGACCACCAAACCAGACACCACGCCACCAGTCTGCTCCTATGAGGGCTCAGATTACCAATCCCGATTTTGGGATGGCGCTAACCGCCGCTATGAAGACGCGGTCGAAACCGTGGCAATAGACAGGCTGTTCACACAGGGTGGTCATCTCATGCTCGAATTAGGGGCAGGGGCTGGCAGGCTAACCCAGCGCTACAAAGGTTGGGAGCGAATCGTCCTGTTGGACTATTCCCGCACGCAGCTTCAGCAAGCCCGGGAGCGCCTTGGGGATAGCGACAACTACCTCTATGTTGCCGCGGATATTTACAAACTCCCCTTTGTGAGCGGGCTTTTCGACGGTGCCACCATGATCCGCACGCTGCATCACATGGCTGACGCTTCTCAAACTTTACAATCAGTTCGCCGCGTCATGACAGAGGACAGTCTTTTTCTGCTTGAGTTTGCCAACAAGCGCAACCTTAAATCGATTTTTCGCTGGCTGATCAGAAGGCAAGCCTGGAATCCTTTTTCTCCAGAGCAGGTTGAATTCGTTCAACTAAATTACAACTTTCATCCCAAAACTATCCTTGAAACCCTCAGGCAGAGCGGTTTTGAGAATGAGAGAAGCCTGGGTTTGTCTTTCTTCCGTTCCGATTGGTTCAAAAACCATATCGCGCATGAACGCCTGGTCAAATGGGACGCGCGTTTGCAGGACCAGAAACTGGTCAACGGCTACACTCCCAGCATGTTCACGCTCAATCGAGCCGTTGGTGCAACCGAAAAGCCGGTGGACGGCAGCTTTTTTTCCTGTCCCATTTGCTCCCACGCCTTACCCGAGCTGAAAATGACCCAGATATGCCCTGGTTGTGGTCATGAATGGCAGTATGATCAGGGGATCTATGAGTTCCGCATCAACCCTGAAAAGTAGTTCACCAAAATCCCACCAATTCAGACTTTCTTGGCTGCTGGTTTCTTTGTCTGCAGCCAGCCTTCTGTTTCTATCGGCATGTAACTTTCCCAGCGAAAATATTGCAGCCACCGCTGCTTATCTTTATTTTCAACAAACCCAGGTGGCAGGATCCCTTCGCGGGTCTCTGTGATTGCCGGCTTTATCGCTTTCCACTCCATCATGTTTGGTGGTTCGCAGCAATCGTGGTGCTGTCGCTCTTGATCTGGATGGCGATGGCAATGAAGGTACAGGTTGGGTTTTGCTCTATATGCACCTGGCACCCGCAGGACGAGTGGGGGTGGGTACCTGGTTAGCTCAGGACGCTCCCGTGGGTCACCCCTCTTGTGAGGGCGGGGTTTCCACCGGCACACACCTGCATATTGCGCGAAAATACAATGGTGAATGGATACCGGCGGAAGGAGCGCTGCCCTTAATTCTTGATGGTTGGGAGGCAATCGCCCGACCTGGTAATTACGCTGGTATGCTTGTTAAAGACGGTCGCCAGGTTTTAGTCGGTCCAAGTTCCGAAGAATATACCTGGATCACACGCTGACCTGGGCATGCTTGTTTCGATCAGGTCGCCAGAACCAAACGTAGTACATCCCAATCGCGATCGTATAGAGCAAAATAGTCAAAAGGAAGGGCGGACCAAAACCATACCGGATCTGGAGATAGCCGCTGATCGTCGGGCTCAAAGCCCAGCCAAAGTTCGATGCCATACTGGTCAGGCTTGCCAGCATACCGCGCGATTCCGGATCTACCTGTTCCATCACGTATGTTGAATAAATCGGTGAGCTCATGTTCATCAACATCGTGCGCACATAATACGCCACCAGTACGATCCCAAAGCCGGGCGCGAACCCAAGCATCATTAAGAAGGGCACAGATAATGCCTGGCTGACCACCACGACCTTGATTTTCCCAAAGCGTTCTGCCAGTGCGGGAGCGATGATCAACCCCAAGCCCATCGCCAGGCTGCCCCAGGCAAAAATCACACCGATGGAGGTGTCACTCTGGTGATGGACGTTACGGAAAAAGACGTTCATAAAGGGCATGATCAAGCCGGCACCCACCGATGTGATCAGCGTTGGCAGGATCAATTTTTCAATTTTGCCCGGATTCTTCCGGATAAAGCTCAACGGCGCAAAGGTTGGTCGATCCGTCGTTTTCGAGACTCGGTTTGCCACAAACAACATCGGCAGTACAGACAAAAAGCCGCTCAACGCCACAGCCCATAATGACAAAGAATACGATTTTGTGTCCATGGCACTGATTGCCAGTCGCAATGCAAAAAAGGTCGGCAGGTAGCCGCCAATCCACTGCCCAACAGACGTGGCGGTCATGCGCATACCCGAAGAAAGGCTGAAAAGGTAAGTGCGCTCAGCGTCTTTACTGTTTTCCATCAGGAAGGGACCCATTGCCACACCTGACAGCGACTGAGCCAACCCCTGGATAATGTTCATCGCGAAAAACACCAGGCTGGACGGAAACAGGAGCATCAAAGCCACGGAGGCGGAATAAGCGGCAATACTGATAACGATCGAATTGCGCCGTCCGATACGGTCGGTCAAAAAGCCGCAAGGAATTGCCATGATCAGGCTGGTCATGCTTCTTGCGGCGACCATGTTCCCCAATACAGCTTCGTTGTAACCAAGGCTGAGGGCGTAGAAATTGAATAGGAGTTGGAAAATGCCCGTCGCTGTGCCATATACGGCTTCACTCAGAAGATAAAGCCGGGCATTGCGACTAAACGCTCGAATTCGGCTGATA
Source organism: Anaerolineaceae bacterium (assembly GCA_011620465.1). Lineage (GTDB taxonomy): Bacteria > Chloroflexota > Anaerolineae > Anaerolineales > Anaerolineaceae > Mesolinea. The sequence continues at coordinate 4,030 of WOZC01000131.1, read as the reverse complement.
TACGTAGCCAAAACTGAGCTCTTATTTTCCTCTGGAATCAATTGTTCTGTTGCCAAAACTATTCGCCGCGTATAAAACGATTTAACAAGTCCTGTGTGTCATCAAAACCTTCATACCTTGCCGAGTACTTCCGTTCTCCGTTGGGATCCAGGTAGACCTGGACCATGCCAGCAAGGCGAAGCTGGGTCAGATGATGCGCTACTGTAGGAGGTCGTAAGCGCAATACCTTCGAAAGCTCTGATGCAGTTTGGGGTTCCTGGGCGAGGTAGCGCAAAATTTTTAATCGGGTCGGATCTGCCATGGCTTTCATTCCCCGCAACAGTCCATCCGGGACGACATCTCCGGGAATAATTGACATGGTCCCGGGTCGTGCGCCAAAAAGAGCGATCAACTTCGAGTCTGTCAGATGCTCCGAAAACATGAAAGGCGAGCCCCAAAAGATCGGAGCCAGGATGATATCGGAAAGATGCTCAAAATCGCCGTATCGAACACCGGATGTGATTTCTTCCAACATGGCTGGTAGAGGGCGGCTGCCGGCACGCATACGCGCATAGGACAATTCTTGCTGCAAAACAGGCAGGATGCGCAGCTCCTCTTCCGCGAAAAAGGTGTCAACATAAGCCTGCAATCCCCGGACTAGTTTTTCACCAAATTCCTCGCGGTTGGACCAGATATCATAAAAAGTCTTGAATAGCTTTTTCGTTTCTTTTGAATCTTCGATTCCCAGTCGCTGCATCAAAAATTGAGTATCCTCATTGGTCCATTTTTTGGTTGGTGTGGTCGCCAGGAAAAATTCCCTGACATCCTCCAGCGTATTCGGCAGGACGGTAATTTTTTCCAGAAGTTCTCCTGCGGGAATACTTCTCATTTTTGCCAACAATTGGGCGGCATCTTTGGGTTCGCTTGTCGAATATACAAAAGCCAGCGGCACAAGGCGGAGGAGAACCGCTTGCTCCAAAACTTCGCGGAATTCAACCGGAACTCGGGATCGAACCCCAGCAGCCCAGGAAGCCCTGACTCCGTACCTCTCAGGCTCGTGCAAGACCCTCAGGCTGATAAACAAGTCATACGCTGTGCCAATATCCCAATGAATTTTGGTTTTAATAATAGACGGCATGTTTACCTCCAACAGATATTAATCTATTCTATTAGATAAACGTCTTATGTCAATACTGGAAATTTTGGTGGTCGCGATTGGAATAAGCTTCCGTTCTATTCCGTCTTCCGCTGTTGACCTTTCAGCTGGACAAGAACCACAGCCGCCAACATCAGCCCGCAGCCCCACCATTCTCTGCCGCTCAATCTTTCTCCCAGGAAAAGCATCCCTCCGAACAAAGCAAAAACTGCTTCAAGACTCAAAATCAGGGAGGCAAGCGCTGGGTCTACCTTGCTTTGCCCAAAAACCTGCAAGGTGAAGCCGATCCCAACCGCCACTATCCCGGAATATAAAAGAGGACCCCAGGCTGCTGTAATCGGTACCAGTGCCCGGCTCTCAACCACCAGGCTCACGCCCAACCCCAGGACTGCCGCCACCAAAAATTGACCGAATGCCAGCTTCAGAGTGTTCGTCTTGGTGCTGTAATGGTCCAATGCCAAAATTTGCATCGCCCAAAACAGTGCTCCGACGATCAGAAAGATATCTCCCCGTTGAATGGTCATTTGCATATCCACTGACAAAAAATAAACACCCAATAATGCCAGCACCACCCCTATCCAAACCCAACGGTTAGGCTTCTTTCCCAAAAACAACCCGATCACAGGCACCAACACCAGGTACAACGAGGTCAGAAAGCCCGCCTTGGAAGCGCTTGTGGTCATGATCCCAAGCTGCTGCAAGCTCGTACCGCCAAACAAAAACAAACCACTGATCAGACCAGACAAAACAACCCCTGGAAAGGGTTTTTTCGATTCATGGGTTGGGTTCCCTTCCTGTTTATCCCTGATCCTTCCCGCAATCAAACCCGGCAGCAATACCAGGCAGCCAAGAAAAAATCGCAGCGCGATGAAAGCAAAAGGCTGCATAAATTCCATTGCTTTGCGCTGGGCGACAAAACCAGTACCCCATATGATTGCCGTCAGGAACAGCAAAGCTTCGCCAGAAACCTTATCAATCCAACCTTGGGTTTTCTTCATCCCCTGGATTATATTATGTTAAAGCCACATTTATTCTTCTCAGGTAAAATTCTTTAACCGTGGAGGTACAAATGCCAGCCAACAAACCGAAATACCCGGACACCCTCTTTGGAACACTTGGAATAAGCTTCCGCAGAGCCAGCTATCAAAGCCAGCGCCTGCTGGGGATTCACCACTTGGACCGCCTTCAAACCGTTTTTTCCGAGGGAAAAGCTTGCCTTACCATCGAAGCCAGCAGCCACAGCCAGCTGTCAGTTCAATCCCTTCATCTGGTATTTACTCTCGACGATTGGGCTTCGCGAGAGGAACTGGAATTTGAAAAAGCTGACCTGAAGTGGGATACCCTCACCTGGGGCTGGCTGCAGACCTGGAAGGTTCAGCTGCAGGTAAAAGAAAGCGCCGTTTTGCGCTATTATGTCTATGCCGCGTTGTCCGACGGTTCCAGCATCTACGCCGACAATCAAGCCACATCAGAAGAGGAGGCAACCCAGTTTGCCCAGTGGCTGAATCCACACAACCTCGCCCCAATCTGGTCCAAAACTGCCCGTGTTTACCAGGTCTTTGTGGACCGCTTTAACCCTGGTTCGGACCGCGATTGGCTCCAGACCGATGACCTGCTCAAGCCTTTTGGAGGCACACTGCGGGGTGTAATTGAGAAGCTCGATCACATCCATGGGCTCGGGTTCAACACGGTCTGGCTGACCCCCATTTTTAGCAGCCCCTCCCATCACGGCTATGACATCTGTGATTACAAGCAGATTGAACCCCGTCTCGGAAGCGAGGAAGACCTGGTCGAGTTGTTGACCCTTGCTCATAAAAAAGGGATGAAGGTAATGCTCGATTTTGTCGCCAACCATTGTTCAGACCAACACCCAGCCTTCCAACGTGGTTTAGCAGATCAAATCAATGCCCAGTCTGGCTGGTTCACGTGGACAAAATGGCCAAAGCGCTACCTCAGCTATTACAACATCAGGACCATGCCTGAATTCAACCTTCACTTTGGTTCTCCGGCCCGTGCTCACCTGCTTGAATCCGCTCAAAAATGGCTTAAGCTGGGGGTGGACGGCTACCGGCTCGATTATGCCATCGGACCTGGACGGGATTTTTGGGTGGACTTCCAGCGCGCCTGCCTTGAGATCAACCCGGAGTGCTGGACCTTTGGGGAGGTGGTCGCTGCGGCTGAGGTACAAATCCAGCTTTTCGGCAGTATGCATGGTACGCTCGACTTTCTCACCTGCCAGGCTCTGCGCGAAACCTTTGCAACCCGCAACTGGGATGCTGCCCGCCTGGCTGGTTACCTCCAGGTTTATCAGGATGCCTTTCCCCCTGCTTTCAGCCGCCCTGCTTTTATCGATAACCACGATATGAACCGTTTCATATTCACCGCTGAAGGCAACCATTCTGCTTTGCACGCTGCCTTGAGCTTGCTCTACCTGCTTCCACAGCCTCCTATCGTTTACTATGGCACTGAATTCGATCTCAGCCAGCACGGCTCCATCCACGACCAGGGTTCCTCGGGTTTCGACGAAGCCCGCCTGCCGATGCCCTGGGATACCGCATCCATGTCTGAAACCGCCCGCCTGCTCCGCCAGCTTTCCGATTTTCGGGAGGCAAACCCCTGGCTTTCCCAGGCAACCTGGCAAGTGCTTTCAGTTTCAGCGGATGGGCAGCAAGCGCAGATGAACGTTGTATCCGGCTCAAATCAACTGAAAGTTTCGATCAACACCTCCAGCGAACTATCGGTTGATTATCAGCAGATCAAGCCTTAACGACCAACACTAATGACGGAATCAGGTGAAAAAGGCGTAAAAAAAATTGAAACTGAACTGCACCCCAAAAGTTGGACATAAAATCCAATCGAGGAGGTGCGGTTCAATAAGGCTCGTTTCCATTTCTT
>WOZC01000063.1 GCA_011620465.1 Anaerolineaceae bacterium | reverse complement strand
ACAAAAGAACATCCTTGTATAGAAAAATTATAACCCAGTTGAGAATGGTTTACTCGTCCTGTCGAACTGTATGTAGTGGCAACATGATAATGTCCTAAAGTAGCAATGTAGAAATGTCCTAAAAGGCATAAAAATAAACTACATGAAATGGGCCATCAGTATGACCCAGGAAGAACTCAAATGAGAGACTTAGTTGGACAAAGCCACTGATGGGCGGAGCATGCAAAAAGCAGCCGCGGTAACTTTGGGTACAATTACTCAAGAATAGGATGAATAAAGAACTCTCCTTGACTGAATTTTTCTGAAATATGCAGTATGAAACAGTATCCCTTTTATGGTTAGCTTTTTAGATAAAAGGTAGCGATTATTCTACTGTGACCGACTTTGCCAGGTTCCTTGGTTGGTCAATATCCAGTCCACGAAAAGCCGCGATATGATAGGCAAAAAGTTGCAGCGGAATGATTGTCACTGCCGGGTTCAAAAGCCAGGGAGTCTTAGGTATCCAGAAAATTTCATCCGCTATCGTCGGGATGAGTTCATCACCCTCTGTAGCTACTGCCAAAACCTTACCACTGCGTGCTTTAACCTGTTCAATCTGACTGATCACTTTGTCGTACCAGGGATCTTGAGTAGCAATAACGACTACCGGCAAATCCTTGTCTACCAAGGCAATCGGACCATGTTTCATCTCACCCGCTGGATAACCTTCAGCATGAATATAAGATATTTCTTTCAACTTCAATGCACCTTCATACGCAATTGGCATATTTAATCCTCTGCCAATATACAATGCGCCTTTGATGTCTTTGTAACGATTAGCGATTTGCTTGACTGCTCTGTCGTTATTCAGGGCTTTTTCAACCAACGATGGTACTATCAATAAATCTTTGACGAGTTCTAATCGTCTGTCTCGGTCAATCGTACCGCGCAGATCTGCCAGATAAACTGCAATCATATAGAGGTCAAGGATTGGCGCAGTGAAAGCTTTGGTCGAAGCCACTCCAATTTCAGGTCCCACTTGCATAGAAATACAACCATCAGCTATGCGCATTGCCTGCGAGCCAATCGCGTTCACGATTGACCATAAAGTCGCGCCTTTTTTTCGTGCTTCCTCCATTGCCGCCAGCGTATCAGCAGTTTCACCAGATTGGGAGATTGCCAATACAACCGTTCCGTCATCTAAAATGGGGTCGCAGTAACGAAATTCAGATGCAACCATAACTTCAACCGGGATTCGAGCAATATGCTCAATCAGATATTTGCCGACCATACCAGCATAGGCAGCTGTTCCACAAGCTGTAATGAAAATTTTCTTGATCTTCTGTGCCTTTTCCTTGTTTAAATTCAAACCCGGTAAGATGATCCGATATTCCTGAAAATCAACTCTACCGCTAAGCGTGTCAGATAAGGAGCGCACTTGTTCATGGATTTCCTTTTGCATAAAGTGGCGATACTTACCCTTCTCGGCAAAGATAGGGTCCCATGGTATGTTTTGAATTTCAGAGTTAACTGGGTTGCCTTCCAGGTCATTAATTGAAAATCCATCTCTCCGAACGATTGCGAACTGACCGGATTCTAAGAAGACAATTTTTCGAGTATGACCCATAATAGCGGGTATATCGCTTGCGATGAACATCTCATTTTCACCAATTCCGAGCGCAACTCCACCTGCATTTCCTAACCTGGCTGCAATCAACTTTTCCGGTTCAACGGTTGACATAACAACCAGACCATGAGCACCTTTGATCATTTTGAGTGCTTTTTGAACAGCCGCAGTGAGGTCGTTTGTTTCGTTGTAGAAAATCTCAATAAGATGAGCGATAGTCTCAGTATCCGTTTCAGATTTGAAAACAACACCTTCGGACACTAATTCTTCCTTGAGAGAAAGATAGTTCTCAACGATGCCGTTATGGACAATGACGATCCTGCCGGCCATCCCGAGATGAGGATGGGCGTTGAGCTCGCTGGGGGCACCATGCGTTGCCCAACGGGTGTGTCCGATTCCTGTGGTTCCTTGGACTGGATTTTTTTCAATCAGCGTTTCCAGCAACGCGACTTTACCGGCAGCCCTTCTGATCTCGATTTTGCCATCATCTAAAATAGCTATGCCAGCGGAGTCATAACCACGGTACTCAAGTTTTTTTAGTCCATCAACGACTATAGGCGTGGCATCCTGTCCGCCAATGTACGCAACAATTCCACACATAAGTGCTCCTCATTTTTTTCTTTTATCTATCTTGAAAAAAGGGAGTTAACCCTGGAGGCATCCGCCGATATATCGATTTTCCCATGTTGTCATGGTTAGTCTTCCCTTGCGAGAAGAAACCTCCCACCTCGTCATCTGCCGTAGCAGGTCAGGCGCTAAGTTTTCCAAGTTTGTCCAATTATACAGTAGAGTGCAAAAAGTATACTTAAAAGTAAATGCTCCAAGTCATCAATGCTTTACCTTGCTTTACCATTGATGATGGTATCAAGGGCACTAATTAAAAATTTATGATTCTGATCTTATTTCAGTGTAGTGGCAACATGATAGTGTCTAAAATAGCAATTTAGAAATGTCCTAAAAGGCATGAAAATTAACTACATGAAATGGACCATCAGAATGACCGAGACAGAACTAAACCACTAAAACTGATCTATTGGCTCAATCTTGGTCAGCTATTATGGTTTTTTCAGTAGACGTTAGAAATTTTTATTTACTCAGTTTTAACAAAAAGCGCATGAAAATATTGTTTTTCCATGCGCTTTATAACATCAAGAACGATCAGATCGTTTCCAGGTAACGCATAACCTCCCAATCGGTGACTCTGGTGCGATATTCTTTAATTTCAGCTTCCCGGGAAGTGACAAAAGTCTCATAAAGGGTATCACCAAGAGCGTCTTTCAGCAGCGGATTAGCCTTAAACTCAATCAGTGCATCTTCAAGTGAACCCGGCAATGCGCTTACCATTTCCTGTTCGCGTTCTTTCTCGTTGAGTTCATAGAGATTGATGTTGTTGACCGGCTCAGGGCAAGTGATCGATCGGTCATCCACAGCTGTCAGGGAGGCCGCCAGCATCGATGTGAACGCCAGGTAAGGATTTGCGGAAGGATCCGGGCAGCGCAACTCGATTCGCACCGCCTTTGTATTGCCATTGTTGACCTGGGGGACTCGAATTAGTGCAGAGCGGTTCACCTGTGCCCAGGCAACATAGACTGGCGCTTCATAGCCAGGAACCAGCCGCTTATATGAATTTATTGTTGGCGCCAGAACCGCCGAAAGAGCCCGTGCGTGTTTCAACTGTCCGGCGATGAATTGTTTTGCCAATTCAGACAAATGCATGGGGTCAGTCTTGTCATAAAACAAATTGTTGCCATCTTCGTCATAAACAGATTGGTGGCAGTGCATTCCTGAGCCAGCCGCATTATAAATTGGTTTTGGCATGAAAGAAGCGATCACGCCATGCCTCCCCGCTATCGCCTTTACTGTCGATTTGAAGGTCTGAACGTTGTCTGCGGTCTTTAGCGCGTCGTCAAACTGAAAATCGATCTCATGTTGTCCAAGTCCAACCTCGTGATGCCCGACCTCAACCTTTAAACCCATCATGTGCAGCGAGGAGATAATTTCAGTTCGGATATTGACAGCCTGGTCGTTTGCCGAAAAATCAAAATAGCTGCCAACATCATAGGGTACCGGGTGGGTCTTTTCAGGGCCATTTCGCAAAAAAAGGTAAAATTCCGGTTCCGGACCAATGTTGTAAGTCCAGCCACGTTCCTCTTTGACCTTTTTTAGAGCAGCTTTGAGCCTTCCACGCGGGTCCCCTTCAAAAGGCTGCCCATTTGGTCGGTATATATCGCATAACACCCTCGCGCGCCGGTATTCCGGATCAGACCAGGGCAGGATGGTGTATGTGTCGGGGTCAACTCGAAGGTGCATATCACTCTCCTGGATGCGCGCAAAGCCCTCCACTGATGAACCGTCAAACCATATTCCGCCATCCAATACCTCTTCGAGCCTGCCAACCGGACCATCCAACGATTTGACCACCCCGTTGATATCGGTGAATTGGTAGGATATGAAGGAAACCTTATCCTCCTTGACACGTTTTAATAATTCTTTATTGTCCATTTTTCTCCTGATTAAATAGGTAAGTATTCCAAATTGACATGGTTAAATCAATCTGCCCACCAAGCAAACGCTTTGTCCCGGC
>WOZC01000123.1:19480-20872 GCA_011620465.1 Anaerolineaceae bacterium | reverse complement strand
CGGTGGATATTGCTTGGCAAAAGGTTTGGCAGTCTCTCTTTAAACGATAAGATTGCTTCGTTGCTGCGAACATGGCAATGGCGAATACTCCCAGTTATTTCTTATGATCTACTCGATCAATATGTTCACGGACGAAGCGTTTCTGGTAGTCGGTGTCGATTGCATAAGGGATGTACCTTCTTACCCAGTCAATCGATTCTTTCGCATCCGTGCCGAGCAATTCGTGCGCCATCATCGCCGAAAACATGCCGGTGCGACCGACACCCGCATGGCAATGAATTGCCAGGTTTTCTCCATTTTGTACCGCTTTAACTGCGGCATGGAGGGCTTGATCCCAATGACCGGATTCTGGTACCGAAAAATCGGGAACGGGGGCGTAAATGACCCGAAGACCGGATTGAGCGTAGCGCTGGAGTAAATCTTTGCCAGTGTAACGCAGGTGTTCTTCCTCTGAATTGAGCACGACCACGGTGTTGATGTTGTTTGCCAGGTAGAGATCAAGCACCTGGTCCTCCGGGTCGAACATGTGGCTGCCGGGTGTAGGAGAACGGAAAACACGTCCGGCGGCACCATAGGGTAACTCACTGAATAGGGTCGGTTCGGGGTGCTGTTGGTGAGCGGGGAGCGCAAGCTTACCATCGGAAGAACGATCAAATTCAAAATTGGATACGACTGCATCGAGGTTCAGTGGTCCGTAAATGTGGGGGAAAGTCATCTCACCGCCCTCCAGGTTTTCATAAACCAGGGGTGCGACCAACTTGTCCGGGTCAATTTCGAGCACAACCAAATCAGGGGTTGAAGCATAAAAGCGATTGGCGGTACCTTCGATTTGATAATGATCAGAGCAATGAATAAAACCGTCAGCAGCAAAAGCTTCGGGAATATACTCACCAATCTTTTGGGCTCTCTGCCAGGCGGGGTATGTGGTGATGTGATAGATCATGCTGTCCTCCAAAATGTTTTGATAACTATACAACATCCAGGAAAAAAAATGCAAAAATAAGTAGGAGGAAGGAAAGGCAGCAGTTTTCTTGCTCGAAGCGAATACAGTCCATCCCCTCTTATGCCTGCTTGAGAAGCAAGGATTACTCAGTTCAGACTGGGATACAAGCACAGACAAACCGCGCAAGTATTATCAAATTTCATCCGCAGGAATCCGTTTTTTTTAACGACTGCGAGCCCATTGGTATCAAACGAATCAGATAGTTAGAACAATAATCGGGGAGCAAAATGAAAAACAACTTGATTGAACGTTATGTTTATGCCGTTACACGAAGTATTGATGGAACTTGGCAGTCCTGAAGCACTGGCTCGGAAACGCCAGGCACTGAACCCGGAATTCGCGGAGCGGTTCCAAGACTTGACCAGACTGAGTGTTTACGGTCTCAATGG
>WOZC01000123.1:0-19380 GCA_011620465.1 Anaerolineaceae bacterium | reverse complement strand
AATTCGCGGAGCGGTTCCAAGACTTGACCAGACTGAGTGTTTACGGTCTCAATGGAAAGCCAATTCCGTTATTCGGTGGTGAATGGGCGAAGTTACCCTTTCCCTTCCTGATCGTTGTTGGAGTTGTTGGTGTCACTTCGATCATCGGGATCATCTCAGCGGGAGTAAAAGCATTCATTCAAAAGTTTGTTCAGTTTGAAACCCAGTTGACTTGGGAGCGTCTATTAAGAAGAGATATTAACAAGAAACATTAACAAGAAATAGACGGTCAAAGAGCAACATCGTGTTATACTAAGCGCGAAGAGCAGAAAACTGCTCAGATTTTTAAAGCTGGAAAACCAGCTTGAGGTAGTCGAATAAAAGTACGTGTAGACGAAGACCTGTGCATCGGTTGTGAGATTTGCGAAGGCAGTGCCCCAGAAGTGTTCAGTTTGGAAGATGGACCTGTCGCACAAGTGATCATGGATCCTGTTGACGCGGATTTTCAAGAAGTTGCCCGCCAAGCTGCTGACGATTGCCCTGAAGGCGCAATTGAAGTAGAAGACGAAGCAGAGACACCCCGTGATGAAGAGACAACAACTGAAGTTTTTGAAGATACTGAAGTTGAAGAATCAAGCTCAATATTTATTTCTGAAAGGAAAGAAGGAATGAAAGCTATTGTAGACCCTGATAAGTGCATTGGTTGTGGTATTTGTGAAGGTATTGTGCCTGAGGTTTTTAGCCTCCTGAATGAACCCTACGCCGAAGTTCTACTGGATCCCGTGCCTGAAGAGTATCAGGAAGCAACCAGAGAATCTGCTGAAGAATGCCCTGAAGAAGCAATCACCATCGTTGATTAACTCAAAATATGCAATAAACGCCGTCCACTCTAATGGGCGGCGTTTTGCGTTTACGCTGGGCGGGATACAGGAGAGTTGCGGGGATGTGCCAGAGGGGATAAAATCTGAGAAGACAGGATAAAATAATGGAAGAAAAAAAGCGATTCTTAATCCTGACCAGTGATGCTGGTTTTGGTCACCGCAGCGCAGCGGTTTCGGTGTCGAAAGCATTAAACGAATTGTATCGTGACGAACAGGTCAACCTGGTTATCAACCCGATTCTCGATAGTCCGTCGCTTTCTTTGATGAAGCCGATCGAAAAAAACTACGATAAAGGCGTCCGTAACATTCCCGGCTTGTATCGGTTAGGTTACGAAGTCAGTGACTCCAGGCAGTTCAGCGAATTAATGGAAGGTGCTCTTACTATTTTTTTGCAGCGAATCATTGGTGATTTTGTCAAATCATTTTTACCGCATGTCATTCTGCTCACCAATCCCATGTTCAACGCACCTGCCGGCAAAGTAAGGCAAGAACAAGAATTAAAGATCCCGCTTTATGCAGTGGTGACTGACCTGGCAGATGTTCATTCGCTCTGGTTTGCCCCTGGACCTGACTTGTTTTTCATTGCCTCTGACTGGGCGAAAGTGAAAGCACTTGAAAACCGTGTGCCACAGCGAAAATTGAGCATATCAGGCATACCAGTAAACCCCAAATTTGCTTGTGATGATGTTGACCGGGCAAAATTGCGCCAAGACTTGGGTCTGCAACCAGATCTGACCACTATTCTGTTTGTCAGCAGCATCCGAGTTGAACATATCATGGACAACCTGCATGCTCTGGACAATCTTAATTTCCGCTTCCAGGTTGTTGTGATTGCGGGTGGTAACGATGATCTGCACCAGGCGCTTCTTGAGGAACATTTTGAATTTCCTATTATCATTAATAATTATGTAGAAAACGTGCCTGACTGGATGCTGGCTTCAGATTTGCTGGTCACCAAGGCAGGCGGACTGATCCTTTCTGAAGGGCTGGCAGCAGGCTTACCAATTTTATTGGTCGATTATCTGCCCGGTCAGGAAGAGAGCAATGTGCGCTATGTGACCAGCCACCAGGCAGGGGCGATCGTTGAGAATGTAGGCGAATTTTCCACCATAATCGAATTTTGGCTAAAAAACGAACAAGAACAGCTGAAACGAACAGCGGCATCTTCCCGTTTGATTGGACACCCGGAAGCCGCATTTACCGTTGCAAGAACAATGTGGGAAAGCGTTCAAAAGATCTCGCAAGGATAGCTTAATCAGGGATATTATCCAGATCGGGTTTGACCAGACCTAGTGCAGTCGCTTTAGCGACTAATTCGGGTATTGTGCGGGCGTTCATTTTCAAGCGAAGGACTGTGCTTCGTTTCCGGATGGTTCTTACTGATAACCGCAGGTTGTAAGCAGCTTCATCGTTTGTTTGCCCTGAACAGAGAGCTTGTAATACCTGATATTCTTTGGGGGACAGGATGATTTGTGGGTAATCTTCAGGCGGGACAGGGGGATAAATGATGACCATTCTTCCAACCCGCATCGCCTCCCAGGCATGCAGAGGTAGGGGGTCGAACCCCAGGAAGGATTGCCAGTCACCCTGATTGATGGTGTGAACGATTTCTTCCGGGCTGTCTGGAAAGGTGAGCACCTGGAAGGTATCTTTCTCGCTGAAGACGAAGACTTGAGTCATAATTGCATCTCTGAACAGAACATATGTTCTATTATCCAAAGAATCCATGGGTTTGTCAAGCGCGTTGATTGGTGTTGGTAGTTGGAAAGGATTGCCGCCACAAACGCGGCGTAGGCGAGTCCTTTTGATCAAGTAATCGATTGAAAAACCGGCAAAGTCAATTTGGGCTGGTTTCCAACTTTCGTAAACTGAGGAACATCAAAACGGCAATCATGCCGACAACTGCACCAGCAAACCAGGGAGCCTGGATGCCGATTTTATCCGAGAGAAATCCCGCGCCCATTGGTCCAACCGAAAGGGCAATGTACCAGGTAAGCCCAAAAAAGCCCAGGTAGCGACCTCTCTGATCGGGTGGTGCCAGGTTGGCAACATAAGCGGTTGCGGTTGGCACAGCGACCAATTCGCCGAAAGTCATGATGATCATTGCCAGCAGAAAACCCCAAAAACTGCTGCTGACTGCCACGAAAATCATAGCTATCGCGTAAAAAGCCGCGCCAACAGGCATCACCCTGGTTGGTGAGTGCCTCTGGGAGACGCGTGTGATTGCTACCTGCAGGAAAATGACCATCAGGGCGTTAGTGGTAGGTATCCAGGAATACTGTGCTTCGCCGATACCGAAGTTTTGCTTGATATAAACAGCCAGCACCACCCACATCAACGTAGCGCAAATATCCATCATAGTAAAGGAGGCAATCATGCGAGTGAAAGCTTTGTTTTGCAGCGCCTGCGAAACCACTTTCAACTGATCTCGTAGGGAATCCTTGCTTTTGCCTTCATCTCGTTGAAGAGTTTCTTTGAGGAAAATGATGGTGAGAAGACCGAAGAAAGTCAAGGCTACCGATGCGGAAATAAAGCCGATGTTGTATGAACGTGAAAGCACCAGACCGCCCAAAATCGGTCCGAGAGCAACGCCCACATTGCGACCCATTCGGGTAAGGCTATAGGCTTGCGTGCGGTTCTCTGGCTCGATCATATCAGCGACGATCGCATCTGTTCCAACCCGGTAAAGTGGATTAAAGATACCAGAGAGGAGCATCAGCAGGGCAAACTGCCAGAATTCGATGGCAGGGATATAGCCAAGGTAGACGACTGCCATCCCAAGAAGACCGATCACCATCATCCCTTTGCGACCGAAACGATCGACGAGTGAACCTGCAACAATTGAGGAGATTAAACCAGAAACCGAGTTGAAGGTCATCAGGCTGGTGACAGCTGCCAGGGGAAGCAACAGTTTTTCTGAAGCGTAAATCGTCAGAAATGGCCAGACCATGGTTGTGCCTGTGCTGGAGATTATCAACCCAAAAAACATCAGCCAGAATTGGAATGGATAACGTCGGAAAACTGCGTTGACTCGAAGCATAAATTATTCCTGGGGAGGTCGGATTGGGAAAGGGGCTTCACAGGTGAAGCCGAGCGGAACGAGGAGCGGCGCGTAGTTATATAGGTCAAAATAGAGTGTGACCGGCTCTTTGATGCCTTCATATTCGACCAGGTATGGGTCGACAATTGTGCCAGCCTGGTTGAACTGGGGAGTTTGGCGGGTATAGAAGACTTCTTCCCCATTCGGTCCCCGCAGCGTGAGCAAATAAATCAGCTCGCGTTCCGGACCATCGCTCAACTGGTTGCTGCCCACCTGGATAGGCGCATCAGCCGAAAAGCCATAATCCGGGTCCGTCGTGAGTTCACAATTCTTGATTTCCTCAGGTTCGGGTGAAGGGGTGCTGACAGTTTCTGTTTTGGATGGGAGGTTCTCCACAAGAGACGGAGTATAGGCAGGAGAAGGTGTGGATTCACCCCGGGCTGGCGGGATAAATATGGGGACTTCTGTTCGCTCCGCGCTGGCAGGCTGGTATTGGCAAGAGTTGAAAAATGCAAGGCTAATTATTATGTAGAGACAGGAAAACCATGGCAAGGTCAGTCGACGCATAGGCATGGTTATTCTTCTGGTTCAACAGGGTTGACAAGACTGAATTGCTTCAGCATTTCATTGAAGGTAGGCAAAAAAGTTTCCCAATTGGCTTCGACGCCTGTTCCGAGGAAAACGAGCACATAGAAGGGCATGGCTACGATCACGACCCGCCCAAGCATGTAACTGTCTTCGTAGGGTTTAGCGAAATCGAGCAGCATGGCAGGGTATTTATCAATACGCGTATCGCCCTCGTTGACCACTTCATATTCGTCGTCGATGTAGGCAGAAAGAAAAGGTTCGATCTGTTTTTTTGCCAGGTCGATATGCGTGGCGGTGTCTGTGGTGTTGGTGGAGGAGGTGTAGACCCTGACCACTACTTCTTCTTCACCTCCAGCGTAGCCAGGCGGAACGATCGTGAGCAGCTGGTCTTCGACGCTGGCTTCCCAGCCTTCCGGGATAGCAAAGCTGTAGCGATCCTGGGGGTCGCGGTAATCTTCGAGCGGTAAGCTTTTGCCGGAAGTCTGCGAGCAAGCGCTGAGAAGGGTCAACAGAACCATGACCAGGAGGATCGTTTTGTGTAATTTTGCCTTGTACATATCCTGAAATTGTACTTTATTCCGGTTGGCGTGGTCGGTAATGAACAAACCCCTGCCATATGGGTTGGCTTCAGTCCATTCACAGGCTTAGCAAAGGTGAGAGGTTACGAGAGGAGCACGCCATTTCAGTTCGGACATAAGGGCGTGGAAGCTGGTTTGATGCATACCAAATCTGTGGACCTGCGGTCAGATCGCGTGCTCGGTCTGCCTACATGCGCTTACAGCGCTGGGGTGCTTTGCAAGACCGGCATGATCAAAGTAAATATCGGTACGATCAACGGCTATAATCAGGGAATGCACGAATTGATCGACGAAATCAAGTATAGCAAGCGCAAAACAATGGCTATCGAGGTCAAGCCTGGAGGGAAAGTGATCGTGCGAGCCCCGATGAGTACCCGCAGGAGCATCATCGAGCAATTTGTCCGGGAAAAGTCTGGCTGGATCACCCAGGCAAAAGCGCGAATGATAAAAATCACTCCCGGCAATGTTCAGCAGGCGTATCATGATGGCGTGCAAATCCTCTACCTGGGGCGGTTTTGGAAATTGACACATGTCGATCAGGTGAAAAATGGGTTAAGTTTCAGCAGCAATAAGGGATTTATACTGCAAAAGGACCGCTTCGATGAGGCTTCAAAGTTGTTTATAACATTTTACCGTGAAGAAACCCGCAGATTAGCCGCTATCTACATCGATCAATACGCTCCAAAATGGGGCTTAAAAGTGAGATCTTTGCGAATAACCAGCGCGAAAACCCGCTGGGGCTCTTGCAGCGGAAAAAACGCATTAAATTTCTCTTACCGGTTGGCAATGCTGCCGCTGGAGGAATTCGAATACGTGGTCGTACACGAACTGGCTCACATCCGCCACCACAATCATGCTGCTGTCTTTTGGAATTTTGTTGCTCAAATGCTTCCAGATTATCAAAAACGGCGGTTATGGCTGAAGCAAAATGGACGAAAACTGCCGATTATTTGAGGTTCCTTTACAAAGTCCACCCACTTAATCCATCTACTACGCCTCGCTGGAAGGGGTTTCGTAGACAAACAAGTCCGGATAATATCGAGAGGTATTACGGCAGATTGCCACGCCGTTTTGTCAGAAGGACGAAAGCAGTTCCCTTGAGGTTAATTGACAAAACGGCTCGCAATGATGGATGGATTGAGATAGGATTGCTGAAATGGCTCGCAAAAACGAACGGTGCTTGAATCATTCCATCCGCTGGAACTTCATCTCCTCGCCCATTGAGTCAAACTTTTTTCGCCTGGCGGTTATTTCTCCGATTTCAATTCGGTAAATCGAGGTAATCGATAAAGCCTCATTCGCGGCTGCTTGCCGTCCCGGGCGATGGAAAGGGGAACAGAATAAACCTCGCCCTTTGGATCTACCAGGCTCAAGACACCGAATTCAGAATGGTCGATCACTTCAAACCCAAATTCCGCATTCATTTCATAATCTTTTCTGCGCATAGCAACCGCCAGTTTCTGCCGGTATACAAAAATAGGCTCAAAAAGTGCCGAAAAGGGAAAATTTGGGGTCAAAAGTTCCGCTTTTGACCCCTTTTCTTTTGCTTGAAAATTTGCTAAACTTGCCAATAAATAGAACAAACGTTCTATTACAGAGGAGAAGCGTAATATGCGACACAAAAACCCCACTTTATCAGCTCACACGCAGGTCCTCGACCCTGCCCACCCTTCCCCAAGGGTGGGCAGTGGAGGTCCACATTACCAGTCAACCGAAAAAGCTTTTTCGGACCGGCTTGAAATCATCAGCCAACGCTATGAAGAAAATGACCTACTCTCAAACAACCTGACCCAGGCAGAACGTCTTCAGCTTTCTGAAGTGGCTCGCCTGACCTTGGAAGACGAAATCGCGCTTATGCGCAAGGGAGTCAAATCATTCGCCAGAGCCTCTGAGGGAGTAAAGGATGGAGAGCCTTACCCAACTGACCTGGCTAAGGTGCTGGATGTTCTGGGTCTTTCCTGCAGCAGGATCGCTGGTCTGATGAGGGTACAGCTGCTTTTACAAGGTCCGCAAAGTGAAGGGTTGATGGACGATCTGATCGACCTGATGAGTGATTTCGTTGAAAAGATGACAGCAGAAGAAGGAGCACAGAATGACTGAGATTGCTTTTGCACCCCAAATCACAAGGCTGGGTCTGTCAGCGCAGAATCCCGACTCGCTCGCCTATCTGCGTAAAAAATTGCCAGAGAATTTTCCAACAAGGATCGATTTTTTGCGCCACCTGCGTCAAATTGAGTATTTCAGCCAGGTGTTCGGCAGCGTCAAACTGAGGCGTTACCAGCTGGAAGCCGCAAACACGATCGTCGAATCGGTGCTGCGGCAGCAGGGTTTGTCCATCGTGGTGATGTTTCCGCGCCAATCCGGGAAAAACATGCTCCAGGCACAACTGGAGGTCTACCTGATGGAACTGCTGGGCAGGCAGGGTGCGGAGATGGTGAAGCTATCACCAACCTACCAGCCGCAAAGCCTGAACGCGATGCGAAGGCTCGAGACAGCTCTGCAGACAAATTACCTCACCCACGATCAGTGGCACAAGAGTGCCGGAAATCACTATCGCTTTAAGAATGCACACCTGACTTTCCTTTCAGCCGCTCCTGGCTCGAATATTGTTGGGGCGACCGCCTCGACCTTGCTCCAACTGGACGAAGCGCAGGATATCGGTATTGAGAAGTATGACAAGCAAATCTCGCCGATGGCTGCCTCAACCAATGCAACACGCGTCTTTTGGGGCACTGCCTGGACGGGCAATACGCTCTTGGCACGGGAACTGCGCGCTGCCCGACAGGCAGAAGCCCGCGACGGCATCCGGCGGGTGTTTCACCTGACTGCTGAACAAGTGCGTGCTGAAGTGCCAGCCTACGGTCATTTTGTGGATGAGCAAGTAGCACGGCTGGGGCGCTCTCACCCCATGGTGCGCTCCCAGTTTTTCAGCGAGGAGATCGATTTTGCCAGCGGTTTGTTCACCCCCGCCCGCCTTAACCTGATGCTGGGCAACCACCCTGCCAAAACCAGCCCGGAACCCGGTAAGACCTATGCCATGTTGGTAGACCTGGCAGGTGAAGATGAGCAGGTTAGACAGGGGAGTTTTACTGGTGATTCCAACGATAGTCTCGAAAATCCAAGGCGTGATGCCACAGCCGTGACCGTTCTCGAGCTTGATCTCAGCCTGATGGATGAAGTATTGCCCGGCAAGCCGCGTTACCACGTGGTACAGCGCTACCTGTGGCAGGGTGAAAAACACAGCACGCTCTATCAGCGACTTTACCACCTGGCGCAGCATTGGGGAGTTGAGAAAATGGTGGTCGACAGTAGCGGCGTTGGTGCCGGGGTTTGCTCATTTTTACGCGACCGGCTGGGTGAGCGCGTGATCCCCTTAACTTTCAATCGCCAGGTCAAATCGAAACTTGGCTGGGGCTTTTTGGCTGTGATCGATACCGGCCGCTTTCAAGACTTTAAATCGGCACATAACAATTACAGCGAAACCGGTCAGGCGAATCCGTTTGCCTGGCAGATGATGACCGAGCAGGAACGCCTGCAAGCCCTTTTCCAGCGCCAACTGCAGGCAGTTACCTGCGAAGCCAGCATCGGACCAGAACGCTGGTTGAAATGGTCAGTTCCGGAAGGCACAGCCGATCCATTGGGCGGTTTGCTGCATGATGACCTGGTTATTTCCGCGGCAATGACCGCGATCCTGGATGAGCAGGATTGGCATGTTTCGCTGCCGCCCCAAATCATCCAGGCAATTGACCCACTCAAAGAAATGGATGGAGGATTTTGATGACTTACTTTACCCGCAACCAGGGTTATCCCTTCGGGGTCGATCTTTCCCAACACAATGCCAGTTGGGACGGACAGCGCATCCCCGATTTTGACCAATTCAAGTTGCATGATCCTGAAGTGCAGTTTGTTGCCGTGCGAACAGGAGTCTCATGGGGATACCGCGATAGCATGTTCCCCCGCTACTTTGCAGAGGCAATGCGGGTAGGGCTATGCATCCTTCCCTACCATGTCCTCTACCCCAGCGCGGATGCAGCCTGCCAGATGGATGCTTTTCTTGCGATCCTCAAAGATGTCGACTTGGAATCGCTGAGGCTGGTTTTGGATGTTGAGTTAACGCAGGGCAAAACGAAATGGCAAATCACCAGGACAGTGATCGATTCCTTGGAATACCTGAAAAACGCTACCGGTCGCTACCCTATCTTGTATTCCCGGGCACTATGGGTCAATGAGAACTTGCAGGTTGCAGACCTACCAACGGTGGATTGGTGGCTGGCGCAATATATCCGCAGCCTGGATACCCCTCTCTACACCCCCGAATATCCCTGTCCGCCTTTGCTTCCCAAGGGAGTGCGGCAATGGCTGATCCATCAAACCGCACAGCGCGGACCGGCTATAGGTGGTGTTGGGTACTATATGGACTACAACCGCTGGAATGGAAGCCAGGAACAATTAAGGGCTTATTTTGGCAAAGAAAAACCTGTGATCACCCAATGCCCGATCGACCAAATGCCTTGCGAGCGGGGATCGATGAACGTTCGAAAACAATCCCTGAAAGAAGAGGTGGCGGTATGACCAGCCTGCGTCAACGCTTTCAAACTTTGTTTCAACGGACGGAAAACACCATGGATGTTCCTGGCTCAAGAGCAACTTTATCCTTGCCAGAACAGGACAATACCTTCACGATCGGGACGCAGGCTTATTTCAGTCAACCCCGCGATCGCGATGCCTATGACCGCCAGGCAGTGCTGCTAGACAGCCTGGAAGCCTGGCGTTTCAACCCGCTTGCCAGGCGGATCGTGGAATTGACCACCCAATACGCCACTGGCGGCGGGTTGAAAGCAACCTGCCCCCACCCAACGAACCAGCGTTTTCTTGACCAGTTCTGGGGGCACAGGCTGAACCGCATGGATAACCGGGTAGGTGAATTCTCGGATGAGCTTTGCTTGAGTGGCAATCTCTTTTTGCTGCTTACCACTGATCAGAGCGGGATGAGTTACCTGAGGGTTTTGCCGTCCACTGACATCCTGCAGATCGAATCGAGCGAAAACGATATCGAACAGGAACTGGCTTTTCATTTACGCGCGCCGGGGGAGACGGAAGCGCTTGTGTATCCGGGTTATGACCCGCAAAAGGAACAATTGGATTCTGAGGGCAGGCTCAAAGCGGTGGTGCTGCATTATGCCCTCAATCGACCAAGCGGCTCCCAATGGGGTGAGGGCGATTTGACACCCATCCTGAAGTGGCTGGCACGCTACAGTGCCTGGCTGGAGGACCGTGTCAGGTTGAATCGCTTTCGAAATGCCTTTGTCTGGGTGGTCAAAGCACGTTTCGGCAGCGAATCGGAGCGATCTGTGCGACAAATGCAATTAACAGCTAACCCACCCGCGCCTGGATCGGTGCTGGTGACCGATGAAAGCGAAGAATGGTCCGTGATGTCACCGAAACTGGAAGCGCTGGATGCCTCCAGTGATGGTCTGGCAATCAAGAAAATGATTGCCGCCGGCGTTGGGCTGCCGCTCCATTTTCTGGCTGAGCCGGAATCCTCCACCCGAACCACAGCAGAGGCAGCCGGCAGTCCGACCTATCGTCGTTTTAGTGAACGCCAGCGTTTTATCTGCGCGCTGCTCGAAGACGTCTTGCGCGTAGTTGTAAGAAGACGTTCTTTTTACGACTCCCAGGTCGACCCTGATTCGCAGATCCGTGTGGAGGGTGGGGATGTCAGCGCGCGTGACAATCGAGAGCTGGCAGAAGCCGGGCAGCAGGTTGCCCAGGTTGCTTCCGACCTGTACGAACGTGACTTGATCGATGGAAGAGAAGTCCTCAGGTTGGTCTACCGTTTTATGGGAGAACGCCTGCCTGAACCTTCGCAGAATCAAAACATAAAGAAATCAGAATAAAGGAAACCCCGGTCTGGCTGCCACGCGTGGGGCGGGCGACAGAACGGTTTTCAAAAGAAGCGGAAATCAAGAAGCAATGGAAGGAGTTCTATGACTGAAAGACGACAGCGTCTGGCATTGGAGGTCTCGCCTATAGATAGCGGTCGCTTTGAGATCCTGGCAATCACAGCGGGTGCCGCCAATGGCTGGGAGTTTCCCGCCCAGGTCTTACGCGAATCGCTGGGTCTTTGGGATGGTGTGAACTGTTTTGTGGATCACAGCCTCAAAGCACGCTCCGTACGGGATATCGCTGGAGTGCTTCGTAAACCTGTTTGGGATGAAAGCTCCCAGGGTGTACGCGCTGAACTAAGTGCTTTCGGACCATCAGCTGAAGTTCTGAAAAATATTGGTCGCCAGGTTCTGGAAGAATCGGATGAAGCTGCAGTAAAAGTAGGCTTCTCGGCTGATGTACTCTTTCAGGGTAAAGCTGGGAAGGTGGAAAAGATCCTGCGGATCTACTCTGTCGACCTGGTCTACAACCCGGCTCGTGGAGGGATTTTTCTGCGAGCGCTCAACCAACTCGGAATCAACCCAATTTTTGAAGGAGATTTGAAAATGCCCATCTCAACTAAAACAATGCAAACAGAGGAAAATGAAGTGAATCCCGTGGGTGATGGTGAAGCTTTTCCCAATGAAGGTAAAAGTTTGGAAACCCAATTGTCAGAAATGCACCAGATGCGGGAAGAAATGAGCACTTTCCTGCTGGAAAGCAGCCTTTCCAATACCAATCTGCCTCAGAGCCTTAAAAACAACATTCGCAAACAATTTCAAAACCGCAGTTTCGTGCCGGCAGAATTGACCCAGGCGCTGCGAGAAGCCCACACGCTCTTAAGCGAGCTGGAAGCCGCACACGTTGTGAAGGGTCCAGCGCGGATTGAGGGCATGATCGAGCCTGGTGAACGCATCCAGGCGGCAGTGGATGACCTTTTTGGCGCACCCCGCGAAAGAAATATGACCAATGCTTCGGTCGCCAAACTTTCTGGCATCCGTGAACTGTATCTCAGCCTCACTGGAGACGTTGATTTGCACGGTGGTTATTTCCCCCAACGGGCGCGCCTGGCAACAACGGCGGATTTCAGTGGTTTGGTGAAAAACAGCCTGAATAAACTGGTCAGTAACACATGGGAAGAACTGGGCAAAGCTGGTTATGACTGGTGGAAAGATGTGACTGTCCAGGAACATTTCAACAGCCTGCACGACATCACCGGAACACTGATCGGTACAGTTGGCGATCTTCCTGTGATCGCTGAGGGTGCCAATTACCCCGAATTGAAGGTGGGGGATTCTCCAGAGATCGCCAGTTTCACGAAATATGGCGGCTACATTCCCCTGACACTCGAGTTGATCGACAGGGATGAGACCCGCAAACTGCGCGCCTATGCCCGGGAACTGGCATCAGCGGGAATGCGTAAGATCTCACTCCTGGTCGCCGCAATTTTTACCGTCAATAGCGGTGTTGGTCCAAACTTGGCAGATGGTGAGGCACTGTTCAATGTTGACCCCGCCACAACGATTGGCGGACATGCCAACCTGGGTACACTGGCGCTTAATGCTGCCAACTGGGACCAGGTGAGTGCGAAGGTCTATGCCCAACCCATGCTTATCAAGAACGAGGCGGGTTTCTATGGCACTGGACCTCAAATGGCAGTCAACCCGAAATATGTCCTGGTGCCCCGCGCTCTGCAGAAAACTGCCATGGAGATCTGCACGGGTGCGTTGGTGCGCGAAGCTGATCATGTCTATGACAACGTCCTGAAAGGCAGTGCAGTGCCGTTGGTGGTGCCGGAATGGACCGATGCCAATGACTGGGCTGCGGCATGCGACCCCCGTGTGGCACCCGCCATTTTTGTTGGCGAACGCTTTGGTTTGGCTCCGGAAATTTTTATTGCTGGCGATGAGCTTTCTCCGGCGGTCTTCACGAACGATGAGCACCGTTTGAAAGTGCGCCATTACCTGGCTGTCTGGGTCAATGATTTCAGACCGCTTTTCAAGAACAACGTTGCCTAAACGCGAAAGGAAAGAAGATGTCGAAATTGAAAATGTTGTTGAGTTCACGGAAATTCTGGGCGGCACTGGTGGGTCTGATCTTCATGATCATCAAGGCCTGGAAACCAGATTTTCCGCTGGATGGTGATCAGCTGGCAGGAATCATTGCCCTGCTGGTGACCTACATCCTGGGCACTGCCTTGGAAGACGGTATGCGCGCCGAGAAGTAATCAAATTAACAGATTGCCCCCTCACCAATACGGTGAGGGGGCAGGAGGTAATAATGACTGAGAACGAGATCAAAAAAGTGGTTAGCCGCCTGATGGGCAAGGATGTGCTCAGCTTTCGCCTGCGGGAAGATGGCTTCCTGGTTGTGGTCAATCAACAGGGTTGGAAGGTGACCTTCTCACCTGCAGAAGTTGAAAAAGCGTTTCAGAGAAGTCGTAGAAAAGTGGGAACCAATCATGATTGACTTGACCAATGTTATTCTACGCTTGGAAACCCAATTCCTGGACCTGCACCAGTTGGCATTGCCTGAAAACCTGAAAACTGAAGCAATTCGTGCCAGCTTGTCGGAATTAAACAGTATTTTGGGTACGAATTACACCCTGATTGGGCTGGACGACGCCAGCCAAACCACGCTGTTGGAATATCATTTGCCAGCCTTGATGCGAGGAGCAGCAGCAACCATCCTGGAGGCTGTCGCATTCCACAATCGTGCCAGCTATAGCAACATTCCGGCAACCCAACAGGACGTTGAAACCTGGTCGCGTTCATTGCGACAAGAACGCGACCAGCTTCTGGAGCACCTGCGTTTGCGCACTTTTACCCAGTCCAATTCTGTTCCCTGGGGTACCTGGACGTTGGAAGAATCGGAGTTCCATGACTAACCTGGCTATTGGTCGCCTGGACCTTCCGGAGGAGCAAGCCTGGCTTCAGTTGGCAGGTAGCGCAGTGATGGACGGACTGGTAGGGGCGGATTATCAATTTCACCCCACTGATGAAAAGACTACACACGAGACGGTACAGCTGCACCTTCGTGGTTCGCGAGCTCAATTGAGACAATGGCTGGATCGCCTGGAAGTTTTTCAACCGCAAGTCGATGACCTGTTTTTGCGCTTGTGGAGTGATGACTCGCAGGCTTACGGCTATGCCCGCATTCATCAACTCAACCTTAAATCCCTGCCCGGTCACCTGGTTTCACACGAGAGAGGTTCGCTTGAACTCGACCTCGAGATCGTGCGGGAAACCTTCTTTTTTAGTGACGAGCTGCCGCTTTCGCTTTCCAACAGCTCTGGACCGCCCCAGGAAACAGGGCTGAAGATTTTCAACCATGATGACGAAACAGCGGGTCACGACAACTGGTTCAAAATCGATGTCGGGAATCTTGCTCTGAAGTTTCCAGCCCTGACCCGCTTCCAGTTTGAAAACAACTTCGATGGACCTGACCTGGGTGATTTTTGGGTTGGCAGCCTGCCGTGCAAGCTGGGGCAACCGCAACCAAGCCTGAACTTGGAGGCTGAGGACGGAAACGGGGGTACGGTCGTCAACCATAGCCTGGCTTCGGGCGGTATGTATTGCCAATACAACTGGAGCGGTTCAGACTGGCAAACCCTGACCAGCTGGGTTTTAGGACCGATCGAAGTCAGCCAATTGGCTGAAGGCTCGGTTTTACCGCTGCTGAGGTTTTTTACCCCATCACTCAGTGCTGCGTTACAGTTGCGAATCCTCATCTATTTACAGGGGAAACTGGTTTTCGAGGGTCCGGTCACTCACTCGGATTCTGGAAAGGGTTTTCTCAACCTGGACCCACTGTATTTACCACTGGGAGAACTGCCTCTGAAAAGCTATGCTTACCATCATGAGTTGATGTTGCAGGCTAAGCAAACAGATGCGGGGGGACACTCGCTGGAACTGGATGACATCCTGCTACTGCCGCAGCATGCGTTTGTGGGTTACCACTCGTTAAGCGGCTTGAGCTATTCTGAAAAAATGATCGAAGATGAGATGAGCGGTAAAAGCTGGAGTCTGCAGGACGGTTTGGAATTTAAAAGCCATGCCCGCATTGGTTCCGGTTTGAGGCTGCAGCCGAACCTGCCGCAGTATTTCTGGTGCTTTCAGACTGATGCCAACGGTCGAGCCCCTATCGACCGCACGCTCCTGGTCAAAGCCTGGTATCGCAGGCAGTGGAGATTGCCATGAGCTGGTCCGTGGAAGTATTGGATCGTAACAACGGTAGATTCTTAAATTCACCCGATAGCTGCACACCCATTAGCTTGAGCTGGGATGATTTTTCCGGTCCGGATAAAGCTCTGATCCGCTGTCTATGTGACCACCTAAGTATGGAAGATTGGCGTACCCGCCTGGGACAGGATGTGCGAGTTTATGACCCTCAAGGCAGATTAGCCTGGTGGGGATACCTGGACATGGTGAGCCAGGTGCACGGCGAACTGCAACACAAGGTTGGACTGAGCGAAGTCGCTAACCGTGTGGCGGTCCGCTTTATGGATTTGGGTGGTTCTGAACCTGAAGAATTAACTCAGACCGCCTGGTTTGAAAACCTGGAGAGTCAAGCATTATATGGAATCAAAGAAGAGGTATACCCGGCGGGCTACACATTGCGGTCAACTGCCGAGTGGATTGCCGCAGCGCGCCTGCATGACAGGGCATGGCCTGAGGTAAGGTTAGGTCCTCACACGCCCAGAGCCATAGATCAGCCCGGCGCCTATTTTATGGAATGCCGGGGATGGATGCATACGCTGAGTTGGCGGGTTTGGCCTGGATTAATCGCAGTAGTAGGGCATTCCCCAATCCAACAGGGGATACAATCGGTTGGGAATTCTCTTACAAGCCGGCGGTTGGCTCAATCTTTCCTGGTGAAGGATTCGCTGCAATTCACCCGCCTGGCAGTTCGCGCGCGAAAGCAGGGCAGTCCAACCGATTTCCTGCGATTCAGCCTGCAGACCGACCTGGCTGGAAAACCATCGGGGCTCGAATTGGGTACTCAGTCATTGAGCGCAAGCGAGTTGAACAGCGAGAGCTATGGCTGGGTGGAAGTGAATTTATCTGAACCCGTCAGTTTGGAAGTCGGGTCGCTTTACTGGTTGATTTTGGAGCGCAGCGGTGGGGTTGATTCCGGCAGCTACTACCTGCTTGGATTGGACGAAAACCAGGGTTACCAGGCTGGCAGCATGCTGATATATGACCAATCCAGCGCGACCTGGAAAAGCCGTCTGCCAGGGGCAGACCTGTTATTTCGCTTGACTGGTGTGCTTGAGCAGGTGGAACAGATGAGGCTTGTAGCCGCTTATGCCGGGCAATTTCTGCAGTTGTTTGAGACCGATCTCGGACAAAGCCTGGTTTTACCTCCAATTGGTGATGAAGGGCTGGATTGCTTGCAGGTTTTTCGGGATTTGACACGGCAGGGAAATGCCGCTCTGCAGCCTTTATGTGCCGGCATTGACCCCAACCGAAACATCAAGGTCTGGAGAGAACCCGAGCCAGGGAGCGCGTCGTTGCGTTTGAGTCCTGAAGGCAGGCTGGAAACTCGCTTTGGTCAGCCTTTGGCAGCTCCTTGGCAGGCTATTGGGCAGTGGCTGCTTTGTGAGACTGCCCGCCCACTCTACTTGTCCAGTCTCACCTTGGAGCCCATAAGCGGCAAGGTCAGATTCAACGTTTGAGTTGTATGAGAGTGAGGCTGATTGAGGACGAAAAATAGATAAGGTACAACTATCTTCAAACGTCCTCAATCACTTGCTCTGTCGGCGGTCAGTCTGTTCCTAAGTTACAAATGTCATCATTCCATTTTGGTAATTTTCTCTCAGATATAATTAAGCGGATTTATTAATGCGATTACCAATATTTCATTAGGTTTGCATTAATTCAGAGACCAATTTTGCTATGCTATACTAATTCCATGATGAGATTAGGAGAAAAAAATGAATAAAGTCGCGATTATGAGTGATTCTTCAGCATACATTCCCAAAGAGTGGGTTGAAAAATATAACCTGACTATTCTGCCTTTAACTGTGAATTGGCAGGGAAAATCCTACTTTGACGGTGTTGACATCCAAGCCACCGAGTTTTATCAGCAATTGTCTGAATCAAAGGAGATGGCAACTACCAGCCAGATCACTGTCGGGCAATTTTTGGAAATTTTCAAAAAACTGTTGGACGAGGGAAATGACGTTTTATATATGGGACTCTCCAAGGAGTTATCTGCCACTTATGATTCTGCCATACAGGCAAAGAAAGAATTGGGCGATCCTGAAAATCTGATCGTCATGGATACCAATTTGGTTTCGATGGCGCTGACCCTGATGGTGCTTGAGGTCGCTCGAGCAGCCGAAAAGGGTGCCAGTTTGGAAGAACTCTACCAACTTGCCCTGGATGCCTATTCTCGTATTGGCGTTTACTTTACCGTCGATACACTCGAATATTTGCACCGTGGTGGTCGCATCAATTCTGCCAAGCGCTTGCTCGGCTCAGCCTTGAACCTGAAACCAATCATGATTATCCGCGATGGGAAAATTGAATTGGTAGAAAGCGTACGCTCACAACAAAAGGCATTGCTTCGTATGGTGGAATTGATTGAAAAAGATATAGCCGGACGCAAACCTGTTCGTCTTGGTCCATTCCATGCTTTAGCGTTTGAAAAAATGGTAAAGATGGAGGAAATCGCCCGCGAGCGCTTGCAGCCGGTTGAAGTTATTCGGTCAGAGGTCAGCCCGGTGATTGGCAGCCATGTGGGACCTGGCACGATCGCGTTAGCTTACATCGTTGATAAACAGGCGTAAGCTACTGCGACAAAATTTATTTCAGATTTTTCTGGAATTGCTCAAAGAAATTCTATGGGATGGTTGTGAAAACCATCCCTTATTGATTAAATTTGCCGATTGGCTAAAATTGTCATCCCCAAAAGTTTCAATGTTGCCCCAAGACCATCATTTTTGTCAGGTTGCGTGGAAATGAGTTCCTTCCACACCCGGTCGCACAATTCCCTCTCTTGAAGGCTGAGAAAAGCCGGAACTGTACAGGCAAGCATTGATAGTCGGCTGAATTCAGCTTCGGTGGATGAGGCACTGGAAAACCCTTCAACCAGTTGACGCAACCCGGTCTCTACTTTACGAATAGCGCTCAGTTTCTCTGGGTCCTTGTCGAGCAAAGCCATTAAACCCAGCTGGAGCAGGCTGAAACCAAACCTGCTGGTGTCCGGTTCGCCCTCGAAGGATTCTTCCTCTTCGAGCTGAGAGTAAAAAAGTTCCTGGCTTTCACCCAAAGCAGACCAGTCCAGGCTCGGCTCGCGTGACTGGAGTTGTTTGATGAGATACCCGCTGAAAGGCTGCCGTCCGGTCATTTCCGGATCAAGTGTTTCGAGATAGCCATGCAGCGCATGCATCCGCGCAGGAATTATTTCCATATAGTGGAAGCGATTGATCGCTGGCCAGCGGCTGGTTGCTGCAAGCATAGCGTAAATCACCCACGCTTCGGCGTGCGGGTCCGGATCCAGCTTTGGGGAGCGAGGCAGGTCGGGCAGGAACTTCCAGCTGCTCAATTCGCTTTGACCATATGCCGGGTGTGCGAGTAAGTTGGCAAACAAAGCTTCTACCAGTGTGCTGGCTTGCGGGTCGCTCTCTGCCATCAAAGTGCTGACAAGGATGGCAAACGCCTGCACCTGTGTGGTGGCAACCAGCTGATAACGCAGCCTGTTCTTTTCAACGCCAGTACGCAAAAAGAGACTGCGCCTGTCCTCACCTTGCAGCAAACGCTCTGTTTTCCAGGTTTGGTAAGCTTGTTTAAGAGCCGAAGAGCGTTCCGATTGTTCTTCCGGGCTCAACGGATTCAATTCTTTGTAAGAAACACCCGGAGAGTCGCTGACCGTTATTTGTTCAGTCAACGAGACACCGGGCTCACTATTTTTTCCTTCTTGTTTGCGCCTGATCATCAAGACAGCCAACGCGAGAAACAGGAGGAGCCCCAGGATGCTTACAATCAGTTCTGCCAGATAAGTAGCTTTGGTAGGGTCAAATTGCGGAAACATGCCCTAATCTTATCATTCATCACTCCCCAGTAAACACGCAAAAGATCTCTGTGTCGCCGATCTTGAACCCAAGGTAGTTGTTGACAGGATCGATATTTTCAAGCGGCCATTTAGCGAGTAAATCTTTGTTTTGCTCGTAAAGTGCTTTTGCCTTATCTCCCGAAAGGTTCAGGTCCAGCCAGGTGACATCTTCCGGCAGGTAAGTAGCCTGAAAGTCAGCTGCACGACATGCCAGTACTTTCTCCAGGTTCTCCTGAACATCCTGGGTCAGGTTACCAGATTTCACGACGTCAAACAAAAATGGTTCGGCATCAGTTGAGAGTGAGTTCGCAAGGAAGGCATAGTCCAGCTC
>WOZC01000031.1:13747-20928 GCA_011620465.1 Anaerolineaceae bacterium | reverse complement strand
TCAGAAATTAGCAGCAGTCAGAACTACAGCCATCGCCGCAGTCATTGGAGGAGCAGCCTGAGCAGCCATTGGTATATTGCAAATGTCCGTGAGCAATTTCTTCGTCAGTAGCCGGGCGGATCGAAAGGATCGTCACCTGGAATTCCAGGTCTTTCCCAGCCATGGGGTGGTTCATGTCCAATTCCACGGAATCTTCGCTCAACGAGGTAGCAACAGCCTGAAACACATTACCGGAAGCATCGCGAAGGTTCATCGGCTCGCCCAGCCTGATTTCAAAATCAGCGGGGAAAGACTCACGGTTGACATCGATCACCATGTTGGGGTCAAATTGACCGTAAGCATCCTCTGCTTTAACAAGCACATGCTTGCGCTCTCCCAAGCCCAAACCTGTGAGTTCATTTTCTAACCCGGGGATGATGTTGCCATATCCGTGTAGGTATTCCAATAAGTTTGATTCAAGTTCCTGACCTTCAACATTCAGGTTATAAGCAATCTGTACGACAACGTCGTTTTGAATAGTATCCATTCTACTTTCTCCATCTGCATTTTATGTAGCTTTGCGATTATATCAGAAGGACACCCCAATTTTTCGCACAGGGATGAACAAAATTGATATCTTATAAAAAGTGTATAAAGTAGCCTCATTTGTCATTCTCCTGTTCTCTTCATCGAAGGACGTATATTCAGATATCATAATTTCAACCCATACAACCCAACATAATTTCTAAAAAACCCTTTATAATCTGCTTATTGAAAATTATTTTCAATAAGAAAACTATGGACTGGAAAGTAATACTCTCTCAAAAAGGTTACCGGCTTTCTGAACCGCGAAAGCGAGTCATTGAGCTTTTGGAGACTGCTGAGGTAGCCCTCAGCCCCCAGCAGATCCACCAAAACCTGCAACAAAAAGACTGCGACATCGGACTCGTGAGTGTCTACCGCACACTCGATCTGCTAACCAAACTCGAGTTGGTTACCTTGGTCTATGACCTGCAGCACAACCCTGGCTATATGCTCAGCACCACCGGTCACCATCACCATATCGTTTGCCAGGAATGCCATAAAGCCTTGGAATTCTCAGGCTCAGATGATATTGACCAGTTAGTCGAGCGAGTCGAAGCAGAAACGTCATTCCAAGTTCGCGATCACTTTCTACAACTCTTCGGGCTCTGCCCGGATTGCCAGCTAAACAACGACACTGGAGACCAACTTTGAAAAAACACCTACCTATCTTGTTGATATTTTTATTTTTATTTAGCGCCTGTAGTCCCCAAAACGGGGACAACACACCCTTTGAGGCAGATGCACGCCTGAAGATTTCTGTCAGTATTGCCTCTGTCCAATGGTTGGTCGATCAAATTGGCGGCGAGCAGGTTCAGACCCAATCGCTCACCACAACCGGCGACGATCCTCACACCTATGAGCCCAGCCCGGTACAGATGACCGCCATGGCAGCTTCTGATGTTTACTTTACTGCCGGCGTTGAATTTGAAGCGGTTTGGATCCCAAAGTTCACCGATGCAAACAGCAATCTCGAGGTAATCGATATCTCAGAGGGGATCGAACGGATTCCAGTCGCTGACCAACTGCACGAAGAAGGTGGCGAGAACGAAGGTCTCGACCCCCACATCTGGCTCTCTCCTAAAAATATGGAACAAATCGCCGGGAATATCGCCTCGGTCCTTCAAAGCGTCGACCCTGAAAATGCCGAACTTTATCAAAGCAATCTTGAGAAAACGCTTGCCTCGATCGAGGAGATCGACAACCAATTGAAACAGATGCTTTCGCAAAACAAGCGTACACAATTCCTGATCATCCACCCTTCATTGGGTTATTTTGCAGATTCCTACGGGCTCCAGATGATCCCGGTTGAAGTGAATGGGCAGGAACCCAGCCCCAGCCAACTTGCTGAGATCCTGGCTGCTTCAAAAACCTATGGAATTCACACCCTCTTCACCCAAACCGGTACCAACCCGCTTAACGTGCAAATGCTCGCTGAACAGGCAGGGATCGACGAGATCATAGAAATCGACCCAATGGCGTACGACTGGTCTGCCAATATGCTGTTCATTGGCAGTTCACTGAAAAAAGCCTTGAATTAAGGAAAAGATGGAAGATAAGCCAGTTATATCAATCAAAAACCTTTGGGCAGGCTATGAAGCCGATACCATCCTGGAAGATATCTCTTTTGAAATGTTCCAGAATGACTATGTCGGTTTGATAGGACCCAACGGTGGGGGAAAAACCACCCTGATCCGGGTGATTCTCGGCCTGCTCAAGCCCGACAAAGGCACGATCTCCGTGATGGGTCAGGAACCTGTGCGGGGGCGCAGACATATCGGTTACGTATCCCAATTCCAGGTGGAAGACAAGCATTTCCCCATCAGCGTTTGGGACGTCGTAGCGTTGGGGCGTTTGCAGCCAAACCTTCTGCAAAATTTCCACATCCGACCCTACGACAAAGAGGTGATCGAGCTCGCGCTCCAACAGACTGGCATGTTCGAATACCGCAAGCGCACCATGAACGAGCTTTCTGGTGGTCAGCGCCAGCGTATTTACATTTCTCGCGCCCTGGCTGCCGAACCAAAAATCTTACTCCTGGATGAACCCACATCCAGTGTCGATAGCCAATCCAGCAATCAGATCTATAATCTTTTGGCTGAATTGAACGATCACATTGCCATCCTGCTTATTTCTCACGATCTGACTGCCATTTCCACTTATGTCAAAACCATTGGCTGTGTGAACCGCCAGTTGATCTATCAGGGCAACAAAGAACTCACCGCCGACATGGTTGAGATTGGCTACGGCTGCCCGGTAGACCTGATAGCTCACGGACTTCCCCACCGCGTGATTGCAGGTCATCAACATGAGGATCATCATGATTGAACAACTCAGCACTATTTTTTCCTATGAATTCATGCGCAACGCGTTGATTGCCAGCTTTTGGATCAGTCTTGCGACGGGTGTCATCGGCTCACTGGTGGTGCTCAACCAGATCGTTTCTCTCAGCGGCGGCATCGCCCACGCAGCTTATGGTGGGGTGGGAATTGCTTATTACCTGGGTATGGATCCCATGCTTGGCGCGCTGCTATTCAGTACAGCGTCCGCGCTCATTATGGGTGCGGTTCAGCGAAAAACAAGATCGGGTGCGGACACGCTCATCGGCGTAATGTGGTCGATTGGTATGGCAATTGGTATCATTTTCATCTCCCTCACCCCCGGTTACAAAGCCAACCTGATGAGCTATCTGTTTGGCAGCATACTGGCGGTTTCAGGAACTGACCTGCGCCTGATGGCTCTGATCGCCTTCCTGGTGCTCGGGTTTGTCTTTTTTACCTACCGCAGCCTCCTGGCGATCTCTTATGACGAAACGTTCAGCACCGTCCGCAACGTGCCGGTAAACTTGGTGTACCTGACCATGTTGGTGTTGATTGGGCTGACTGTTGTCGTAGCCATGCGGATGGTTGGATTAATTTTGGTGATAGCGCTGCTTTCGATACCTCCAGCGATCGCCCTGAACCACTTTAAAGATGTGCGTCCGATCATGCTGTGTTCTGTCGTGCTCAGCTTCCTCCTTTGCTTTTTTGGACTGGTGATTTCGTTCCAAACCAACATCCAGGCGGGTCCAGTGATCATTTTGCTGGCTTCCGCAGCTTTCCTGATATCCAGCCTGGTCCGGCGTTTGCACCTATCTAAAAAGCCGTGACAATTGTCACGATTAACTGGTTACTACAACCATTTCTATGTTAATGTGTTATTAAATTCATAGAGTACAATATTATAAATATGAGTCTAAAAGAATTTATTCAGGATTCAGCAGCTATCAAGACAGGCTTATGGTTCGGGAAAACTAAATCGCTCCCCGCACTTCGAAGCCTGGCAAAATTTATTGGCAAAATTCTCGCTTCCCGCCAATCCAGCAACCTGATACACACTATCAAAGCCAATCAATGGGTTGTTTTGGGAGAGAAGCTGAACAAAGAAGAATTGCAACAGCAAGCCCTTCGTGTAACAACATCGCAGGTCACTTCTTTAGCCGAATATTTTTATTATTTCCAGCACCCTGAGGAAGGTCGCAATCTGATCCGGCTCACTCCTGAGGCGGAGCGGGCCTTTAGTGACATCCGCGATCAGAAGGTCCCTACTTTTATCCTTGGTCCCCACATTGGAAATTATGATTTCTTTATGATGGCGCTGAGTTGGTTAAAGATCCCCCTGTACGTACTCTCCCACCCCCACCCTAACGATGCCTACAAGGAGCAAAACAAGCTCCGTGCCTCTGTTGGGTTGGATATCCATCCGATTTCTTTCACCTCTTTCCGCAACGCCAAATTAGCTTTAAAAGAGGGCGTGGCATTGGCAACAGGCATGGACCGACCACTGGAAAATCCAGAGGAAGCGAAATACAAACCTGTCTTCTTCGGTCGTCCGGCTGCTCTCCCTACTTTTTATGCCCGCTTGTGCCTTGATACAGGGGCAATTGCCCGCATCGCATGTGGTTCACGCCAGCCGGATGGCACCTTTATTATCGATGCCTCCGAACCGATCGTGATGGAATCCCGTCCCGATTTGATGGAAGAAAACCTGTTGAATGTTGAAAAAGTGTTGAAACCCACTGAAGAATTTATTCGTAAGTATTCGTCCGACTGGGCAATGTTTTACCCGGTTTGGCCGGAAGTAATTCCGTTAATAGAAAATCTACTTTAAGAGGTCTTATGGCTAACACAAATGATGGAACAAAAAATGATAAAAGGACAAATAATATTCTTCTCGGTCCATTAGAGCGTCCTGCACTTCAATTCTTCGCCCGAAACATGCCCGCCTGGGTGAATTCCGATATACTGACAGTGTTTGGACTGTTAGGTTCTGTGCTGGCAGGCGTTGCCTACGCAATGGTCGGCAGAGGCGAGATAAAAGGCAATCCCTGGCTGTTCATTGCCAGCCTCGGCTTTATCATCAACTGGTTTGGTGATAGCCTTGATGGTACCCTGGCGCGTTATCGCCATCACGAACGCCCCAATTACGGTTTTTACACTGACCATGCAATCGATGGGATTACCTCGCTCATCATCTTCACTGCAATTGGTCTTTCTGGGATCGCTCGCCTCGATATCAGTTTGTTTGCACTTTCTTGCTGGTTGCTGTTGATGATACAGGTTTATCTTAAGACTCACGTCACCGGCACCTTCGAGATGACCAGTATCGGGATTGGACCCACCGAAGTGCGTCTGTTTGTGATCCTCCTCAACACTGTACTCTTCTTCACTGGTATAGGTGGTTATATCTGGACGGTGACCTTGAAGGGAGTTGAGTACGGACTGACGATTGGAAGCATTATTGTCTTCTTTGCGGCGGTTTTATTCCTGGGTTATTTTATTTACCAGGTACTCCGGACCGCCATAGCTCTTGCCGTTCGAGATGAAGCCCGACTTGTTAAAAGAATGGCGAAAGAAGCCCATAAAGCTGAAAAAGCCGCAAGAAAAGCTGAAAAGAAAGTTCGTAAAAAGCTGGAGAAAGAGCTTGCCCAAGCCAGCTCTTCTCAAAAAGCCCAAAACTCGTAGCGTTGTTTTTTACTTAAAAAGTAAGCCGGGATCACAAGATTTGAACCCGGCTTTTTGTTACTTTGGGGCTTGTTCCTCATTCTGAACGCGGCAAAGAATATTATTCCTAATTCAGCGAGGTAACCACAAAATCATCAATACTGATCACTACCTCAGAATCATCAAATGTGCCCACGATAAACCCAACATCGCCACTCTTAAAAGAATTATCCGGGTCAGTTACTTCAGCAACAAGTTCGCCGTAGATCCAGAGCCTGAGCATGTTTCCTTCGCAACTGGCTTCAGCCCAGTTAAAGCTTGGGTCGATCGCGTTCGTGGTGTCGTACCCATCTACAAAGAAGGTCCATTCGCCATTCAGCCGTTTGCCGATGCGCACATAGCCGTCATTTCCAAAGGTGATCCGGTAAAAGTTTTCATCATCCTGAAAGCGGCAGATAAAACCCTGGAGATTTTCAGTCTGCTCAGTTTCGTTGCTAAAATAGGCTTCCATCTTGACATCATCAGCATTTACTTTTCCGGTTACATCCCAACTTTCCCAATTGGCTTGCTTCATGGTATAGGTCAGCCAACCGTATGAAATTTCCAGGTCGGATTGCTTGTAAGTTCCGAATTTCCAGGTACCATAATCTGATTCAAAATCATCGGATAAGAGTATATTTCCCGGTAATATTCCATCATCAAATTGCCCGCCTTGATTCACCGAAGCCAGATCAGCAGAATAGATTGTGAAATTGTCGTAAGCTACGGTGATATCTTTTGAATCCCAGCTGCGGGTATATAGACCCACCTCACCTTGAGGCAGAGAGCTGTCCTCAACCTCAGCGAGGAGTTCGCCATTTGACCATAAAGCCAGCTTGGTTCCGTTGCATTCTGCGCGAATCAGGTTTGTCGTTGGGTCAATCACATCGCTTGAGGCAAAATCAGAAGCAAGATTCTCATATACGTTATCGACATATTTATCAATGGAATACCATCCATCGCTGCCGATGAAAAGAAAATAGAAATTATCTTCGTCAGTATAACGACAAACAAAACCCTGACCATTCTCTTCGCTGCCGGCGTGCAGGCGAGCCTCAACTTCCATGATCACATTTGGTGTACCCAGGTCAAAAGTCTCACTCCAGAGCATATGGCTATCCTCAAAAATAGTCATGCGATATTCACCATCTGTTATTTCGTCCTCACCCGCTCCGCTGGTCCACGGACCAATATTCCAGGTACCATCATTGCTTGAAAATTCTTCCAGCCACAAAAGCTGGTAAGACTCAAGCGATTCCGCTTGAGGGGCTGGTGTGGGCTCAACTTCTTCAATAGTGGGTTCTGGCAAGACTTCGGTTGGTTCAGGGATAACATCTGTCGGGTCAACTACTTCAATTGTCGCTTCAGGCACTACCACGACCGCGGTAGCAGTTGGGTCAGGCGTGTCTTCAACCTTGACAAGTTTTGGCATAGAGCAGGAAACAACAGCCAACATCATTATCATAAATACTATAGTGAGTTTCTTCATTTTTACTCCGCGTTAATCTAAAATCTGAGTTTTATTGCTTGAATTTTACTGAATGTGTACTGACATACAAGTATATCTCAGCTTGGTAGTTTGGTAATAAAACTCGTACA
>WOZC01000031.1:0-13647 GCA_011620465.1 Anaerolineaceae bacterium | reverse complement strand
ATAAAACTCGTACAATACGTTCTGTTAATCGATATTATTTCACCTTCTGGCAAAGGAGAGATACCGGGGGACAATACGTTATAATCAACCCGCGCATTAAAAAGCAGGAGTTAGAAATGCAATTAGGAATCATAGGTTTACCCCAATCTGGCAAAACCACAGTTTACAAAGCTCTCACAGGTGCCGACATCCCTACCGAAATGTCCACCGGTCAAATGGAGGTGCACACTGCCGTGGTGGACGTCCCTGACCCACGCGTGGAGAAATTGTGCGAGATGTTCAAGCCTAAGAAGATCGTGCGCGCAAAAGTAACCTATGCCGACATCGCCGGGTTGGATGGCACCGCTGGTCGGGCTGGCTTGCCGGGTGTGATGATCAACCAGTTAGCTCAGATGGATGGCTTTTTACATGTGGTCCGCCAGTTTGAGAACGCCAGCGTACCCCACCTGGCTGAGAAAATTGACCCTATCCGCGACATTCAGACCATGGATACCGACTTTATTTTGAACGATCTTCTCATGGTGGAACGCCGCCTTGAAAAACTGCGCGAGGAGCACCGCCGTGGTGTTTCCCGCCCCAGGGATGTCATCCAGGCGGAAATCGATCTTTTCGAACGCCTTGAGACGATGCTAAACGCAGAGAAACCCCTCCGCCATTACACTTTCACGCCTGAAGAAGATAAGATCCTTTCCAGTTTCGGGTTTTTAAGCCGAAAACCTCAAATCATCGTCTTCAACCAGTCCGAAGACCAGGCGCCTATTGAATATACCAGCCCCCATCCCCATACTACTGTTGTCAGCCTGCCCGCTAAACTGGAGATGGATATCATGGTGCTGGAACCAGAAGATGCCGCCATGTTTATGGAGGAGTATGGTGTAAGCGAACTGGGTATGTCCCGCCTGATCAAGGTCTCTTACGATCTGCTCAATGTACACAGCTTCTTCACTGCAGGGGAGAAGGAAGTACACGTCTGGACGCTTCGCAAAGGCAGCAATGCTCGTGAAGCAGCCGGCACCATTCATTCAGATATGGAAAAAGGCTTCATCCGTGCCGAAGTGATCTCTTTTGATGACCTTGTGACTTATGGAACCACAGCTGAAGCCCGCAACCACGGTCGCCTGCGGGTTGAAGGCAAGAACTACATCATTGAAGATGGCGACATCATCGAAATTAGATTCAACATCTAACTCGTAGGGAAGGGGCTCTATTGCCCTGTAAGGGTGCCCCCTTCCTTAATCTCTGAATTTCTCAACCGTCTTGGAACAGTCGGTGCCCGCCTGCCCTGGTAGCGAAGCGAATAGGGTTCCCTACGGCAGCCTATTCTTCCAACAAGTCGCGAAAATCCTTAAAATCCACGCGTGAGGTCAAATCCAGGCTAAGTGGCGTGACAGAAACCAGGTTGTCCAGCAACACCGTTTTCAGGTCACTATCGCTTTCGACCGTAGCCTCATTCACCTGGGCATGATACCCAACTTTCTCTATGCCGGTCTGCGGATCTAACTCTGAAGTTACTTCAAAATAGCGTTGCCGTGATTGGCGCGTAACTACCCAGGGTGTTTCAGGGGTGGCGGCTGCTGGTACATCGACCTTCAAAACGTCCACATCAAATGGCATCTGCAGGCGCAGGAGTTTTTCTGCGAAGTATCGCGTGAACCATGCAGCAGCGCTGAAATCGACCTTGTCTGAAAGCCCAAAATGCTCACTGACAGGTGTTTGAAGTGAAATCGCCAAAGCGGGATAACCGAAAGAAGCAGCTTCAAGGGCTGCTCCAACCGTTCCACTGATCGTGACTCCTGAAGCAACATTTTCACCATAGTTGATACCAGAAACTACCAGATCGGGTTTGACATCTGCCATAACGCTGAGCAAGCCATGTAAAACCGCCTGCGCAGGCGAACCGCCGATACCATGAACCTGCCAGGTTTGTCCGTTGATCAGCAATTCCTGGGTTTCTCGAATCCCATCAGATTCGCGCGGCAATGCCCGCCCCATGGAGGTTTGCTGTACTCGTGGAGCGACTACATAGACATAGCCGAGCGTGGAAAGCGCTTCCGCTGCAGCCCACAAGCCGGGCGATTTGATGCTGTCATCATTGGTTAATAAGATTTGAGGGCGTTTGATTTTTGTCATGCTCCGATTTTACCCGATGAAAAAGAATCTGAAGCATCTTGTAAACTAAACGGATAGGTGTTTGAAATTTAATAGCTTGATCGATGTCTCCGTTATAATTACCCTATGCTAAAACTCCTTCATTTTGCCGACGCCCATATTGATATGACCAACTATGGCTCTCATGACCCTGAAACCGGTCTTCCGGAACGGGTAATGGACTTTTTGCGAAGCCTTGACACAATTATCCAGGCTGCCATTGACGAAAAAGTAGATCTGGTGATTTTTGCCGGCGATGCCTATAAAGACCGTTCGCCAGCACCAACTTTTCAACGTGAATGGGGTCGCCGCCTGATGCGCCTTTCAAAAGCCGGCATCCCCACCATCTTGCTGACTGGCAATCACGACATTTCTCCTTCGCAGCGCAAAGCCCATGCCATGCAAGAGTTCGACACCCTTGCCCCTGATCACATCAGCGTGGTCAGCAATCTGCGCTTACTCACCCCTGACGACCTGGAAGGGCTGCCAATCCAGGTTCTGGCTATTCCCTGGATAACGCGCGCGGGTGTAATGCAGTCTATCATCGCTGGTGAAACGGTCGAAGAAGACCCCTTGCGTGTCATAGAAAACAGCGTCTCCGAATGGATCAACTTTGCTCTCGCTGAAACTGACCCTGAGCTTCCAATTATATTGACCGCACATGCTTCGGTTGCTGGAGCAAAGCTCGGCAATGAGCAGGAAATCAAAATAGGACGGGATGTCATCTTACCGCTGAGTCTGGTATGCAATCCGCGCTTCGATTACGTCGCTCTCGGTCACATTCACCGCCATCAGGACCTCAACCTTGGTTCCCACCCGCCGGTTGTCTATCCTGGTTCTATTGAACGGGTTGATTTTGGCGAAGTGAACGAAGAAAAAGGCTTTGTGATTGCCAATATCGAAAAAGGGCACACCAGTTATGAGTGGCGAAAGCTGCCAATCCGCAAGTTTATTGACCGCAGCATTACATTGGTTGACGAGTTGAATGTCAACGATAAATTGATCGCTGCAATGCCCTCGCAGGAAGAGCTGAAAGACGCCGTCGTGCGGCTGAAAATCACCTATCCGCAAGGTTTTGAAGTGTTGATCGATGAAGCGCGCTTGCATACCTATGCCAAGGATGCCTTCGAGTTCAAATTGCATAAAAATTCCGTCTCGGAAGCCCGCAGCCGTCTGCCAGATGGTCAGGTGACCAGTTCGTTAAGTCCCCTCGAACTGCTGGATTGGTATTGGAATGAAAAGCACGAGGATGAAGGAGAGCGTAAACGGCTCCAAACCATCGCCCAAAACCTGATCAACCAAATCCAGAGCGGCGAAGAATAAACGATGACGATATCAGTTGAAGAAGCAAAAGCCTGGTACCAGGAGGCAGACGAAGTTCATAGTTTTGAGCATGTCTTGCGCGTCAAAGCAATGGCAGAACGGATTGGTAAGGCAGAAGGCGCGGATCTGGAGATCATCGAAGCGGCTGCCTATCTGCACGATTCCCGCGGAGCCAGCCCTGCTGAGGGTGGAAAAGAGCGAAAAGAACACCACATTGCCTCCGCTGAATTCGCTGGCGAAGTGCTTGCCAACAAAGGCTGGTCGCAGGAACGCATAGAAGCTGTACAACACTGCATCCTTGCCCACCGCTTTCGCCATAGTGGCGAGCGCCCCGAAACATTGGAAGCGCAGTGTTTGTTTGATGCCGATAAATTGGATGTTTTAGGCGCGGTTGGCGCAGCCCGCACCATCGCCTACGCGGTTTTGGCTGGGCAACCGGTTTTTAGCGAACCCTCCCAACAGTTCCTGGAGACAGGTATCAAAGAACCAGGAGAACCACACAGTTCTTATCACGAGTACCTATTTAAACTCAGGAAGGTTAAAAACCAACTCTTTACGAGAACTGGCAAAGCCATCGCGCAAGAGCGCGACGCCTATTTGACCGAATTTTACGAGCGCCTGCTGGCGGAATACAAGGGCGAGTGCTGAACGATTTGGTTACGGTCGCGCCGGTCTCCTGACTGCGTACGATCATGTTTTTTTTGAAATATTTGGACTTCCTTCAATTAACAAACGACCCTTCTGTGAAGGGTCGTTTTATTACTCACGAAAATTGCGGAAATTTACTTGGTCGCGCAGGCAATGCAGGGGTCAAAAGCGCGCACGACTCTGCCAACTGCCCGTCCTAACTCGCTGCTGATTCCGTCTGCACTGACATACCGTTTGGCAACCACCATCAGTGCCCGCCGAATCGCCAGCATATTATGTACGGTAGGGATGATGAAATCCGCATTTTTGATCAAACCGTTTTCCACTTCATAGTGATGGATCAACGGTCCCCGAGGGGCTTCTACCAACCCGTAACCCACCCCATCCCGCAGCGTATAGGCAACCTCAGTTTCGCCATGCTCCAAATCATCTTCCAGCAGGAGCCGTGCCTTTTCGAGTGCATATACCAGCTCAATTCCACGGCAGAGATCAAAAAACATGATGGCATGGGCAGGTCGCCCAAAAGTTTCAACAAAGCGCTTGAGGTAGTTGTCAGCCATCGGTGTTCCAAAGGAAGTAGTAAGGTTTATGCGTGCCAGGCTGTTGGCGCGCATGATCTGCCCTTGAAAACTGCTGATGCCAGCGTAAGAATAATCACTGTCTTCAATCTGGAGGTAGGATTCAAACTCGTGCGGGTCGAAATTCTGACACTCTTTACCCTCAGGGGACATCAACCGCAGGCTCTTGCTGTTCAGGCGGAAGTTATTGGCTTCAGTGGATGCCAGATAATAGGTAGGCTCGTCATCCCCCCAGGAGCCGATCCGGTCTCCCATTTCCATCGACATTTGCCAATATATATCAACCATTTCATTGGCGACAGGCAGAAGTTCGTCGATAGTTTTGATCATCACGTCAGCTTTTTGACGAGGGATACCGCTGGTGACACCGCCAATGACAGTCTTGATGGGGTGAATGAACTGACCTCCAGCCAGGCTGATCAAATCGGTACCGATCTTGCGAATTCGAAGCGCCATCTGCGCCAGTGAAAACTGGCGTTCCTTATCTCCAGGTTTGTCCGAAATTTCAAACAGCGAGCTGGCGTTTACTCGGTCAGGCATGGTGAAAATAAACAGTGAAGTAGCCTGGTTTTGGATCAGTTGACCAAGTAAAAGCACCTCGCGAATTTCTTCTGCCAGTGGTGGTGGTGTGACACCAAAAGTATCTTCCAGTGCTTTGACGGAAGCCACCTGGTGGGCTGTGGAACATACTCCGCAAATGCGCGGTACGATCACGGTAATTTGCTCGGCAGGCACGCCCTGAACGTAATAGCTGAAACCGCGCATTTCCATTGCCTGGAAATCGGCACGAAAAACTTCATCATCGTGGATATCGATCACGACACGCGCATGACCTTCAATTCGACTGAGGGGGTAAGTTATGGTGGTCATCAGATCATCTTTTCTTTCGTCCGCATAGGCAGGGACTCGTCCTGAGTGTAATCAGTAAATTGGTCAAGAAAGAGCGAAAGCCAGGGAGATTCAAGGGCTTCGTTGATCTCTTCTTCAGGGATATCGGTCATCCGTGAAAATACACGGCGGAGGTTATCCAGCACAAATTTGGGTTCTTTGTTCAGATACGGGTTGGCTGGACCGCGGCAGCCGACACAGGCATGACCGGGTCGCGTGCAGAGAGCGCCGCAGCCTCCGCGGGTGGAGGTGCCAACACAAACATAACCCTGATTTACCAGGCAGATATCTGGTAGAACCACCCCGCTGCGCATCCCTGTTATCGAAGTCGGGCGCATATCCTGGAGTTTCTGACGACCGCATTCCTGGCAAACGATAGACGCGATTTTCGCGTTTTTTCCTTCAGTCAAAGCAGTCATAAACAATTCCGGCGTCGGTGGGCAGCCCGGCAGGTAAAGGTCAACATTCACAAATCGATCAATTGGAAAAGCACGCGGCAGCATATCCGGCAGGCGCAGGCGGTGAGATGAAAGCAAATAGGTATCACGCGCCTGGTGAGTTTCGCGGATTTGGGCAACTCCACCAGAAAGGGCGCAGGTGCCAACCGCGATCACTTTTTTCGAGCGTGAAGCACCTTTGCGCAGGTTGTGAATGTCCTCATCGGTGCGCACGCCCCCTGATACAAGCAGCACTTCTACATCCTCAGGGATTTTGTTCGAAGTCACAACCAGGGGCATATAAACCAGGTTGAAATTATTGATCCATTCATCCGAGTTCAAAAGGGAAACTTCGCACCCTGAACACCCGGAAAGTTGAAGTACAGCGAATTTGGGTAATTCTTTTTTGGATTCCATTCGGCTCCAATCCACAGAAATGTTGGATTTATGCACTAATTATAGTGGTTTTTCCACAGGCCATCCTGAAATTAACCACAAATTATCCACAGCACGGTTATATTTGTGTTCTTTAGATTTTTTCTAAGTGGAGTAGAATCATTGCAGTCAATCAACAGGAGAGAAAATGGAGCCTACCCTTGAACAAGTAATCAGATGGACAGCTGATGCCGCCGAAATCGCTCGAAAAATGCAGTATCAAAAAATCGAGATGCATTATAAAGCCCCCTTCGAACTAGTGACGGAAGCTGATGCCGCCGTCGAGAAATATTTACTGGAAAAGATCCAGGCAGAATTTCCTGACCATTCCATCAACGCAGAAGAAAGTGGCGAACAGAATCGCGACAGCGAACATAAGTGGTATATCGACCCGATCGATGGAACGCTCAATTACGCTCATGGTCTGCCGATTTATTGTGTATCTGTGGCTTACGCTTACAAAGGGGAACTGCAAATCGGTGTGATTTGCAACCCTGCCATGGGAGAAACCTATTGGGCAGCAAAAGGGCAGGGAGCATACTTAAACGGAGAGCCAATCCATGTATCTGAAGTGGATTTGTTCAGAGATTCGCTGCTTATCACCGGATTCAGGCAATACCTGATAGGCACACCCCGCTCCAACGTCAACAATTTTGTGCGCCTTAGTGGTGAGGTGCAGACCATTCGACGCCTGGGCTCAGCAGCCTTAGACCTGGCGTATGTGGCTTGTGGAAGAGCAGAATCTTTTTGGGAAATCGAATTAAATCCCTGGGACGTAGCCGCGGGCATCCTGATTGTTCGCGAAGCAGGCGGAATTGTGGATAGTTTATACGGAGATGGTGAGTTGCTAAGCGGAAAGGTGGATATCCTGTGCGCCAACCCCCATATCTTTCCTCAAATGCGAGCGGTTCTGCTTGAGGAGAGAGCAAAACTGCGCTATTAAGATACCTGCCTTTCCCATGTGAAAAAGAACCTTTTCCTTAGAAATATTCATTCGACTATAACAGGTATCGCATCAGTTCATCTAAAATGTTACTGAAATGCAATCGTTAGGTTGAACTGAATATCTTTGCCATCTCCCCCTCTATGGCTTCTAAAAAAGTACCCTTTGCGTAGCCTCTTTTAGGCCAAGGGAATTTCATGACGCTCGAAGCGTGCGAATCCCTGTTTTGGCTCCTGCATCCTCGACGCCGCACCGCACTGCGGTCGGTGCAGCGCAAGTGTGGGTATTGAAGAGGAATGAATTTTTGGGAAAACGAGTATTTTTGGAGTTAGTCCTGTTTATGCCGCCTGTGATGCATCCTTTAAAAGGCTTACTATCCACGATCCGTGCGGAAACATCCGTATCGTGCCCACCTGTGCTATTCTTTCTTATCAATAGGGATTGAGAGGATAAAACGGCTGCCTTTGCCCAGCCCTTCTGATTCTGCTCGAAGCTTGACTCCCTGCGCTTCTGCCAACGCCTGGCAAATGGCCAAACCCAAGCCCATCTTGCCCTTACCGCCTGTTCGCGCCTTGTCAACCTGGTAGAAGCGATCAAAAATAAAGGGCAGATCCGCCGCATCAATCCCCTGACCAGTATCACTCACACTTAGTTCAACGGTTTGTGCGACTTTTGAGGAAAGCGTCACCTGACCGCCATCTGGCGTGTGGCGCAATGCATTCTCAACTAGGTTCTTAAGTATCTGGATCATGCGCCCTTCGTCAACCTTAATAAACGCTTGTGTGTCATCTATCTCAAGCTTAAGGGTAATCCCAGCCTTTTGTGCCATCAGTTCATAGGTATTCCAAATGTTTTCCAGCAAGCTGTTCGGGTTAATCACTTCTTCAACCAACTCAATCCCACCCGCGTCCACCTGCGATAGCGTTGTCAGGTCTCCAACCAAGCGGTGCAGATGCTCAAGTTCAGTCCGGATAATATCAAGATGGTTTTTATTTAGTTCCAGCTCACCATTTTCGAGCAACTCGATGTAACCTGAAATGATCTGCAGAGGTGTGGAAAGGTCGTGGGTGATATCGGCGGTCATTTGCATTCGTTGTGATTCTACCCGGCTAAGCTCTTCACTCATAGTATTAAAACTTGCCGTTAGTTGCCCAATTTCATCAGTAGAACTGACCGGTACTTGTTGCCGGATTTTACCCCCTGCCATGCTCACTGAAGCTTCGGTTAGCCTGCGTATTGGTTTTAAAACGTTTCCAGCGAGAAGAACACCGATCAGAA
Organism: Anaerolineaceae bacterium; assembly: GCA_011620465.1. Taxonomy (GTDB): domain Bacteria; phylum Chloroflexota; class Anaerolineae; order Anaerolineales; family Anaerolineaceae; genus Mesolinea. Next base: position 4,969 of record WOZC01000031.1, on the reverse strand, counting down.
CCGCCAATACCATACCTGCAGCTGAGCCCCATGCAATTGCGAGGTTGATCCGTTCCTGGAAACGTTCCTCTTCAGGGTTCAGAGCAAATTCCCTTTCTTTGTCGATAATGATCCAGGCGATTGTCTCACCATCTAACTTCACACTTTCACCTTCCAGAAATATCCGGGAGGGGACCTGATCACCAATTCTGTAACCCGAGAATGGCAGCAGCACTTCTCCGTTGTTGTCCACCAAGCCTCTCAGCCCTCTGAGGTCATACGGCTTATCTGATAGAATGCGGGGGTTTTGATATTGCTGAACAGTGAGAAAACCAAAATAATATCTCTGGAACCCTTTCAGGCTGCCTTTTTCACGATAATAGGTTGTCAATGCGGTTGAAAGCGATTCCACTTGACGATCAACAACCATTTGGCGGATGGATTGGTCAGAGGTGAGACGAATGACAGCAATGACCGCCAGAATGGTGAAAAAAGCAACCGCAAGATAGCTGACAATCAGCTTCAATCGCAGAGATTTTTTCAACGCGTTCCTTCCAAAAAACGATAACCAACACCGAAGACGTTTTCAATATAGGTGGGCTGACTCGAATCATCGCCCAATTTCAAACGAAGATTGCGAATGTGGATCTTCAGGGTCATCTCGGAGCCGCTGAAACCAAGATCCATAAGTTTCAAACTTACATCTTGGTGTATGAGAACTTTTCCGGCTGACTGCATCAACATTTCCATCAATGCAAATTCTAACGGCGTGGTTTCAATCAACTGGTCTTGTTTATGGATTTCGTGGCGGGACCGGTCCAGATGAATATCCTGAACTGTTAAAACTTCATCCTCCCGGTCGTTTTCTGATGTCCGCCGCATGACCGCCCGGATGCGCATCAGCAGTTCGCGCAGTCTGAAAGGCTTGCATATGTAGTCGTCAGCACCAAGCTCAAAACCTTTGATGATATCGTTCTCCTGTTGTTTAGCTGAGATCATAATAACAGGCACTTTGCTGGTTTGGCGAAGCCTGGTGAGGAATTGAAAGCCATCCATTCTCGGCATCATGATGTCAAGAAGGATCATATCAGGATGCTTTTGTTCAAAGATGTCCATTGCTTCTATGCCATCAAACGCTAACAATACTTCATAATTCTGCTTATCCAGAAAATCTTTGAGCAGCGTCTGCATATTACGGGTGTCATCAACGACAAGGATTTTACGTGTCATAGTGAAATTATATCTTTCTACTCTACCTCAGCCAAGAGCCTGGAGCGGCTGACCCAACAATAACGCCATAAGGTGAACTGGATTTCCAGATTATTAGGGTTACACGAGAAACCAGGTTTCGTGATCTTGAATTTGGTTTCATTTTTTTACTTGTCCTGATAATAAAGTTAGCGGATTTTCATAACACTTTGGTTCAGGGAGAGTATAGAATGCAAGGGGAAATGTGGCAACTTAAGTTTCCCGGACTGCAGATTGATAATCAGCAGCCCGGGATGGAGCATGAAGAGGTAAGTTGTCTAGTTTTCGATCCGCTTTTCTGCCGTTAGACGAGGTCGTTAACATGATTTTTGGTTTGGAGCACCCGGGGTTTTCTCATTATTCTACAACTCGACTTATCAACCAAAACATACTCCAAACCTTCAGCAGTCATGGTATTGCTTATGAAAGATTTTTCCGGTCGGTCACTGATTACCATGTTGAGTCAGTTTTAACCTTTTTCAAACCGAATCTGGTTTACACCCGGTATAGAAAAAATAAAATTCATCTATCTTCATGATACACTTTCTTCGATGAACCCGAAAAGCCTGATCTTACTTGAATTCCATAAAGTGCTGGAACGCTTGAAAGCCTATGCCAGTTTCGATCTTTCTGAAAAGCTGGCAACCAGACTGCGACCAACCAGCAGTCTCGAAAAAGCCCAGGTTTTCCAAGAGCAAACCCGCCAGGCGCGCTACCTGTTGAGCCTGACTGACGCGCTTCATTTTCGGGGAGCAGTCGATATGCGCCCATTTGCAGACCAGGCTCGCCATCAAATGACGCTTGAAGCGCCCAACCTCCTTGCCATCCGAAATTCGCTGGTTGTCTCACGGGATGCCAGGCGTTTCTTGCTTGAAAAGTCCACGGAAGCTCCTCTGCTGGCGGAAATGGCTGTAAGTTTATCGGACGGACACGGTTTGATCGACCTGATCAACAAAACCATCAACGATCGGGGTGAGGTGCTCGACAGTGCTTCACCACTTCTGGAGCGAATCCGCGCTGACCTGAAAATCACCCATTCGCGCCTGATGGATCGCATGAATCGCTATCTGACCGACCCGGGCAGCGCGCGCATGCTTCAGGAATCACTCATCACCCAACGGAGCGGTCGTTACGTCTTGCCGCTGAAAGCCGAACATAAAGGGCAGATCAAATCGATCATCCATGATCAAAGCTCTTCCGGCGCCACGCTTTTCGTGGAACCCCTGGCGGTTGTGGAATGGAACAACAAATACCGCCAGCTCGAACTGGACGAGCGCGATGAAGTCTTGCGCGTGCTGCACAACCTGAGTGGTGAGATCGCCGGCTATTCCGAAGAACTCATCCAAACCAGTAATGTGATGGCGGAACTGGATCTGATCCTCATGAAAGCCCGCTATGCCGATGACCTGCGTGCCTGCGAGCCTGAGCTGGTTGCCTTTGAGAAACGAGCCGATTCCAACCATCCCGGCAGCCTGATCCACCTCATCCAGGCTCGCCATCCCCTGCTGGCAGCGGACAAAGTGGTACCGATCGATGTTGAGTTGGATCGAAAGACTTTTGCGGTTGTCCTGACGGGACCCAACACCGGTGGTAAAACCGTAACGTTGAAAACGATTGGGTTGATGGTCTTAATGGCACAGGCGGGGTTGCAAATTCCAGCGCGTTCTGGTTCGCGCATCAGCGTTTTCCAGGATGTTTTTGCCGATATCGGTGACGAACAATCGATCGAGCAATCGCTCTCCACCTTCTCAGGGCATATCAGCCAGCTTGTTCGCATCCTTCGGCGGGCTAACTCACGTTCGCTGGTTCTGTTGGACGAACTGGGTTCCGGTACGGACCCCCAGGAAGGATCTGCCTTGGCGCGGGCTGTTTTGGATACCATGCTCAAAAGGCAAATTACCTGCTTTGTCGCCACGCATTTTCCAGAACTTAAGAGCTATGCGCATGCGACTGCTGGCGTAACCAACGCCAGTCTCGAATTTGACCCGGAAACGCTCATGCCCACTTATCGGTTAATGATCGGGCTGCCTGGACGCTCCAACGCTTTGGCAATCGCCGAACGGTTGGGGCTGGACCCCGAGATTTTGGAAGCCGCCCGGAAAGAGATCAATCCCGACGACCTGCATGTTGATGACCTTCTGGAAGAGATCCACCGACAGCGTAATCTTGCCAATAAAAATTTCACCGCCTCCGAAAAAGCCTTGCAATCAGCCCAAAATAAAGAAGCTGAACTGGAAAAACGGCTGGAAAAACTTGAGAGCGAGCGGGAAAAAATCCTGGATGAGGCTCACACCCAGGCTGAAGACGAGCTGGAAGCCTTACGGGACCAGGTCCGGGAGCTCCAAAAAGCTATCAAGCGCCTGCGAAATGAACCTGAACGTAAGGTTGAGCTGGCAGAGGTCGAGGAAAAGCTGGTTGAACTGGAGCAAAACCACATCGAAAAACAACTCCATCGTCGCAAACAAGCCTACCCGCTCCATAAACCGTCAGGTCCGATCCAGGTCGGTCAAAAGGTCCAGATTAAAAAGTTGGGGGTGGAAGGTACTGTTACAGCCATTGATGGGGACCAATTTGAAGTCCAGGCTGGGGCTGTGCGCTTGCGCCTTTTAGCCCAGGATATCAGCAGAAGAAGCGTTGTTGAAGAAGACGCTGTCAATGAAGAGAAAAAGGTTGAGCAAACAGGACGTACAACCCTGCCAAACGTATCCGGGGTACCGATGGAGTTGGATTTGCGTGGTCTTCGGGTGGAAGACGCGCTGGACAAACTTGACCATTACCTCGAGCAATCATTTAGTTCTGGCTTACCCTTTGGTCGCATCATTCACGGTAAAGGCACAGGAGCGTTACGCGAAACTGTCCGGGATACCTTGCGGCATTCCTCTTATGTTTCGCGTTGGGAAAGAGGCGGAGATAATGAGGGCGGGGATGGTGTCAGCGTGGTATTTTTTCAAAATTCAAATTAACAAAAAGATTGCCACTAATACGCTCCCTCATTACTGGCAATCCTTCCGCACCGGTCCCCTGCCATCGGCGCCAATGATCTGATAATTATTTTCTGAATATAGCATAATCTGGTTCTGATATCAACATATTCCTGACATAATGTGTAATTTTCGTCATTTTCGAAAAATGTGTGCTGTCCTTATTTTAATTATATTTGTGCTTTATTTGAAATATCAACTATTTTTATTTTCCTAACTTTAACAACAAATATTAATTCTTGACAGTGCCAGGCATCGTGATAGACTAATTGTGCGCAACAAAAACACAAAACAACTATGCTGAGCCCATCCACCATCCCAATTCCTTGACTTGACTCGAAAAACCGACTTGGTTTTCGATTACCAGGGCGTGCGCACCTTAACAAGAAAGGAAAAGGGATGTTCCATTTAACTAAAATCAATCAATGCTGTCACGTATTCGATACCGAGCGCAACTGTTTCGTAAGGAGTTCGGCAAAAAACCTTCACAAAGCTCTCGGACCTGCAAGTGTAAATCTGACCCGCAGGGAGATGCTTTCATATGCCCCCTGGCTCCTCTGCCAGGATCCACACTGTAAAGTCAGGCAATGCGAGAGCAAGCATTACATTGCCAGGAATAACTAACACGATCCATTAAACGCAGACCTGGTTATAAAAGTCAAAAGCCCCTCCAAATATTGGAGGGGCTTTTTTGGTGCCGAAGGTGGGAATCGAACCCACATACCCGAGGGTACACGATTTTGAGTCGTGCGCGTCTGCCT
>WOZC01000062.1 GCA_011620465.1 Anaerolineaceae bacterium | reverse complement strand
TCGCCTGGCCCGGTTTTCTTCAAAGGCGATCGCATGGGGCGTTTTGGCAAACCTTTCAAAATTTACAAATTCCGCACCATGTATGAGGACGAACGCTGTTATAATGGCGCGCCTGTCACCGCCAAAGACGACGACCGCATCACTCCCTTCGGCAAGTACCTGCGAGAGACCAAGCTCAACGAGTTACCCCAGTTCTGGAATGTGCTCAGAGGTGAGATGAGCCTCGTGGGACCCCGACCTGAAGATCTCAAAATAGCCCAGGACTGGCCTGAAGAGGTCAAAGCAGAGGTCCTCTCCATTCGCCCTGGGATCACCAGCCCTGCTTCGGTTATCTACCGCGATGAAGAAAATCTCCTTCAAGGCTCCGGTTTTATGGATGATTACCTCAAAACTATTCTCCCAAACAAAATCCGCCTCGATCAGCTCTACGTCCGCAATAACAACATTTTCACGGATCTGGATGTGATTGCCATGACCGTTGTCACTTTGCTGCCTGCCCTGCGCAAAACTTCTCTCGATCAGCGCTGGTTATTCGGCGGTCCCTTTTATCTCTTTTTCAGGCGCGTCTTCTCCTGGTTTCTCGCAGATATGTTCGTTTCGGCCCTCGCTGTTGGCCTCTCGGGTGTGGTATGGCGCCTAAGCGCTGTTATTAACCTCGGCTGGCAAAATTACCTGCTTATGTCAATTGCCATTGCTGTTTTTGTGAGCCTGATTAACCTCCTCCTGGGTCTCAATCACGTCAATTGGCGCAGTGCCAGCCCCATCTATGTGCTCGATCTCGCTGTTTCCGTTAGCATCACCATGGTGGTTCTCTACGGGGTCACCCGCCTCTGGCTCACTGAACCCTGGCTGCCCTTCAGCCTGATCTGGCTCATCGGCATTACCATGATGTTCGGTCTCGTACTTGTCCGTTATCGCGACCGTCTCCTCACCGGCTTGGCAAACCGCTGGCTGCTCTTTCGCGGCCCAAAATCTTCCTTTGCCGAGCGCATTCTCATTGTTGGCGCGGGCAGCCTGGCTGAGATGACCATCTGGCTGCTTCAACGCAGCGCGTATTCAGGCATCTTTGGCATTATCGGCATGGTGGATGACGATGCCCGCAAGCGCAACATGGAATCTTATGGTGTGCGCGTCCTCGGCACTACGAAGGATATCCCCGCCCTCGTTGAAAAATACCAAATTGGTTTGATCTTTTTTGCCATCTCAGATGGCGCTGAGGAGGAGCACGAGCACATCACCCAGCTTTGCGAAGCGACTCACGCTAAAATCGTGGTGATCCCGGACCTCGTCAAAGTTCTGGAACGCTCGATCAAAAAGATTACAACACAGGAAGCTTCATGACTGGAAAATGGAATGATCGGATAGTTCTCGTCACCGGCGCGGGCGGTTTTATTGGCTCACGTTTGTGCGAACGGATGGTTGAGGAAGGTGCGTCTGTGCGTGCCTTCGTGCGTTACACCTCCCGCGCCGAAATTGGCCTGCTCAAGCTCCTGCCCTCTGAAATTCTTGGGAACGTCGAAATCATCCGCGGCGACTTACGCGACTTTAATGCGGTCGAACAAGCTGCAAAAGGAGTAGACACGATTTTTCACCTCGGAGCGCTCATTTCCATACCCTATTCCTATGTGCATCCCGTCGAGACAGTGCAAACGAACGTGATCGGGACGATGAACATCCTGGAGGCATGCCGCAAGACAGGGGCGAACCTGGTGCATACTTCCACCAGCGAGGTTTATGGGACGGCTTTGCGGGTGCCGATTGATGAAGATCATCCCCTGCAGGGGCAGTCGCCTTATTCTGCCAGCAAAATTGGCGCGGACAAACTGGTGGAAAGCTACTATCGAAGTTTTGACATTCCAGCGGTCTCTATCAGACCATTCAACACTTATGGACCAGGTCAGAGCAATCGGGCTGTCATACCAACCATTATCACCCAGGCACTCTCCGGGGACGTGGTTCGATTGGGCAACCTGGATGCTATCCGCGATTTTACCTACCTGGACGATACCGTCGACGGCTTTTTGCTTGCCGGGATGGCGGATTTGTGGAACGGCGAAACCTTCAACCTCGGCACAGGTGAGGAGATCACCATCGCGGCGGTTGCGGAGTTCATTTTCAGGATCATGGGAAAGCAGCCCAAAATCCAGGTGGAGCCAGCTCGGCTGCGCCCGGAAAAATCTGAAGTGATGAGGTTAATTTCTGACAACCGTAAGGCAAAAGAGGTTCTGGGATGGCAACCCAAAGTCGGGATGGAAGAGGGATTGAGGCGAACGATCGATTGGATCAGCACGCATTTGGGCCTCTATCAGCCCCAAGAGTACGGTTTGTAAGACTTGAAAACCAGATAACCCAATAAACCGACTGCGCGGTTTATCAATTTGATTGTATAATTTTTCTAAACTAATACAAGGTGGAAATTATGAAAGCAGTGATTCTGGCAGGCGGCAAAGGAACCAGGCTTGCGCCTTATACGCATATCCTACCTAAACCAATGATGCCAGTTGGCGATCGGGCTATTCTTGAAGTTATCCTTGGTCAGTTCAGCCGGGCGGGAATTAGCGAAGTGACGTTGGCTGTTGGTCACCTGGCAAGCCTGATGCAAGCTTATTTTGGGGATGGTTCCCGTTACAACCTGAAAATTACCTATACTTATGAAGAAAAGCCGCTTGGCACAGCTGGACCACTGGCATTAGTGGAGGGATTGACAGAAACTTTCCTGGTAGCCAACGGCGACATCCTGACTCTGCTCGATCTCAATCAACTGATCGCCTTTCACAAGGAACACAAAGCCGTTTGCACCATCGCCAGCCACCAGCGAACCCATAAGATCAACCTGGGGGTAATTGAGCACGCGGAGGGAAGCTACAGGGTAAGCGGGTACATCGAAAAACCCTCGATGAATTTTCTGGTCAGCATGGGAATTTACGTTTTCGAGGCAAGAGTGCTGGACTACATTCCCAAGGGTGAGTATTTTGACTTCCCGGATTTGGTGAATGTGCTCCTGGGCGCGAATGAGCAGGTGGCGTGTTTTCCTTATGACGGTTATTGGCGCGATTTGGGCAATCAGGATGATTATCTCGCCGCGAATGAAGATTTTGAGAGTATGCGATCGCAGTTTTTAGCGGAGTAACTATGGAATGGCGCGTGCTACTGGCAGATGTAAAACTCGGAATAGAAGAAGAAAATGCCGTCCTTGAGGTTTTACGTTCAGGCTGGCTGACAATGGGGGCGGTGACGCAGGCGTTCGAGCAGGAGTTTTCTGCTTTTGTAGGCGCCAAACATGCTTTTGCCGTCAACAATGCTACCGCCGCGCTGCATCTGGCATGCCTGGCTGTGGGCTTGGGCGAGGGGGACGAAGTCATTGTGCCCTCGCTGACCTTTGTGGCGACAGCCAATGCAGTGCGTTACACCGGCGCGAAAGTGGTTTTCGCCGATATCGAAAGCGAAGATTGGCTGTGCATCTGCCCGGATGCGATTGAAGAACAAATCACTGAACGGACGAAGGCAATCGTTGTTATGCATTATGCCGGGTTCGCCTGCGACATGCCCGCAATCATGCGCGTAGCTGAAAAGCACAACTTGGCGGTCATTGAGGATGCTGCCCATGCCATTGGGGCGAGCCTGGATGGGAAAGCCCTTGGAACCTGGGGGGATGTGGGGTGTTACAGTTTCTTTGGCAACAAAAACATGACCACAGCCGAAGGGGGAATGCTGGTTACTAATGACGATCACCTGGCGGAAAAAGTGCGGATTTTGCGCTCCCACGGCATGACCACCCTCACCTGGGATCGCTACAAGGGGCACGCGAGCACCTATGACGTTATCGACCTGGGCTACAACTACCGCATCGATGAGATCCGGTCGGCGATTGGGCGCGAGCAGCTCAAAAAGCTGCCAGCAGGCAATGCCAGGCGGGAAGTTTTGGTGGGTCGGTACAGGCAGGCTTTCAAGGAGAGGGTGCCAGCATTGGGGCTGCCTTTTTCCGGGAAGCGAGGCGTGAGCAGCCAGCACATCTTTCCGGTTTTGCTGCCTGAAGGCGTCGATAGGGAAGCCTTTCGGGAAGCAATGAAAAGGGATGGCATCCAGACCAGCTTTCACTACCCGCCGGTGCACCAATTCAAGATCTACCGTAAAGAGGGCGAGGAACTCTGGATGACCGAAAACGTTGCCCGAAGGCAAGTGACCCTGCCGCTTTTCCCAGGCATGAC
>WOZC01000121.1 GCA_011620465.1 Anaerolineaceae bacterium | reverse complement strand
ATTATTCGGGTCAATCTCGATATCATAGACAATATGGTTCCCTAAAACCCCACCATTGGAGGCATCCCATCCGTTTCCATTATTTGATGATTTGTAGATACCGCCGCCGTAAGTTCCGGCATAGACAATGTTGGAGTTAGTCGGATGGATTGCCAGGGATTGGATCTTGAGATTGCCTAAACCAGCATTTTGCTGATACCAGGTGTCACCCTGGTCATAAGTTTTGTAGACACCACTGACGTAACTGCCCGCGTATACCGTTTGATTCTGATTTGGGTCCACCACCAACGCAGTGAAAGTCCCTCCAACTGGGCCAACCGGGGTTGGAGTAATCGGCGTTGGCGTAGGAAGGTATTGTTTAGCTACAAAAGGGAAATACCGCTTATAAAGTCCCATACCAAAGCCAGACGTGGAAAAAAGAGTTGCCACAAATAGCAATGAAAAAACAAAACCGCTGACCCAAAAACAAAGCTTCCTGTTCCTGCCCTTCATCGTGTTGCCTCCCCATTATGTATACAACAAACGTGCCAACCTAAGCCGCTGTCCTCGCAGTCAGAAACGGTATATCGGAGTGAGACCACGCATCGTTGCAAACTCCCAATGCAAACAGTCCCGATTAATTCTACTTAGTGCTTGTTAACGATTTCCAGCAACGCCTCCAAACAACGCTCAACGGCAAGATCATCAATATCATGGTGCGTAACCAGGCGGATCTCGCCATCATTGGTATCGTTGATCAAAACTCCGCGTGCTTTCATCTCGTTGATCAGGAGGCTGTTATCCATGCCGAGAGCAGGATCGAGCTCAAAGAAAACCATATTGGTGTTGGGCGAACCTTTTGTCAGCTGAATGCCGGGCACTTGTGCCAGACCTTCCGCCAGCCTGTGTGCGCGAATATGGTCTTCCTCCAGGCGTCCGATCATGCTGTCGAGCGCCACGATACCTGCGGCAGCGATGATGCCCGCCTGGCGCATGCCACCGCCCAGCATTTTCCTGATTCTGCGAGCGCGCCCGATGAATTGCTTGTCTCCGCACAAGACCGAACCGATCGGCGCACACAAACCTTTGCTCAAACAAAATGTAATGCTTTCAGCCGGTTCCACCAGTGTTGCAGCCGGGACCTTTAAGGCAACTGAAGCATTAAAAATGCGTGCTCCATCGATGTGAAAATGAAGTCCCAGTTCAGCTGTCGTTACCCCGACACTGCGCATGTAATCTGCGTTCAGCGCTTTACCACCGCACGCATTCTGCGTGTTTTCAACAATGACCATACGTGAAATTGGCTCATGGTAATCTTCAGGGTTGCGCATTGCACGCTGAATATCCTCAAGCGCAAGAGTGCCATCTTCCTGGTTCAGAATAGTATGGATGACCACTCCACCTAAAGCCGAGACCCCGCCGGCTTCGTGTAAAAAGGTATGCCCGGCGGTTCCCATGATCACTTCATCTCCACGACCACAGACCGCCAATACAGCGACGAGGTTGCCCATCGTGCCGGAACTCACCAACAACCCTGCTTCTTTTCCGAGCATGGCTGCAGCTTTTTCCTCCAGCATGGTTACTGTTGGATCTTCCCGGTAAACATCATCACCGACTTCTGCTGTTGCCATGGCTGCGCGCATGGCTGATGTTGGATGAGTGACGGTATCAGAACGAAAATCAAAGTACTTTTGCATATCAGGCTTTCTCCAAATGATCAATAATTGTCTGCAGGTCAGAAGGCAAGGGTGCATTGAACTCTGTCTCCTCTTCCTTACCTGGCAGACGGATGACGAGCTTGCTCGCGTGCAGGAAAAATCGATCAATTTCCAGGCTGTTTTTGCGGTGACCATAAATCTGATCGCCGACAACCGGGCAGCCCAGAAAAGCCAGGTGTACACGAATCTGATGTGTGCGCCCAGTAAGCGGATTGACTTCCAGGAGCGTATGATCGCGATATTCAGCAACAGTATAGAATTCACTCTCCGCTTTTCTACCTTGGGTGCCGTAATTGATTGCCATGCGCTGGCGGTGCCTTTCATCCCTGCCCAACCTGGTTTCAATTCGCCCTGTAGGCGTTGGGGGCTTTCCGTCAACCAGTGCCAGGTAGGTCTTTTTTGCCTTCCTGGTTTTAAATTGCCTTACCAACCAGGTATATCCGACGGCTGTTTTGGCGACGATTAAGACCCCGGAAGTGTCTTTATCCAAGCGATGAACAATGCCTGGACGGCTTGGCTCCCCCACTGAAGCAATTTGAGGCCAATGGAAAAGTAAGGCATTCACAAGCGTGTTTTCAGCATTACCGGCACCCGGATGCACCACCAAACCAGCTGGTTTGTTGATCACAACCACATCAGCATCCTCGTAGATCAATTCCAACGCGATATTCTGTTTTTCGGGAAGTTCTTCTGTAATTTCAGTTACCAGGGCTGTGACCTTATCGCCAGGCTCCAATTGGTAAGCTGGTTTACTTACCACTTTTCCGTTTACCTTGACTTCGCCCGCAGAAATCATGCTCTGAATCTTTGCCCGTGAAAGCTTAACGATTTGCTCAGCTAAAAATTTATCTAATCGCTTCGCCGGCGATTCATAAAAAGTGATTTCAACCAGCTCAGGTTTCATTCGTACCATCCTGCTTGGCTTCGGACGTTTGATGAGCGGCTTTTTCTCTCTGTTCCTGGATCAGCAGACTCAACAACATCAAGATGACTCCGATAGTGACGCAAGAATCCGCCACATTGAAAACAGGGAAACGGCCGACAGCAACAAAATCAGTTACATAGCCGAAGCGGATGCGGTCGATCATATTTCCAACAGCTCCAGCCAGTATCAAACCTATGCTGATTCGATAGATCAATGGTTCGTTAACTGCCTTATGGTAATACCAAATTGTTGCGACCGAAATGATGATCGAGAGAATCAATAGCGGAATGTTCGCGTTTTGGAAAATGCCGAAAGCTGCGCCAGTGTTGTGCCAATAAGTAAAACGGAGAAAGGGTGCCAAAAAAGGGATTGGGTAAATCTCCTCGCCCACGGCAATATTCTGCCTGATCAGTGCTTTGCTCCATTGATCAAAGATAACCATCACAGCTGCAATGCCAAACAAAAGAAAGTAGTGGCTTATTTTGTTTTTAGTGGAGTTCATCTGACCACCTTTTCAATTTTTAATACCACCTCTTCACCATCGAAACTGTCCGCGAAAGAATTCCCCTTATCGAGTTCAGTCTGGTTCACCTCCAATGCCAGGGTCTCACTGGAGATATAATCAGAATTTTCCTGGATCGCCTGCGCCAGTTCAGGTGTTGCTTGATAAGAAACACGAATCCTGTCAGCAATCTCGAGACCAGAAGTCTTTCGCAAATCCTGGACCCGCCGAACAAATTCCCGCGCCAAGCCTTCATGGAATAATTCAGGCGTCAGCGTGGTAATCAAAGCCGCCATATAAGCACCTTCCGTGGCGACCTCATAACCTTCCTTGGAAGAAGTGAGTACTTCCACCTCATCAGGCATGATCTCGTAATATTTGTCTTCCACCTTTACAACCAGGTTTAGCCCATCCAGCAGCTTTAAAGCACTTTCCTGTGTTGGTACATCCAAAATTGCCTGGCGGATCTTCGGGCTGAGAGCTCGATATTTCTGCCCCAATTGTTTTGGCAGTGGGTTGAGACTGTACGTGACTGCTTCCTCATCTCCACCCAACAACCTGACACGCTTGACATTCAATTCATCTTCCAAGATATCCTGGAAGCGTTCGATCACTTCGCCTTCCTCTGCATTGCCGACCGCAAAAGCAGCTTCAGAGAGAGGTTGCCTTACTTTGATGTTCGATTTATTTCGAGCAGCGTGGCCCAAGGATGCCAATTTCATCACCAGCATCATATCGCGGTTCAGACGCTCGTTGATCAGGCTTTCGTCAACCTTTGGCCACTCCGCCAGGTGAACGGAAATCGGGGCGTCTTCATCCACCGATGTAACAAGATTTCGATAAATGGTCTCAGCCATAAAGGGCATGGTCGGTGCAATTAACTTGCTAAGCGTCACCAGTGCTTTATACAGGGTTTCGTAAGCGGCAGCTTTATCGGCATCCGATTCGCTCTTCCAGAATCTTCTTCTTGAACGGCGCAAATACCAATTCGAGAGATCATCCACAAATTTCTCGATTGGACGGGTGGCACCGATAACATCAAAGCTTTCATAAGCATTGGTCACATCCCGTACAAGTATTTCCAGGGAAGATAAAAGCCAGTCGTCCAGCTCAGAGAATTGAGGGATGATTGCGGAATCTGGTGTCCAGTTATCCAGGTTGGCATAGGTGACAAAAAAGGAATAGGTGTTCCAAAGTGTAAGCATAAAACTTCGCACAACTTCACCAACAAGCTCTTTGCTGAAGCGGCGTTCGTTCCCTGGGGGGCTGGAGGTATACATATACCAGCGCATCGGGTCAGCTCCGTATTCGTTAATCACTTCCCAGGGGTCGATCACATTTCCGCGGGATTTGGACATTTTCTGCCCATTTTCGTCCAAGATCAAACCCAGGCAAATGACGTTTTTATAAGCAATGCTATCCATAACCAGGCTGCTGATGGCATGCAGTGAGTAAAACCAGCCGCGGGTTTGGTCCACTGCCTCGCAGATGAAATCAGCGGGAAACTGTGACTTGAATTCATCCATGTTTTCAAAAGGATAATGCCACTGAGCATAGGGCATCGAACCTGAATCAAACCAGACATCGATCAATTCTTTCACCCGTTTCATCTGTCCGTTCCCACAGTTCGGGCAAGGGAAATGGACATCATCAACGAAAGGACGGTGTAGTTCGAGTTCGCTCATGTCTTTCTCAACCAGATCGGACAATTCCTGCCTGGAGCCTACACAAACCTGGTGGTGGCAATCCGGGCATTCCCAAACCGGTAATGGGGTACCCCAATAACGGTTGCGTCCCAACGCCCAGTCGATATTGTTTTCCAACCAATTACCAAAGCGACCGTTCTTTATGTGCTCCGGCACCCAATTGATCTCCTGGTTAAGTTCGACCATGCGTTTTTTGATCGCGCTGGTCTTAATGAACCATGTCGGCCTTGCCATGTAAAGCAGGGGAGTCTGGCAGCGCCAGCAGAATGGGTAAGTATGGTTAATCGTACCAAGCTTGAAGAGTAGACCTCGATCTTGAAGATCGTGGATGATACTTGAATCGGCGTCCTTGACGAAAACACCCGCCCAACTTTGAACCTGTCGTAAAAAACGACCTTCATCATCAATGGTCATAATCAAGGGCAGGTCATATTGTTTGGCAACTTCCATATCTTCCATGCCAAAAGCAGGCGCGATATGAACCAACCCGGTCCCATCTTCTGTTGTCACGTAATCGGCATTGACGATGTAGTGGGCAGGTTTTTCAAGCGGAAAGAAGGTATACAAAGGCGCATAGCGTATGCCTTTCAGTGATTTGCCTTTCATGGTCTTCAACACACGGAAAGGTTGGTCACCAAAAACTTTAATGACCAGGTCCTTGGCTAAAATGAACTTTTCCTCACCCATCCCATCAGCAGTGACAAGCGCATATTCCACATCAGGATGCGCTGCAACAGCAACATTGCCAGGCAAAGTCCAAGGAGTTGTGGTCCAGACCAAAAGGCTGGTGTCTTCTTCGTCCACGAGAGGGAACCGTACGAAGATACTGGGGTCATCGGTGTTTTCATAACCCAATGCGACCTCATGATCCGAAAGCGGTGTTCCGCAGCGCGGGCAATAAGGAACAACTTTCTGCCCCTGGTAGAGCAGATTTTTATCCCAAATAGATTTCAACAGCCACCAGACGGACTCAATATATTCATTGGTGTAGGTCACATAAGCGCGGTCCTTGTCCACCCAGTAAGCGATCCGGTCAGTCATTTGTTCCCAGTCCTGAATGCGCGAAAAAGCTGAATCACGGCAGAGCTGATTGAACTCAGCGATGCCATATTCTTCGATTTGGCTCTTGTGGGTAAAACCAAGCTGCTTTTCCACCTCGATCTCAACCGGCAGACCGTGCGTATCCCAACCGCCGCGTCGATCAACAAAGTAACCCTGCATAGTTTTATAGCGTGGGAACATGTCTTTAAACGCTCGCGCCAAAACATGGTGTACACCGGGCTTTCCATTGGCAGTCGGAGGACCTTCGAAGATCACAAAAGGCGGACGGTCTTTGCGATCTTCAGAAGAGCGCTTGAAAATATCATGCGACTTCCAGAAGCGCAGTTGAGCTTCTTCCTCTGCAGGAACATTGAGCCTGGATGAGACTGGTTTAAACATATATCCTCCAATAATCAAATAAAAAAGCCCGCCCCGACAGGGACGAGCCGTAACATGCTCGCGGTACCACCCCGCTTCCCGGCACTGCCGGGCGCTTGGTGCCCCTATATCGGAGGGCAGTCGGCTCGCTTACTACCCGAAGGTTTGTTCAGCGTGCAGCTCAGGAAGGATTTTCGTTCAATCGTTTCCACCCGGCTTCCATCATCCCGGGCTCGCTATTGGTCAACATTGAATTACTCGTTTCCGTCACAGCTTGAAATAAATTTTATCATAATAGTTACAGGAATTGTTTTTTGTCGTGCAATAATGTCGTGCAAATAACACAGAGGGCGATTGCCAGAAGTCATATTTGATGAGCGATCGTGCCGATCTCCTGACCGGGCGCGAAATTTTTCTTCAAATCTCATCCATGGCTTGTCATAATTTTATCCAATTGGAGATTTTTTCAATTTACACGCTTATCCAGACAACCCGTTTGGAAAAGGACCTCTCGTCAGTGAATGGTGATTTTTAAATAAAAAGAACCCTTGCGAGTTCTTGGTGGGTGCCTGGAGGGGGTCGAACCCTCAACATCTTCATCCACAGTGAAGCACTCTGCCATTGAGCTACAGGCACCATGTTAGGCGGCAATTCTAACACAAGCCCAAACGGACTGCAAGCAATATTTTTCCGCTATTTTCCTCTACTTACTAACCAAAAAAAGAACCAATTTCCTTCCTTGGAATTGAATGTTGTTCAAATGTGCGTAAATCTTTACCAACAATTGTCTCATTAGCCAATTCATCCGGACCAAGGACTAACGCAAATTTGACCCCCAATCGGTCTGCAAGCTTAAATTGCCGGGCAAGTTTATCCGGCTCAGCTAAGATCACATGAAAACCGTTCTCTCGAAGTTCCGTTGCCAGCCTTATCGACTCAACCAGCATTTCTTCACTAAATACGGTGACAAAAACAGTACCTGGGTAGCTGAGATCAGAAGGAAGCAAGCCATACGCCTCCAAAACCAGCATGATGACCACGTCGCCCATTGCGAAGCCAACACCAGGCAGAGGTTGCCCACCCACATCCCCAACCAGGTTGGCATAATGCCCACCACCTAAAATTGCTCTGAATTCGCCTTTGACATCATGTGCTTCAAATACCAAACCAGTGTAATAATCCAGCCCGCGAATGATCTTTGGTTCATAGCGAATATATTCGCCAACACCTAAAGCATTTACATATTCGAACAGTTGGCTGAGTTCTTCCGACTCCTTCCACAACTGGGTGTTGGAAAGAAGCGATTTAATGGCGTCGATTTGAACGCCATCCAAACCCAGGGCTGTTACGTTTTTCTCCCAGACATCAGCGGGTTGCTTGTCGATGCGATCGATCATCCTGAGCAATTCGGGCTTCGTTTGAGGATTGATGCCAATCTCAGTCAGTTTTCGATCCATCAAACGGCGGTCATTAACCAATACCTGAACCATCTCGCTCTTCAAACCAACCAGTTTGAGAAAATTAGCAGCCACTGCCAGTAATTCGGCGTCTGCCTGGACGGCATCACTGCCAATCAGGTCAATATTCCACTGGTAAAACTCGCGGGTGCGCCCCTTTTGAGGGCGTTCATAACGCCAAAAAGGACCAAAAGCCCACCAGCGCAGAGGAAAGACCAGCTCGTTTTGCTGGTTGGCAACCATGCGTGCCAGCGTAGGTGTCAACTCCGGACGCAGTGTGATCGGGTCACCACCACGGTCTTCGAAAACGAAAGCTTGTTCTTTGACCAGCTCCTCACCTGATTTTGCCGCATAGAGGTCAATCGTTTCGAGGCAGGGACCCTCATAACGTTGATACCCAAAGGCTTCAGAGGCTGATTTCAACTTCTCCACCAACCAGGTTCGTCTCGCCATTTCATCCGGGTAGAAATCCCGTGTACCTTTAACGCTTTTCACAACATTTTTCATAGGAATCTAACCTCGAGTATTAATAAGTGATAGTATAACATGCAGGTATCGAGTAAAATTAACCATCCAAACAAGAACAAAGGACAGATTATGAATATTGGTGAAATTGCTGTTCTGGTCCAAGGGAAGATCCTAACAAATGGTGTCAACACCAATCTCGAGGTTGTAGGAGCTTTCGCCGGAGATTTAATGAGTGATGTCTTAGCGACGATCAAGCCTGAAGCAATTTTGATCACCGGCCTGAATAATCCCCAAGTAATTCGAACAGCCTTAATTGCCGATGTGCGCATGGTCATTATCGCCCGGGGAAAACAACCCTCAATTGAAATGACCGAATTAGCAAACAGCGAAGGTATGCCTATTGTCAGCTCTCCGTTGGGTTTGTTTGAGCTTTCAGCCCGTCTTGCTGAAAACCATATTGTCAGTTTTGAGCAAAAATTCGACTTATCAAAATACGACTAATAACTAAAAGACTATGAGCAACCAGGGATTACTATCAGATTCTTCTGCCGCCAGGATCACACGGGTTGAAGAACTTGCGTACGAGCTAACCATCGGCGAGGTGATGACCAGGGATCCTCTCACGCTTAAGATCAATATGAGTATGCGTGACGCGCTTGACCTGATGGGAAAATACAAGATTTCCGGTGCTCCTGTCGCGAGAGATGGCAAACTGATTGGCATCCTTTCTATGGAAGATTTGATCCGTTCTCTGCGTGATGGTCGTATCGACCGAAAAATCACCGAATATATGTCCGGTGCAGTCATCACTGTCCGCGAGCATGACCAGCTTGTGGAAGCCTTGAAATTATTTGTGAAATCTAAGGTTGGTCGGCTTCCCGTTGTTGATGAGAACGACAACCTGGTCGGGATCTTAACCAAAGGCGACATCTCGAATGGATTATTGAATGCCCTTCAACGGGATTATGAGGCGGAAGAGCTGATTCGTTATCGAGCCTCCCATCTGTTTGAGGATATTGTCTCTGACCGAACAAGTTTGATCCTGCGATACACCATCAAGAAAGATGACTTCTTACATGGTGGCGCGGCTTCCAACCGGATTAAAAAGGCTTTATTACGTTTAGGTGCATCCAGTCAAATAGCCCGTAAGTGCGGCATTGCTGTCTATGAGGCAGAAATGAACCTTATCATCCACACCAACAACGGCGGCTTCCTCCGGGTTGAAGTTGAGGAGAATAAAATCATCATGGAAGCTTACGATGATGGACCCGGAATCCCGGATATCGACAAAGCTATGACTCCTGGTTGGTCTACAGCTAGTTCTGAGGTACGCAACAAAGGCTTCGGAGCCGGTATGGGGTTGGTGAATATCAATAACTGTGTCGATGAGATGGTCATTAAGTCCTCAAAAGAAAGGGGAACAAATTTATTTATGACCATGTATCTCGACAAAGCATCCAAACAGAAATAAGATATGGATCTTCAAATAATCTTTGATTCTCTCAACCTAATCCTTCTCACCGAAGAAAGAGACTTTTCTCAGATTCATTTCGATTCCGCCTACATGTCCGACCTGCTCAGCTGTGTTATGACAGGAGCAAAACCGCACAGCCTTTGGATCACATTGATCGCGAATATCAATATCGTTGCCGTAGCCAGCCTGCTGGAGATCCCGGCTATCATAATCACAGAAAACGCCCAGCCAAACCAGGAAACAATCGAGCGAGCAAATATGGAAGGGATCGTACTGCTTTCCACAAGCGCTAGCAACTATAACGTGTCGGGTCACCTCTGGGAATTAGGGATCAAGGATCAATAGACCATGTCTATACATCGCTTGGAGCTGCATGTTCATTCTGTGCTTTCTCCTTGCACCAGCCTGGAAATGATCCCTCCTTTTATTATCGAGAAAGCCCTTAAAACCGGAATTGATATCATTGCCTTGACAGACCATAACAGTGGCGCGAACGTCCAGGCTATGCTTGAAGCAGCCGAAGGAACCGGAATCACGATCTTGCCCGGAATAGAGCTTGAGACAGCAGAAGAGATCCACGTGCTCTGCCTTTTTGATACCTTGGTTCAACTTCAGGCATTTGGACAAATCGTGGATAGTAACCTCCCTGATTACAAGAATAATGAAGACTTTTTTGGTTGCCAATTGGTGGTGGACAAAACTGGCAATTTCTTGCGGAAGGAAGAACGCTTGCTCCACACCGCTTCACGACTTTCCATTTTTCAGGCTCAAAAAATTGTGCACGAATTGAATGGGCTTTTTATTCCAGCCCATGTTGAGCGGGAGGAAAACGGAATGCTCCCACGCCTGGGCGGTGTGCCACCCGAACTAAACCTCTCGATTGTAGAAATTTCAAGTTATGAAAGCGTCTCGTCTGTACGTAATCTTTGGTCTGACCTAAAAAATCTCCATATCATCAAAAATGGAGACGCCCATGACCTGGATGGAATGGTTGGGTCGACAAAACTCGAAATTGAGGACATCTCTGTTGCCAACCTCGAGCGGGCAATCCTGGAACAGACATAGTTAAGACCTGTCATTGTTATCATGGCAGACCTTATTGTAACAAGATGGGGTCCGTTCTCGACCAGGGGATCTTTGGAATTTGTGATTGTCGTAATAGTATCTATGTAATATAATTAGTTGTCTAACGACTTCAATAACAAAGACTGGCTAATGAATATCAAAAAAGGACGGAAGCCGGTTGAAACACTTTCTATTGATTTACACAGCCTATCGTCTCACCAGATCAAAGGATCTGTATTTTCCCCTTGCCTGTCACCTGAAAGGAAAATAATCCCGACCATCCAAATGTTTTTTTACCATTTTCTGGGTTGATGTTTCATCCAAATTGAATCGAGTTGATCAGTCAAGCTATCCAAAGGAGATTTTATGGAAAATACAGCCAACCAACAAAAAATTAGTTATGACCATCCGGATGCTATCGGCGAAATCCGCAATATCATCCTGGATACTGGGCGAAGTAAGGATGCTCTTATTGCTGTCCTTAAAAAAGTAGCCGACCGATTCGGATACATCTCAAACATCGCCGTTCAGGAAATCAGTCGCCAGACTTCCATTTCTGCAGCGGAAATTTTCTCAGTGGCGACATTTTACCGAATGCTTCCCACTACCCAGAGAGGTCGGCACGTCATCGAATTCTGCGAAAGCTTGCCTTGTCATGTTGTGGGAGGACGAGAATTGTACCGCGCCCTTGTGGATCAATTAGGTGTCCAAGCGGGAGAAACCAGCGCAGATGGCAGATTCACACTGCTCACTACCAGTTGCCTGGGAGTCTGCGAAGTTGGTCCAGTTCTCTCAATCGACAATAATATTCATGGGAATCTCAGTGCTGAAAGCCTGGCTGAAATTCTCGCTAAGTACGGGTAGGAGCTCTGATGAAAAAATACAGGTCTATGGTTTTGATATCAAGCGGCGAGTCGAGCAAATCGAAAGGCTCAGATGCCGTTGTAGACGCCTTTCATCAGGCGATCGAGAAATATGACCTTGGTGCTGAAGTCTGTGTAACTACAATTCCGGATTCTAGCAGCGTAAAAAACCAACCCCTGGTAATTGTTTACCCTGAGGCAGTAGCCTATGGTCCCGTACTTGAAGAAAACGTTGATTTCCTTGTCTCCGAGCACCTTTACAAAGGTCGGGTTGCGGAAGCCTTGCGGGTAAGTGATCCTTTCGAAATGAAACGAATTTCCTGGCTATTGCAGCGGACCGGCACCATGCCTGCCGAAAACCGGATTGTCCTCGAATATGTCGGCGTGATCGATCCAACCAGCATCAACGACTTTCTGACTCATGATGGTGGGCAGGCATTTGCGGCTGCCGTGGAAATGAAGCCGCAAAAAATCATCGACATCATCAAGAAGTCTGGTCTGCGTGGTCGCGGTGGAGCGGGGTTTCCCACCGGAGTCAAATGGCAGGCCGTGAGGGATGCTCCAGGAGACAAGAAATACATCATCTGTAATGCGGATGAAAGTGAACCAGGCACCTTCAAAGACAGGGTCATCCTGGAGGGAAACCCATTTTCGATGATCGAAGCCATGCTGATCGCTGGATATGCTTGTGGTGCCGACGAAGGGTACATTTACATCAGGGGAGAGTATCTCGATGCTCTGGAAAAGATATCCAATGCGCTTCGAGCAGCCAGGGAGTTCGGGGGCTTGGGAAAGAACATCCTCAATACCGGCTTTAACTTCGATATCCATGTGCACTCCGGTGCTGGCGCTTATATCTGCGGCGAAGAGACTGCACTCCTCGAATCAATCGAGGGCAAACGCGGTGAGCCGAGACCAAAACCCCCTTATCCCACCACCCGTGGTTTGTGGGGCAAACCCACGCTGATCAACAACGTGGAAACGCTCGGTAACATCCCTCCCATCATCCACAATGGAGCCGACTGGTTCCGTGCACAGGGCACGCCTTCCAGTCCAGGCACAAAGGTTTATACCATTCTGGGAAATGTCAATAAGACCGGTCTAATGGAAGTACCCATGGGTATTACCTTGCGGGAAGTGATCGGGATCTATGGTAAAGGAATGAAAAGCGGGACCTTCAAATTTGCTCAAACAGGCGGCTCGAGTGGATCGATCATTCCCGCTATCCTGCAAGACACTCCCATGGACTTCGATTCATACCGGAATGTTGGTGTTGCGCTGGGATCGGGAGCGCTGTTGATTTGCGATGACAGTAACTGCATTGTTGATTGCGTTCGGGTGCTGATGAGGTTTTTCAAGGTGGAGTCCTGCGGCAAGTGCGTACCCTGCCGTATTGGCACTGAACAAGCCCTTGATATCATGACGGCGATCTCTGAAGGACGAGGAACCATGGAGCACCTGGCACAATTGGAATGGCTGAGCCATGGTATGGAGGAGTTCTCAAACTGCGGTTTGGGGCAAACTGCTGGATCGCCAATCAAGAATATGCTGGATCACTTTAGAGCTGAAGTGGAAGCCCACATTAAATTAGGCGTCTGTCCTGCTGGGGTTTGTTCGATGGGAAAATGACCTGAAATACTTGAGACTGTATTGCAGCATCACAAACTTAAACAGCATTGATATTTAAATGCGTTGACCAATCTTGGGTTCAAGATTACACTTATTGTATATTATTTCACAAAGTAAGATCGTGATTTGTACAAGGAGAAAAAACGAATATGACGAGTACAACCCAGCCCATTGATCCACTTTACAACCCAAAATTGCGGCCAATTATCGATAAGATCATCGAAGATAACATTGATCTCGATGGTGGGCTTATGGTAGTTCTGAACAATTTACAATCAAAAATTGGTTTCCTCTCAGCTCCGATGCAGGAATATGTTGCAGAATGCCTCAGTATCCCAGTTAGTAAAGTGCATGGCGTGGTTTCCTTTTACTCCTTCTTTACGACGGTTCCCCGTGGAAAGCATGTAATCAAATTTTGCATTGGTACCGCTTGCTACGTTGGCGGTATTACCCAGATGGTTGATAAAGCCAAACAAATGCTGGGGATCGAGCCTGGACAAACGACCAGCGATGGTATGATCACCTTGGAAGTTTGCCGTTGTGTTGGTGCCTGCAGCCAAGCACCCGTCGTGGTTGTTGATGAAGTCAATAATGGTCGGATGAAACCAGCCAAGTTCACCAAAGTCATCGAAAAAGTCCTTAACGACGAGGCAGCGGCTTGAGAGAACTTTCCTTACACATTCTGGATATCGCTGAAAACAGTATTTCTGCCGGTGCAAGCAAGGTTGAGATCCTGGTGAAGGAAGATACCCTGAATGATGAGTTGTGGATTTCGGTCAAGGATAACGGCAAAGGTATGGACGAAGAATTCCTTGCCATAGTAATGAATCCTTTCGTCACCAGCAGGACCACCCGTAAAGTGGGCTTAGGTATTCCCTTGCTTAAACAAGCAGCAGAAGCTTGCAACGGTGGAATGACCATAGATTCCCAACCAGGAAAGGGCACAGAATTAACAACGAAATTTCAAGACAGCCATATTGACCGAATGCCGTTGGGAAACCTGGCAGACACCTTCTTAAGCCTGCTTATTGGGACACCAGGCGTAAACTGGGTGCTGCATTACCAGGTTAACGACCAGACCTTCCATTTTGACGACAGCGAAGTCAAACGAGTGCTTGACGGAATGCCGCTGACCGATTATCGAGTGATAGAGTATCTCACCAATACCATTCAGAATGGTATTAATGGATTAAATGAAAATGGATTCAAACAAGGAGTGAATCATGCCTACAATTAATTCTGTTGAAGACCTCAAGAGACTGCGTGAAGAAGCCCAAAAAATCAAAGAAATGCGTGACCAGGCTGGCAAGACCCAGATCGTGGTTGGCATGGGCACCATCGGTATTGCTGCCGGTGCGCGTGAGACCTTGAAAGCAATCCTCACTTTTGTTGAGGAAAAAAACCTGCCCGATATCATCTTGCGCCAAACCGGCAACCTCGGTCTAAGCGGTATGGATCCTGTCGTGAAAGTGACGCTTCCGAATCAGGAAGAAGTCGTCTATGTTAAAGTCAGTCCCAATATCGCACGCAAAATTATGCAAGATCATGTTGTCGGTGGCAACGTGCTCACAGAATACGTATTTAAAGAATAGAAAATTTTTGGAAAGGTAATAAAAGAGAATCTATTATGGCATATTATCGATCAACGATTCTTGTTTCGATGGATCCGATTTGTATCGAGAAAGGCGCTCTTCAGATCAAAGAGCAGATCATCGAAGAGCTGAAGTTGCAAAAAATTCTGGATGAAGTTCAAATTCTCGATAGCCCTCGCATCGGCGACCCCGAAACCGAAGGACCAGATATTCTGGTCTATCCGGAAGGCAGCCATTATATTGCCCTGACACCTGAGAGCGTTCACCCACTGGTTGTCGAACACTTCATTAAAGGTCGTGAACTTGCGCAATACAGTGCAAAAATGCGCGACCTCATGGATGAAGAGGTACGAGAACCTAAAGATAAAGAAGTGCGCGTCATCCTGGAAAACATTGGCAAAATTGATCCCCGCAACATTGAGGACTATATTGCTACCGATGGCTACTCAGCTCTGGCAAAAGTCCTGACCGAAATGACCCCTGAAGATGTCATTCAGATGGTTCTCGATTCCAAACTGCGAGGTCGTG
The DNA here is from genome assembly GCA_011620465.1 of Anaerolineaceae bacterium. Classification (GTDB taxonomy): domain Bacteria; phylum Chloroflexota; class Anaerolineae; order Anaerolineales; family Anaerolineaceae; genus Mesolinea. Next base: position 5,760 of record WOZC01000121.1, on the reverse strand, counting down.
GCGGCGCTGGCTTCCCAACTGGCTTGAAGTGGAAATTCGCACGCCAGGCGCAAGCTACTCCAAAATTCATGGTCTGTAACGCGGACGAGGGAGATCCCGGTGCGTTCATGAACCGTAAAGTTTTGGAAGGTGACCCTCACTCAGTCATCGAAGGAATGGTAATCGGTGCTTATGCCGTTGGTTCCAGCCAGGGTTATGTTTACTGCCGTGCCGAATACCCTATTGCAGTCAGCACCCTGAATGTAGCCATTAAACAGGCAAAGGAATACGGTCTGTTGGGCGAGAACATTATGGGCTCGGGATTCTCCTTCGATTTGGAAGTCCGTATGGGCGCAGGAGCTTTTGTGTGCGGCGAAGAAACTGCTTTGATCGCCTCGATTGAAGGCAGTCGCGGTGAACCCCGTGTCCGCCCACCATTCCCTGCGAGCAAAGGTCTTTGGGGCAAGCCAACCAACATCAATAATGTTGAAACTTATGCCAATATCCCAAAAATCATTTATCGAGGTCTGGAATGGTACACGAGTATGGGTTCTGAGAAGAGCAAAGGCACAAAGACCTTCGCGCTTGCAGGTAATGTTGCCCATACCGGTCTGATTGAAGTCCCCTTTGGTATGACCTTACGCGAAATCATCTATGATATCGGCGGCGGCATCAAAGATGGTAAAGCATTCAAAGCTGTTCAGACTGGTGGTCCAATGGGCGGTTGTCTGCCAACCTGTGACCTCGATTTACCTGTAGACTACGAAACATTGGGTGCTGCCGGCTCGATCATGGGCTCTGGCGGTATGATCGTTATGGACGAGGACACCTGCATGGTCGACATTGCCCGCTTCTTCATGGAATTTACCCAGGAAGAGTCATGTGGAAAGTGCGTACCCTGCCGTGTTGGAACCCGCCGTATTCTTGAAATCCTCGAACGCATTTGCGCAGGTGGAGGCATCCCCGAAGACATCCCAATGCTTCGCAGCCTCTGTGAAGAAATCAAACAGGATAGCCTCTGCGGTCTGGGTCAGGGTGCACCTAATCCGGTCGTCTCCACGCTGAATCACTTTCTGGACGAATACGAAGCCCATATTTACGAAAAACGCTGCCCTGCAAAGGTCTGCCGTAATCTGATCAGTTACCATATTTCAGAAGAAAAATGCACCGGTTGTACTATCTGTGCCCGAAATTGCCCGGTCAGTGCAATCACTGGTGAACGCAAGCTTACACACGTCATCAATCAGGATATCTGCATACGGTGTGGTATTTGCCACCAGGTTTGTAATTTTGATGCTGTAGAGGTCAACTAATCATACGAGACGATGGAGAAAATTAGATGATCAAACTAACTGTAAACGAATTGCCCGTCGAAGTTGAACTTGGGTCAACCATCCTGCAAGCGGTCCAGAAAGCTGGGTTTAATGTCCCAACTTTGTGCTATCACCCCAAACTAGTTCCCTACGGAGCCTGCCGTTTGTGCCTGGTCGAAGTTGAAGGTGCCCGCACCATGCAGCCTTCCTGTACTGTTCCTGCAACAGAAGGAATGAAAGTCCACACTGACACTGAAAAAACGAAGGCAGCCCGTCATTTCGTATTGTCCATGCTTTTCAGTGAGCGCAATCACTTCTGTATGTATTGTCAATCTACTGATGGTGATTGCGACTTGCAGCAAGCCGCCTATAACGAAGGCATGAACCATTGGCCGATCACTCCTGCCTACAAACCTTACCACGTGGATATCAGCCATCCAGATTTCATCCTGGATAATAACCGCTGTATCATTTGCCGGCGCTGCGTGAGGACCTGTTCTGAGCTGGTGGGTAACCATACCCTCGGGATTGAAGAACGCGGTTCTGCCAACATCCTGGTTGCCGACGGCAACGTCCCTCTGGGTGAAAGCACTTGTATCTCCTGTGGTAACTGTGTGCAGATCTGCCCAACTGGCGCTCTCTTTGACCGCCGCTCCATGTACCAGGGTCGTGAAACCGATCTCACGCACACCAAATCCGTTTGTATGGACTGTAGCATCGGCTGCTACCGCGTGGTCAAGACCCGCGATAATCGCCTGGTGCGCATTGATGGCGACATGGATGCCACCTTTGCAGATGGGCTGTTATGCGAAAAAGGTCGCTACAATCCAGTCAAAGAAAGCCGTGTCCGTGTCAATGAACCACTCATTCGCCGCGATGGCGAATTGCAACCCATCAGCTGGGAAGATGCATTGAACGTTGTTTCAACTCAACTGAAAGCACATGACAGTGCTGAAATCAAAGCTTACATCTCCGGTCGTCAATCAATCGAGAACCTGAGCGCTTTCCAAAGCTTTTTCAAAGAGAACTACAAGGTTGGTCAAACCGCCTTGTTCGGTCACGATGAAAGCGCTGCTGTAAGTGTAGAGCTGGCCCGTGAATTTGGCGCATTTGAATCAAACCTGGGCGCCCTCGTTGATGCTGATGCCGCTATCGTTCTCGGGGCTGATTTGATCAAGGATTACCCCGTAGCCGGCTTTTTGTTGAAGCGCAAACCGAGCGATTTGTTCAACCTCGTGATGGTAACCAAGGAAGAAAATAAACTTGCCGATAACTTCAGCAACCGTTTGGTTACCGTTGGCAAGAACTTCCAACAAATCGTTGACCTCCTGTCTTGCTACAAAGAGGGAGGTGCCTGTCCAGAAACTGACCAGATCATCGAAAGTGAAAGCTTGAAAGCCCACAGAGCTTATCAGTTACTGGAAAGTATCCAATCCTGGTATCACGCAGTGGTCATCATTGGAAAGGAATTTGCCAAGTTTGAAAACCTGGAAACCCTAAAGAAATTGATCCGCTATTCCCAAAAAGTTGGCTGGAAAGTCGTCATCCTGAAAGGTGATACCAACAGTTTTGCAGCCTCCCTTCTCGGTCTTGAACTGAACCCGGAAGTTGGTGACAGCCCGGTAGCTTTCTACGCTCTCGGTGATGGTCACGCTTGCCATCATGCGTTGGTTGGTATGAAAAACAGCGGCTTCAAGATCGTGCAGACCAGTTACATGGATGAATTTGCTGAACTGGCTGATGTGGTCTTACCCTGCAAGATTTGGGCTGAGGAAGAAGGTCACTATCTGACCACAGATGGTCGCATCGAACTCAACCGCCAGGCATTAACAGCTGGCTCACAGCAAAGATCGGTCTCCGAAGTCCTGACTTGTCTTTCAGAAAAATCCGGCTTTAGCCTCCAATTGGATTGGCAGGCGGTCGTGACCGACAAAATTTCTTCGATCGTTTTGGCCTGAGCCAGCGGTTGAAACAAAGGAGTATGAAAGGAAAAACATGGCAAAACCAAAAGTAGCTTCGGACTGGCTTGCGGGTTGTGCTGGCTGCCATATGTCCTTTTTGGACATGGACGAAAGAATTATTGAACTGACAAAATTGGTCGACCTCCGCGCAACTCCAATCACCGACTTGAAAGAACCGGATAAGGACGGCGTGGATGTTGGAATTTTGGAAGGTGGCATCGCCAATTCATATAATGAAGAAGTTGCCATCAGAATGCGCGAACGCTGTAAGATTCTGGTCGCGCTTGGTGACTGTGCTGTCTTTGGCGGCGTCCCTGCTATGCGGAACTTCTTTGGTGCCGAGGAAGCCCTTAAGCGTGCTTATATCGAAACAGAGAGCACCGATGAAAGCGGCAAAATCCCGAATGACCCCGAACTTTCAGTTGCGCAGCATGTGCGCCCGGTCAGCGATGTCGTCAAGGTTGATGTATTCTTGCCCGGTTGTGCACCCAGTGCTGACGCGATTTTCCACGTCCTGGCTAAGCTCGCACAGGGTCGCATGCCCGAAGTCAACAAGCTGACCAATGATTGGCACTAGGAGAATATATGGTTACACAGAAAATTACTATTGAACCCGTAACCCGAATCGAAGGGCACGCCAAAGTCACCATCCATCTGAAGGACGATGGCAGCGTCGAACACGCTTACTTCCATGTAAATGAATTCCGCGGTTTCGAAAAATTCTGCGAAGGACGTTTTGTGTCCGAAATGCAACAAATTACTCCCCGTATCTGTGGTATTTGTCCGGTCAGCCATCACCTGGCTGCCGCTAAAGCCGCAGATATCGTCATGGGTTGTCCACCTCCCCGTCCTGCATCGCTGTTACGTGAACTGATGCACATGGGGCAGGTTATCCAAAGCCACGGTATGCATTTCTTCGAACTGGCTGGACCAGACCTCTTACTTGGTTTCGATGCAGACCCGGCAACCCGAAACGTGGTTGGATTGATCCAGGCTGATCCTGATCTGACCGTTAAAGCTGTGCGTCTGCGCAAATTCGGTCAGTCTATCATTTCCGAGCTGGGAGAACGCAGCATCCATCCAACCTTTGCTATCCCTGGTGGTGTCAACCGCACACTTTCTGCTGAGGGTCGTGATCGCATTTTGGCTCAGTTGGACGATCAGATTGCCACCACGCAACTTGGCATAAAAATCATCAAGGATTGGGCTGAAGCCAATTTCGAGACTGTTCAAAAATTTGCTGTCTTCCCCACTGGCTATCTTGGTCTGACCACCCCCGACCGCGGTTTGGAACTGTATGATGGCAACATCCGCCTCATAGATCGCACTGGCAAGGAGTTGGAAATCTTCAGCGCTCAGAATTACCTCGACTATATCGCCGAGCATGTTGAGCCCTGGTCTTACCTGAAGTTCCCATACTACAAGCAACTGGGCTTCCCTGAGGGCGTCTATCGTGTTGGTCCGCTTGGACGTCTCAACCTGGCAGAACACATCGATACACCCTTGGCTAACGAAGAGTTGAAACTCTTTAAGGCGATCAATAACGGAGCACCTGTCGAGAATACACTCTACTATCACTATGCCCGAATGATCGAAACCCTCTTCGCTTGCGAACGCGTTCGTGTACTGCTTGAGGACCCTGACATTCTCAGCAACGAGATTCTCAACACCCGCCAGCAACCAGTTGGACATGGCGTAGGCATCATCGAAGCCCCCCGGGGCACGCTGATCCATGATTATTATGTCGACGAACACGGTCGTCTGGAAAAGGTGAACCTGATTGTTTCCACCGGTCATAATAACTACGCCATGAGTAAAGCTGTTGATATGGTCGCGAAGGAATATGTGCATGGTCCTGAAGTCAAAGAAGGAATGCTGAATCGTGTTGAACACGCAATCCGCGCCCACGATCCCTGCCTGAGTTGCTCTACGCACGCGTTTGGTCAAATGCCGATCGAGATCTCGATCTTTGACTCCCAAGGAGACCTCACTCAAACGCTGAAACGCTAAATAACTTTAACCTACGCTAAAACCTCTCCTTAAGGTATCATCAGGGGAGGTTTTATTTTGAAATTAGGATATTAATATGAAACGACTGATCATTGCATACGGAAACCGGGACCGTGAAGATGACGGAGCTGGCTGGCATATCTTGGAAAAGATCACCTCAAGCTTCGGCTTACAAGTTCCAAATTTTCCTGGTGAATGGGTCGAAACTGAGGATGGCTTACTGCGCTTCCTGTATCTTTTTCAACTTTTGCCGGAAATGGCTGAAGAGATTTGCGAATATGACCAGGTGATTTTCATTGATGCACATAATTCAGATCAGCTCGATGACCTCCTGTTCGAGGAGGTCCAGCCAACAAAAGAACATTCTGCTTTCACCCATCATATGAGTGCGGGCGAGCTCTTAACCATCGCCAAGGTTCTTACAGGCAGTTACCCACATGCAAAGATGCTGAGCGTGCGCGGGTTCTCCTTCCAATTCAAGCAGGATCTCTCTGAAG
>WOZC01000150.1 GCA_011620465.1 Anaerolineaceae bacterium | reverse complement strand
CATTTTCGTCCTGCATCCGCCTGTGGTCTTCAGCCAATTTTGGTCCCGTAACCGTTCCGGTGCAAAACATGCGGGTGTTTTCCAGATCGGTTTCCGTTAGGTAATCACCTTCTTCGTCCATAATTGGCGCACCGCATTTAGGGCAACAACAAGCATCTATCAACATTCGACGATCCCTGTCATAAACCTTCTTATGCAGCACGGCGGGTCTCCAGCCAGTTCCCATTTTCGCCGATGTGTTCGCTACTACTGCTACTGCTTTTCTCCCGAGTTTGCCGGATTTGACATCGGTCAGAAAATCTTCGACGTCGTTAACCTCTTCCTTTCCGGCTAATTTACCAATCCTGCGTAGTTCCCTTGCTTTTGCGCCAGGAATGGTTTCCTCGATCTCCCTGATCCATTTCTCTACCAGGTGAGGGGGGCAGATAACAAGAGCTGGATAACCGTTAAGCAAATCCATAGCTCCTATGGAAATGGTCGTCTTGTTATGGTAGGGACAGGGCGCACCTTCTCACTTTCCAGTGAGCGTGTTTCCCCATCCCCCCACTGCCGAACCGGACATGAGAGTTTCCAACTCATCCGGCTCTAGGCAAGATGGTCTACCGAATTTGCATCCGGTCAGCCTTTTCTTTCCTTCTCCGTCAGACGACGGTGACAGCTTAGGCATACTGTTTGGAGGTTATCCTCCTCATAGCCGCCTTCCGGGTCGATGTGATGTACTTCAAGATCATTCACATCGCCTTTTTGCCGTTGTGATTTGTATCCACAAACTGTACAGGTGTAGTGATCACGCCGAAAAACGCTTTCGCGGTTTGTGAAGTACATCAGGCTGTATTTGCCTTTGTACCAACGTGACGCTTGACCAATTTCAGCATTTTCGATCGCTTCGGTATCTGTGTAGAATTCGGTTTCCCGTTCATTCCACAAACTTTTATCGTCAAGTAGCTTGAATGCTGGCGGTATTTTGTCCCTGCGGATCTTCCAATATGTCCCGGTTGAGATAATGCTCATTGGCAGAATACCCATTCGGATATTTCCTGATACCTCCACAGAGGGCGTTAGCCATTGGGTATATTTCTTCCACTTTCGCAGATTCGTGCATTCCGACACAGGCCGGAAGTACATCTGGTAAGTGGTTTTCTTTCCCGCTGGCGTATATCTTCGCAGCATTGTATGCACCTTCTTGATCGTCCAGTAATTCAACTCTGAGAAAGTGGCCTTGGCATTTCCCCAGCGATGGTAATTCGCCCATCCCACGATTAGCCAATTTATAGTCCTTATTCTTTCCCCTGGTGGAAGATAATCCAGATCGGGGCGGGTCAGTTCATTCACCTTTTGCTGATAAGATTTCACCGACTTTTCAGCCGGAATCTGATATGGCAAAACCTTCAACGGATTACTCCGTTTAGGCCCAATAAATGTTCTAACACCAAGAAAATCGAACCCTTCTTCGGCATTTGTTATGCGCGTTTTCTCTTCGCTGAGTGTCATCTTTAGTTCCTGACTAATGAAGTCTGCCAGTTCTTTCTTGAGTTCTGCCGCTCGTTCCGCATCTCTCATCAGCACGATGAAGTCATCCGCATAACGGATATACCGCACTGATATAAGTTCCCCTTTCTTGCGGCGTTGATACCGCTTTTCCGGGGTGATGTCGTGGAAACGTTTGTACATATACTCATCCAGCCTGTGCATGTAAACATTAGCCAGAAGTGGCGAAACAATCCCGCCTTGGGGCGTCCCTTCTTGTGTCTCGAAGTATTGAAGGTCTTCGATAAAGCCAGCTTTTAACATACTCCAAATGAGCGCTAAAAGCCGTTGATCCAGGATACGGCGCTTGAGTTGTTGCATCAACACGCTGTGATTGATTGTCCCAAAACAGTTTGTTATGTCGCCTTCGATGACTGTGTAGTATTGGCTAAATGGCTGTAGGTAGTGATAAGTTTCCGCTAGCGCGTCCCAGGTGCATCGATTGGGTCGAAACCCATACGAGCATGAAAGGAATGTTGCCTCATAGATGGGCTCCAAGATCATCTTTACCATCATTTGAACCACACGATCTTTGATGGTTGGAATGCCCAGAGGCCGCTTCTTACCGATGGCTTTTGGAATATACGTCCTTCTGACCGGATTTGGTTTGTATGTTCCCGCTTCCAGTTCGCTGATGATTTCATTCGCGAGCGCGATGCGGTCTTCCTCATTCTGGTAGTCGGATCGTGTTTTCCTATCAATGCCAGCAGTTCGGCTGCCACGGTTACTTAATACTTTAGCCATTGCCGCTACTACCCATTCTTGACGAATCAGATACTTGTACAGCCGTCTGAACCTGGTTTCGGGTTCTTGACTGGCCTTCACATAGAGCATCGTTTGGATTCTCTGCACTTTACCGTCTATGTTTGTATCCATCATAGACTGCCTCCTTTCTTTAGCTTTCGTGCAGGCTTACCGGATGCTCCCATCTCGCCGGACTCCCTTCGCCGTACCCGTAAAAAAAGCACGGGTACTTTGTGAGGTGGGCTTTCCCCACCGCTATTGACTACTACGGAGTCCTCCGCCCCCATGTGACCACTTCAGGTGCAGCTACCCCAGCCTCGTTATCGAGACCGATCACACGGGTTCACTTGTTCTATTCGTATGTCTCTCCTTGAACTTAGGCTCCATCTATACACCGGGGGTCTTATCCTGACTGTTACACCTCTGTACAATCAGGTCATGCCAACAATAACTGGCGAGTTGCTGACAAGTTCCGCTCCCATGCGACGCAGGAGCAGATTAACCTCAAATCCCAGACCATCCCTAACGTTTCCAGTCTGGTTAATGGTAACGATGCCTCAACGATGGTTCGTCATCCTAGCCATATTCAAGTGCAACAGCGGCCTCATCGAGCATTAGGGTGTCTCGACTCTGCCTACTTTGTCCCCGGGGCTTCAAACAGTTTCTTGCTCATTGTCCACTGCTTTCCCAGGTAGTTTTCGAGCCTTGAGGTAGACTCGAATGCGCCCTTACGGGTGCACCGCAGTTACAGTCTGCGGCAGACTTTCATACGAACAGCTTCAAGTCGCACGCCACATCCCATTTCTCCTTGTACATTTCCGGGACCAACTTTTTTTACAACTCTGGAAAGGGCAATTGCAGCATGTCTCTGTGTTGGCAGTAGCCCAGGTTTTTGGCCAGGTATTGGTTTCCGGTATTTTCCTAGTGAATCCAATATCCGGCTTTCTTCTGGCGTGGGATCAAAATTGTAAAGGGGTTGATATTTGTTCAGAACAAATTGAGCTATTTGATCTCCTTGTTCTTTCATAAATTCAGTTAATCCATTAACATCTTCGATCACCTTGAGCTGATTACTCTTGATGACTGATACCGTCGTTACAAAACGATCTTTGATGATTTGAGAAATACTACCATCGTCGTTTTTCACTTCGGTTGTGTCCTGCGCTTTAACAACCCTGCCTTTTACCAAAAGGGGTTCGCCTGACGAGTCTTTTAATCGCATTACACCCATCATGCCACTTGCCATTAGCATAGCCACATGTCCCTTTTTGAGGGGCATCGCTGGGACCATTTTCTTCTTCTCGTCTTGCATTGGAGAAAAAAGATCTGTCCAATCTCTTGTATTCATCGCTCCACTTATTAACGTGGCGTCGATGATTTCGGTGTCCTGCCAATCCGTGCGCACAAATTCTACAGGCTTGCTTCCCCATTTTTTGGGTGCTGGGAGAAGGAAATAACCAAGTTCTTTCGCCGACGCAAGTACAGGAATTTCCTGATCTGTCCAGTTTTGAATCTGATTTACCGCCTCTTTAGTAGGACTTACTCTCAATTGTCTGCGCGTGGCCAGAATGATCACCTGGCCATAAGCAGAATCTTTGTATTTACCGATGGTCACGTTTTCGTAGTAACTTGCCAGATGATGAGCCAGATCCTCATTCGATAAGATTCTTTGAGGAATGATGTAAACAAGCAAACCACCTCTTGTGATTGCGGTTGTATATCTTTTCAAAAACACAACTTCCAACCGCCCTTTGTGCTCAACAGTATCTGTCTCGTATGGGGGATTCAAGAACATCAAGGGTATGGATTCTGGACTTACATAGGTTGATTCCATTGGTCCCTGATATGCTTTGTCCAATACTTGGACGGCTAACTCGGCACGTCGGTATGACAATTCCACGCCCCAGGTTTCGCAATTTAATGCGTTCCCAATCAGAGAAGCAGCGGTACCTTCTCCGCAACAAGGATCAAA
>WOZC01000166.1 GCA_011620465.1 Anaerolineaceae bacterium | reverse complement strand
AGCCTTTCATGGTACCCGGAGGGCAGGCTCCGCACTCAGGAGACCATGAAAGAACTAGACCATCCTCGATAAATCTTTATTCAATGATTTTGCTTCAGGTTGGAGGCGAAATTAGTCAATAACTGGTATCATCAAAGGAACTAATCTTTCACTATTTGAGCTTTAACAATAGAGTTTCTTGAAAACGATTGTCCAATTTGCAAAAGGATTGAAGTACAAGTCCTTTGACCGTAAAAAATAACGCCAGGTCTTGCGTTTCCACCATTGCAACAATTAGGGACGGATTATGAACCAAATGATTTATGCTCACACCAACGGACCTGAAAAGGAGAAGTGGCAGTTACTAATCGATCATCTCACCAGTGTTGCCGAAATAGCTGCTGGTTTCTCAAGAAATAAGGATGTTTCAAAACTTGCCTATTTGGCTGGATTATTTCATGACCTTGGCAAATACTCTTCTGCATATCAAAACAGGTTAATCAACCAAGTACAAAAAGTAGATCATTCAACCGCTGGTGCCCAAGAAATTAAAAAGTTATGGAAAAATTCAGAAAAGAATTTTCTTGCCACTTTGGTTTCTTACTGTGTCTCCGGACACCACACAGGTTTACCGGATTACGGAAGCATCAGTGATTTGCCTTCAGAACCCACGCTTTATGCAAGGTTACAAAGATCTCTTGAAGATTATTCCGCGTATAAGACAGAAGTTGACCTCTCACCTTTAGAAGAGACGACCTATCCAATCTTAAAACCTACTACTAATACAGGTTTGTTTACATTTTCGTTCCTGACCAGAATGGTATATTCGATGGTCGTTGATGCGGATTTTCAAGATACAGAAACTTTTACAAAAGGGCACCCCAAACCCAGGGGAGGCTATCCTGATATTGCTTCTCTTTGCAGTAAGCTGGACCGTTACATGGAGAGATTTTCAGGAAAATCACAATCATTGGTTGCTGATCTTCGAAAAGGAGTATTAGCAGCAGCAAAAGCTCATGCCGTGAAAGATCAAGGACTTTTCAGCCTTACAGTGCCTACTGGAGGCGGCAAGACCCTCGCTTCTTTAAATTTTGCATTGAGGCATGCAGTTGAACACAACCTCGAAAGGGTTATTTACGTCGTTCCCTACACGACTATCATCGAACAAAATGCAGCAGTAATCAAAGAATCACTGGGAGAAGAGAACGTTCTCGAGCATCATAGCAACTTTGATTGGGACGCAATTAACCCAAATCAGGGGTTTGACGAGCACTCTGATGATGCAGATAGTTCCCTTCAGCTAAGGCTTAAACTTGCAACAGAAAACTGGGATATTCCAATCATTGTTACCACCAACGTTCAGTTTTTTGAGTCTTTGTTCTCACATAAATCATCAAGATGTCGGAAATTGCATAACATTGCAAACAGTGTTGTTATTTTTGATGAAGCCCAAAATCTACCGATGGAATTTCTCAAGCCAAGCCTGTTAGCTGTAACTGAACTGGTTTGGAATTACGGAGTCTCTGCTGTTTTTTGTACTGCCACCCAACCTGAATTGACTCAGTTCTTCCCCCCGGGTGTCGAAGTTCAGGAAATAATTCCTAACCTCAAAGAGCTCTACAGCAAATTTCGAAGAATCGAAGTAATCTCTCTCGGAAAACAAACAGACCAGGAAATTGCAGATCGAATTCAGCAGCATGAACAAGCCTTGTGTATCGTCAACACGCGAAAACACGCTTTAGGTCTGTACAAAATGCTAAATTCCAGCGGAACCTATCACCTTTCAACCTTGATGTATCCCAATCACCGAAAACGGGTAATCCATGAAATCCGCATGCGACTGGCTGAAGGGCATCCTTGTAAGGTAATTTCCACCCAATTACTTGAGGCAGGGGTAGATTTGGACTTTCCGGTCGGGTTCCGTGCTCTGGCAGGGTTGGATTCGATCATTCAAGCTGGCGGAAGAGTGAACCGCAACCGCCGTAAGGAACTTGCCCCTCTTTATGTTTTTGAACCCGAAACCGAGTTTATCAAGAGAAACCCTGGCTTTGTTCAGCAATCCTCAGATGTGACTAAGATGGTCCTGAGAAAGTGGGAAGGTAAAGACCCGATTTCGACTGACGCAATTCAGTATTATTACAATCAACTTTACAAGCTCCAAAGCGCCCACGCTTTTGATAACAAACGAATCCTGGACCACTTTGAAAAGCAAGGGGTAAAAGATCTTGAATTTGATTTTAGAAAGGCGTCAGAGGATTTTAGTATACTTGGGGATGAGACCATTTCTGTCATTGTCCCAATCGAAACTGAGGCGATTAAATTGCTTGATCAGCTAAGACGATCAGATTATCCCCGTTCTATTGCACGAAGCCTGCAGGCTTATTCAGTGAATATCTATCGTCATGAATTTGATCATTTATTGAGTGAAGGGAGGATCACTATTGAACAAGACAGATTTCCAGTTTTAGTCAACCCACAAGAAAATTACGACGATGAGACTGGTTTGAAATTCCAGGAAGCAGCCGGTGGAGATGCGCTTGTCTTAGACTCTTAGGAGGTCATATATGGGATATGGAATAAAGGTCCGGGTAAAAGGAGATTATGCCCTTTTTACGCGACCAGAGATGAAAGTTGAACGAGTCAGTTACGATGTGCCAACGCCCTCAGCCGCCCGCGGTATTCTCGAAGCGGTTTATTGGAAGCCAGCAATCAGATGGGTGATCGACAAAATTCATGTCTTAAACCCAATTCAATTTACCAACATAAGAAGAAATGAGGTCAGTGATAAAGTTTCAACCTCGATAGCCAGGTCGGTCATGTCTGGCAATGAGAGGCCTTTTTACCTGGATATCCTTACAAGCCGACAGCAGCGGGCTGCTTTGGTGTTAAAGGATGTGGACTATATTTTCGAAGCTCATTTTGAAATTGTTCCCGAAAAAGCGGGCGCTGATGACACACCTGAAAAACATTACAACATTGCCTTGCGCCGGCTTAAAAAAGGTCAGCATTACCACCAACCATGTCTTGGAACCCGGGAATTTCCTGCTGATCTGGAACTAATTGAAGACGAAGCTTTGCCTGTAAGCCAGCTCTCCGGCACCCAAGACCTTGGTTGGATGCTCTTTGATATGGATTTTACCAATCCCGATGATATCAAACCGATTTTCTTTCGTGTCTCCATGATTAATGGCATCATTGATCTCAACACTATTCAGAAAGCGGGGTAAACATGCTCTTATCAGCTCTTACCAGGTATTACGAAATCCTCTCCAATGACGAAAACTCAGAAATCTCACCACCTGGGTTTAGTTCAGTAAACATCAGCTATATCATTAATATTTCTCTTGATGGTGAACTCCTTGACCTCCTGTATGTCTTTGACACCGTTGGTGAAGGTAAAAAAGTGCGCGAACTTCCCCGCAAACTTATCCTTCCTGCAGCGGTTAAGCGGTCTTCAGGTGTGAACCCTAACCTTTTTTGGGAAAACCCTACCTACATTTTCGGTCTCACTGACCCGAATGATGCAAATAAAGGGATTGCTTTTGCTCAGCCAAGGTTCCAGGCTTTCAGAGAAAAAAACCTTGATTTCCTTGAAGGGATTGAAACACCGGAAGCAAATGCTTACAAAGCATTTTTGACCAGATATGAACTTACCGATTTCCAAAACAACCCCCTGCTACAAACAAAACAAGCTGATGTGCTCAAAGCCACCGGGTTTATGACCTTCCAGGTCCACGGATTCGATCGGCTGTTATATCAATCCCCTGAGATTTTTGAAAAGATTTCAGATTACGCTTTCAACGCCGACAAAGCCCAAGTGGTGGGGCAATGCCTCGTGACTGGGAAGATTTCTTCAATTGAAAGGATTCATCCTTCGATTAAGCGTGTTCAAGGAACTCAATCCACTGGCGGATCCATAGTCAGTTTTAATGACCGCTCTTATGAATCCTATGGCAAGGTGGAAGCCCAGGGTCTTAATGCGCCAGTGAGCACCAAGGCAGCCTTTGCTTACACTACTGCCTTAAATTATCTTTTATCCAGCGAAAACCCCTTCCCAAGTTTTCAACTTGGAGATGCTACCGTAGTCTACTGGGCAGAGAGCAGAGAACCTATTTATCAGCGCCTGTTTGTTCAGTTGCTAAATCCAACCATAGAAAAAGAGGAGGAAGAAGAAGAAATCCAATTACACAGAGATGTTGCGTCAGAGCGATTGATGTTTGCGATTTCCGAAACGATTTTGAAAGGAACACCGTTAAACTGGAAAGAAATCGATA
>WOZC01000043.1 GCA_011620465.1 Anaerolineaceae bacterium | reverse complement strand
ATTGCCTCGGTCTTAGGGTTTCAATCAGTGCTTTTACCATGGAGTTATCTTATCACAAAGAATCAGCGAATTTCTTTGTGTGGAACTAAAAAAACAACCAATCTACTGCCTTCTGACTGCCTTCTGACTCAGAACTGTTGACGGTATAATAAGCTATACTGAATCGCTTATGGAAAATATACGAAATTTCTGCATTATTGCCCACGTAGACCATGGCAAATCTACTCTTGCTGATCGCATGTTGCAGCTGACCGGTACCATCTCTGATCGCGACATGACCGAGCAAGTGCTGGACACGATGGACCTTGAAAGAGAAAAGGGTGTCACCATTAAAGCCTCTGCCGTGCGGATGGTCTATATCGATCCTAACGGCAAAGATTATGAATTTAACCTGATTGATACCCCCGGTCATGTCGACTTCAATTACGAGGTCAGCCGGGCACTTTATGCCTGCGAAGGAGCTGTACTTGTGGTCGATGCCACCCAGGGTATTGAAGCGCAAACGTTAGCCAATCTTTACCTGGCACTGGATGCCAACCTGGTCATCATCCCGGTACTCAATAAGGTCGATTTACAATCAGCTATGGTCGAAGAAGTGACCCGCGACCTCGTAGCACTCCTGGGTGTGGAGGAGAGCGAAATTATTCCAATCAGCGCCAAGACCGGTTTGAATGTTGAATTGGTTCTGCAGGCAATCGCGGAGCGTATTCCAGCACCAAAAGCAGATAAAGAACAACCGCTTCGGGCACTCGTATTTGACTCTCACTATGATTCATACAAAGGTGTGATCGCCTATGTGCGTGTTTTCGACGGCAAGATCAGCGCTACCGACAAAATCATGATGATGGCGACAGGAACGAAGGTTGAACCGGTGGAAATCGGTGTATTTTCGCCTGGTATGAAACCTGTTCCGCTACTTGAAGCTGGCGATGTGGGTTATATCGCTACTGGGCTAAAGACTGTACATGACTGTCGTGTTGGCGATACCGTAACCCTTGCTGCCAAACCGGCTGAGAAACCACTGCCCGGTTATCAAAAAGCCAAACCGATGGTTTTTGCCGGGGTATACCCGGTTGAAGGTGAGGATTATGGCAACCTCAAGGATGCACTTGAAAAACTGCAATTGAATGACGCCTCCCTGACTTATGAACCAGAATCTTCAGAAGCTTTGAATTTCGGTTTTCGCTGTGGATTTTTGGGGCTGTTTCACATGGAGATCATCCAGGAACGACTTGAACGTGAATATGACCTCGATGTCGTCTTTACCGCCCCTTCAGTTGAATACAAAGTCGATTTAAGAGATGGTTCGACGATTATTATCGATTCTCCGGCTGATCTTCCAGACGAGGGTGAAATTGTCGATATTTACGAACCATGGATGAAACTCGAAATCTTCACACCCACAGATTATTATGGGGTAGTGATGGATTTGGTCAAACGCCGTCGTGGAATTTACATCGACCAGGATTATCCTGCAGTAAACCGCGTACAGCTTAACTTCGAAATACCGCTCTCAGAAATCATCATCGATTTCTTTGACATGCTCAAATCCAGCACGCGTGGTTATGCGTCGATGGACTACAAGTTTATTGAGTACCGCGCAGGCGAACTGGTAAAACTTCAGATTCTGCTAAACGAAGAGCCCGTCGATGCTCTCACGGCTATCGTTCACAAACAAGACGCCTTTCATAAAGGACAGGCACTGGTGAGTAAACTCAAAGGGATCATCCCGAGCCAGTTATTCGTCATCCCCATCCAGGCTTATGCACAGGGCAGGGTGATTTCGCGTGCAAACGTCAAAGCCTTGCGCAAAGATGTTTTAGCAAAATGCTATGGGGGTGATATCACCCGCAAGAAGAAACTGCTGGAGAAGCAAAAAAAAGGTAAGAAACGCATGAAGATGGTCGGCAGCGTGCAGATTCCCCAGGAAGCGTTCATGGCGATTTTGCGCCTGGAGGATTAATGCCCGACCCTGCGACGAAACCTGGTATCAACCGGTTTTTGAAGATCGGAATTCCCCTGCTGGTCAGTGCCCTGGCGATCTGGCTCGTTTTGCGACAACTGGATTTTGGATCCGTGGGAGATGCTTTTCAGCAGCTTTCACCCGGTTCAATCGCGCTAATCGTGCTTTGTTTTGCACTTGGCGCATTGCTCAGGAGCCTGGTTTGCTGGATCATACTGGGAGGGAAACTCAATTTTGCCAATGTCTTTTGGGCGATGAATTTGGGTTATTTGTTGAACACGATTCTACCGCTCAGACTCGGTGAATTCGGACGAGCAGCGTTCTTGACAGAAAAAGAGAGACACAGAGTAAGCTACCTGGAGGTTCTTGCTTCGATCGTGGCTGAGCGTCTTTTGGATCTGTTGGTCGGCTTTTCTTACTTGCTTTTCTGCTTATTCTTTCTCATTGAGAATGACATTTTGAACCGGATCGCTGGGATTGGTATTTTGGCCTTGGTATTGTCTATTGTTCTCATTTTCTATTCAACCAGGAATAGAGAAACAGTTGTGCGTTGGCTTGATCAGCGCTTCAATCGCTCTGACTTTATGAAAAACAAGGTCATTCCCCGGCTTGAGCAATTGTTGACAGGTTTTCAGTATTTCACCAAACCTGGGCGTTTTCTTCTTGCTTTTCTCCTTCTGGCTGTCAGCTGGGCATTTTCAATGCTTGAATACCTGATTTTACAGGGAAATATCCTGCCAAATGCTGAATGGTGGTGGCCGATGCTGGTGAATACTGCCAGTGCGTTCGTAAACGCCTTGCCTTCCGCCCCCGGTGGATTGGGTGTTTTCGAGGCAGGCACTGTGGGATCTTACGCCCTGGTTGGTGTAGAAAAAGCACCAGCCTTAGCTATTGCATTGGTTGTTCACAGCGTGCAGATCGTTATTCCAGCTATCCTGGGTGTGATTGCATTGATTTTATCGGGACAGAGCCTGGGTTCATTGATTGACAAGGCAACCAAAATCAGGCAGAAAGAGGAGCTGCAATCATGAGAGTCTTGATTTCCTCAACCTATTTCTACCCATATAGCTCTGGTTTATCAGTGTATGCCTTGCGGCTGGCAGAAGGTTTGGCAGAACGCGGACATGAAGTGGTTGTTTTGACCTCTCAATTCAAGGACGATTTGGAGAAGCTTGAAACCTATGGAAAGGTCAAAATCGTACGAGTTCCCGTGATGGCGAGACTCTCCAAAGGTGTGCTTATGCCGGCTTTAAACAAGATTGCCAGACAGTGGATCGACTGGGCTGAAGTTGTCAATTTGCATTTGCCACAATTTGAAAGCATCTTGCTCAGCAAGATCGCTAAGGACTTTGGCAGACCGGTCCTGGTAACATACCATTGTGACCTTGTGTCGAGCAGTGGTGGAATGGTGGATCGCCTGGCGGTGAAAGTTACGAACGCAATTGGCAAGAAAGTTCTTAAGGACGCCAATATGATCGTACAGAATTCACTCGATTATGCTGAGAATTCACCGGTACTGAGACAATTTCTTGAAAAGGTAGTTGAAGTACCCACGCCTGTAAAAGTAAAAACAGTATCCTCAGAAAGGATCGATGCCTTTCGCCAGAAGTTTGGCATAAAGAAAAGCGAAAAAGTCATCGGTCTGGCTGGCAGGGTGGCAGCAGAAAAAGGCTATGAGTATCTTGCCATGGCTTTACCTGCTATTCTGGAAGCTTACCCAGAGGCGAGAGTTGTTCATGCCGGTGCCTGGAAGTCAGTGTTGGGAGAACAGGCATATCAAGCTCAGGTGGAAGGCTATATCCAGCCGTTTGGTCAAAAATGGACTTCTCTGGATTATTTGAGCGATGAGGATTTCGAGACTTTCTTTGCAGCTTGTGCTGTGCTCATGTTTTCCAGCTTGAATGCTACTGAATCGTTTGGCATCGTTCAAATAGAGGCGATGACTCAGGGCACTCCGGTGGTGGCTTCTGACCTGCCCGGAGTGAGGCAGCCGGTTCTGCAAACGGGCTTGGGTAAGATTATTCCGATCAAGGATCCGTCTGCAATTGCCCGGGCTGTCATTGAAATTTTCAAAGAGGGTGATTTAGCCCGTTTTGTCCCTGCTGAATACTTGGAAAAATTCCAGCAAATGGTAGTTACCAGGCATTATGAAGAATTATTTGCACTCTTGTTGAACGATGACTGAACTGACTAAAGCGGACATTGAGAGGATTTGCTCCCAGCAGCTATTTTATTTACCCTATTTCAGGGGTATGCTGCGGGCAGTGGAACAGAGCTTTTACGAGCAGCAGGAGTTGGAAGAGCCGATTTATGACCTGGGAGCTGGCGACGGCCATTTTGCCTGGGCTTTGTTTGAAGATCAGCAGGTAGTCGGTGTTGACCCTTGGTGGCAACCCCTGTTGGAAGCCGAATCGAGAAAGGTTTACCCGCTTTTGGTACAAGCAGAAGGTGCCAAAGTTCCGGTTGCGGATGGCGGTTTCGGCTCAGCGATCAGCAACTCGGTGCTTGAACACATTCCCGAGGTGCAGCCGGTTTTGGAGGAAGTTGCGCGGGTGCTGAAACCTGGGGGCAAGTTCTACTTTGCTGTACCGAATCGCCGCTTTGTCACCGATCTGTGGGGCATGAAAGTGTTATCCTCCATGGGATTGAAGCGGTTGGCGCTTGATTACTCGCGGTTCTTCAACAAAATTGCCAGGCACATCCATCTTGATCCTCCGGAAATCTGGATTGAACGACTGAAGAAAGCGGGTTTTGACCAGGTGGACTATTGGAACTATTTCCCGGTAAAGGCGATGCATCAACTTGAACGCGGTCATGCCGCCGGATTACCTAACTTGCTCTGGAAAAAACTGTTTAATAAATGGGTTTTATTCAGAAGCAGGAAGAATCCATTTATTCCCTTCGAAAAGGTTGCCAGTTTAGTGGAAAATCCTTACGATGAAGAGGGAACCTGTACATTCTATATTGCCAGGAGGCAAGCGTGAGGTTTATACGCAAATATTCCTATTATCTCTGGTCCATTTTCGAATTATTTTCTGGTGTTAAAAATTGGAGAGTATTGTTTGAGATATTTCTCGGTAAACCATTTTTAGGTATTAAATGGTTGGAATTGCGTAGGAAGGGTCTGAAAATTGGCGTTGGCAGCAAGATGGAAGCCTGGTCTGTAAAAGAGACCCTGATTGACCGGTTTTATACCAAACTGGGAAGTGAGGTTCAAAGCGATTGGGTGGTTGTCGATATTGGTGCTGCAATCGGTGAGTTTACGATCGAGGCGGCTCTTCAATTGACTGACGGAATCGTCCATGCCTTTGAACCGAATCCTGGGTCGATCAACATTCTTCGGCAAAACATTCGTGCCAATAATCTGAGCAGGGTAGAAACGTATAACCTGGGTGTTTGGAGCGAACAAGGGGAAATTCCTCTTCATTTTCTCAACAATGAACCACTGCAAGCAGTGAGTGGGGATAGTCAATCTTCAAGCTTGCAGGCAGTAAAAGAGACAAGCATCCCAGTAATAACCCTGGAACAGGTGGTTGAAGAAAAAGTGGGCCGCAAGATCGATCTGATGAAGTTGGATTGTGAAGGGGCGGAATATCAGATCTTCCTCAACCAGGACGCTAAGATATTCAAAAAGATTGACCGGATCATCATGGAATTTCACGACCTTGATGAGCAGCGCAACCACCGCGTTTTGGTAAAACTGTTTGAAGAGCTTGGTTACAAGGTGTCTTTACATGATAACCGCGTTCACCAAAATCTCGGTTACCTGTACGCTGAGAGGTTTGCGCGTTCATAGGCTCGATAAGCGACTAAAATATCCTCATGGACCATGACCAAATCAATCCCGAAGAAGACCCAACTGTTCTGGAAGCACTTCAGCGGTATTTCAACAAGCATTCAGAAGGACCGGAACAACTTGAGTCTGAAACAATAACGGGTCAAAAACCGTGGGTTAACCGGTTTGTTTTGTTTTCCTTGATTTGCTTTTTGGTTGGTCAATTCCTGATTGAATTTCTGCGAGAGATTTTAGGAGGAATTGGAGTTGCACTGCTGTTGGTCGGTTTTCTCCTGGCAGTGTTTGTTTTTTTGCGCGAGAAGAGACCGGCAATATCAGTAAATGAGTTCATTTCCGAGCAAGAGCCGAAAACTGAAGTTAGCGTGCGGTTGGTCTGGTTACTTGCTGCTTTTGTCATGGCTATCCTTGCCAGCCTGAAGTACCAGCAGGGATACTTTGACCTGCTTTCAGGATTGCTCTGGTTAGCGAGTATCGCCGCGATTATCGCCGCATTCTTCCAGGTGAAAACCAACCATAAGTTTAATTTCAGGTTGTATTTCAGCAGGCTGGCAAGTGAACCTGGAAAATTGATCGCTTATTTGCTCTTAATTGCTGTTGTTTTGGTTTTTCAACTCGGAAGGCTTCAGCAAGTGCCGCCGGAAATCATCAGCTCCCAGGTTGAAGCGTATTACACGGTAGATGACATTTTGAATGGGGGCACCGCTTTATGGTTCCCACGAAATGTGATCAGTGAACCAATCAGCTATTATTGGGCCGCCCTGGTAAACCAGTTTACAACGAGCGCATTGAGCTTTAGCATGCTGAAGTTTAGTTATGGTTTGGCTGGACTGGTGGCAGTCTTCTTTATGTACAAGTTAGGGAAGCGGCTGTTTGACGAGAAGAGTGGCTATATCAGCGCGTTGCTGTTAGGGGTCGGTTACTGGCCGATTTTGCAGCAAAGGGCTGTTTTGGGGTTTGGGCTGGTGCTTCCAATAATGCTTCCAGCGGTTTATTACCTTTACAAATCACTTCAGGAAGATGACCTCAATTCGCTGCTGATCTCGTCGGTTTTAACTGGATTGGGACTGCTGACGAATAAGATTTTCCTCCTCCTGGTTTTTGCGAATCTGATCATCACTATAATCTACCTGGCACATAAAAGACGCAATAATCAAAGAAACACGCTGGCTATTCGCATAGGTATAGGCTTGATAACAGGCGTGGTGGTAGCTCTACCGTTGATCTTCTTGATCGCAGAAAACCCGATCGGCTGGTTTTCACCAATAGTCAACCAGTTTTCATCTGCCAATAACCCGGCTGCAGGCAACCCGTTATTTACATTTTTCAATAATTTGATTTCTGCCTTGGGGATGATAAATTGGTCCAACCGCAGCAGTTGGGTGGATGGGATCGCCAATCGCGCAGCTCTGGATTGGGTGAGTGGGGCCTTTTTCTTGTTCGGGCTTTGTGTGATCTGTTTTCGGGATTTTTTCTCTGACAGAAAACAAGCCATTTCTCTGCTTGCCTTGTTTTTCCTGATGCTGCTTCCATCTGCATTTTCGATTGCCCAACCCATGGAGAATCCCTCGTTAAGCCGTGCTTTAGGCGCAGCTGTTCCTACCTTTCTGATTGCTGGAAGGGGATTGTCATTTGCAGTCGACCGGATCAAAGCGCCTGAAAAAGAGTCGCGCTGGATAAGGCAGGCGATTTTTGTATGCATTTTTTCCATTCTTATCATCGTGCGCAATTTCGGTCTGATAAACACCACCTACGTACGCAATTATGAATCTTCAGCCTGGAATGCTGCAGAGATGGCGGAAGTCATTCGCAATTACGATATCGGGCAAGCCGGAAACAGCCAGGCGTATATTGTCGGCTTTCCTCATTGGGTCGATGCGCGTTCGGTGGCGATCAGCATGGCCGATCCGTATACCAATCTTTCCATTCTGCCGCAGGACCTGGGCAGCACGGTTAATTTACAGGTGGCTAAGATCTTTTTGTTACACATAACTGACACCGAAAGCCTGAGTCAGTTACAATCCCTCTATCCGGGAGGCGTTGCCACGACCTACCAGAGCGTCCATCCGGACAAAAACTTTGTAATTTACATTGCGAGCCAATAAGTTAATGGATAAAGTAAACGAGCAGAGAGTTTTGCCGAAAAAGGGCATTAATCAAGCCCTGATTACCGTTTTTTTACTCGCCTTGATCTTAATTGTAGGCGGGTATTTTCGGTTTTTAAACCTCAACTGGGATGAAAGCTATCATCTTCACCCGGATGAACGCTATCTCTCCATGGTTTTGAATAGTATCCAGCCGGTTGGCAGCATCAAGGAATACTTCAACACCCAAACCTCAACCCTGAACCCAAATACACATGGGTATACTTTTTTTGTTTATGGCACCTTCCCACTGTTCCTTATCCGATATATTGGTGAATGGATCGGACAAGTTGGTTATGATCCAATCACGCTGGTCGGCAGGCAGCTCTCGGCTTTCTTTGACCTGTTCACAGTGATCCTGGTATTTCTGATTGGTTTCAAACTATACAACCGTCGGGTGGGACTGATTGCAGCCGCCTTTTATGCCTGTGCAGTCTTGCCCATTCAGCAAGCTCATTTTATGACGGTTGATACCTTCACCAACACCTTTGGGATGCTGACGGTATTGGCTGCTGTCATCATTCTACAGCGACCGCATGAGACGGATACTGGGAATATCCGAAGCATGCTTACCTGGCAGAAGCTTTGGCCATATCTGATGTTTGGTCTGGGTTTAGGAATGGCAACCGCCTCAAAGATCAATGCTGTCTCCTTGGCGATCTTGCTGCCGTTGGTGGAATTAGCCCGCTATCTGCGCACAGAAAACCGTGATGAAAAAGTCGATTTGTTGAAAACTCTTCTACCGATCGCAATTGCGGGAATTGTCAGTATTCTGACATTCCGAATCTTACAGCCTTATGCTTTCAGCGGACCGGGATTTTTCAATCTGAAAATAAACCCGGATTGGTGGAACGGCCTGAAAACCTTGCAGGCACAAAGCACTGGCGAGGTGGACTTTCCTCCGGCGCTACAATGGACCAGGCGGGCGAGTATTTTTTCACTTTACAACTTACTGGTTTGGGGCGTTGGTTTGCCCTGGGGGATAACGGCAATATTCGCGTGGCTTGGGATGGCTGGCAAGATTTTCAAGCGGAAAGAGTTCCTTCACATGCCTTTATGGATATGGAGTCTGCTATATTTCGTTTGGCAGGGGCTGGCATGGGTTTCTTCCATGCGCTACCTCTTGCTGCTCTACCCATTGGTTGCGATTATTGCAGCCTGGGGGCTTGAGCAATTACTCAGTAACAATGTTGGCATCAAGTTCAAACGGTTCTCGCTTTCCAAAAATGTTATAAAGAGGGTGGGGATTCTTCTGACCGTTCTGGTCTTACTGGCGACAGGTGCCTGGGCTTTTGCGTTCAGCCGCATTTATACACGGCCTGTTACCCGGGTGGCTGCGACTGACTGGATTTATGAAAACCTGGAAGGTCCTATCAACCTGGTATCAAGATCTGATGGACAAGAACGCAACATCCCGGTGGCTTACCGGGCAATAAATATGCTTAATACTGACCAGAACTTGACGCTGCTTTACCAGGCGAAGGCGGATGGCTTCCTGACAGATCTGACCTACCCGGTTGTGCAATCGATATCGAACACACTTGAGACAGTGCAATACCAGATGAATGTGTTGGATGCAAAGACCGGACAATATCTAACCGCAGAACCAATGATTGGACAAAACCCGATCACTGCTGAGGGTCAGACCCAGTCGACTTTGGTGTTTCAATTCAATCCGGCGGTTTATTTCCTGCAAGACCAGCTCTATCAATTTGAATTGACCTTGCTCACACCAGAGGCTCAATCCTATTTGAGCGGTGTGCCGGTGATGAATTTCTACTATGATGACGGATCGACACGCCAGGAGACCCTGCCCAAGATAAACGAAATGATCACGCTTGATCATCCTTACCAGATGAAAATCAGCATTCAATCGATCGAATCCGTTCATAGCGTAGCGATCCCATACATTCTGGATATGACCCAGACTGAGGGAGAAAAGCAGTTGCGCCTGACACTCACTGCCAACGCTGCTGAGGGTCCGATTACACGGGTTGGGTATGCTTCGGGAAGTTTTCTGGGTGATGGCTCACTTCGTGGTGAAAAAACGGTTTTCACGTTTGACAAACCCTTAACATTGGGTTTGAACCAGGTACAGGATCTTGACCTGATGATCGAATTGGTTGAGGGCGACGGTCAGCTTATGATCAGTACACCGGGTGTTGCCCTGGAGAGCAGCTGGGACGATGCTTTGCCTCTTCCGCGTCCCTCCTTGGTGCCTTACCAGGACAATGCGGGTATTTTCAGGGGCGATCTGAATTTAGAGATGTATTGGCCGGATGATGCGAGTAAAGTTCAGCGTTTCTACACCATTCTGAACCAGGCAGATTACATCTTTATCAGTTCCAACCGGCAATTCGGCACAATCCCACGCGTACCAGAGCGCTATCCATTGAGCACTTTCTTCTACCGCCAATTATTGGGCTGCCAGGAGAACCAGGAAACCCTCGATTGCTATTACCAGGCTGAGGCAGACGGAAGCAGTGGAAGCCTGGGTTTTGACCTTGTCGCTACTTTTACATCTTATCCAAATTTGGGCAGTCTTGAGTTTAACGATCAATATGCCGAGGAAGCTTTTTCGGTCTATGACCATCCAAAAGTGCTCGTATTTGAGAAAAATGCAAAATACGACAGTGAAATGACCTGGAAATTGCTGAACTCCGTGGATGTAAGCAAAGCAGTTTACCTGACACCAAAACAAGCTGATACTTATTTTGCTGGTGAAACTGAGCCAAACAAGCAATTGATGCTTTCAGAGGAAGACCTTGAAACTCAACAGGCTGGTGGTACCTGGTCCGAACTGTTTGATCAACAATCGCTTTTGAACCAGCACACCTGGTTGGCTGTTATCGTGTTTTACCTACTCTTCTTGTTATTGGGACTTTGTGTTTTCCCGATTGTTCGTCTGGCAATGCCTGGCTTGAAAGATAAGGGCTATGCTTTTGCCCGCATCATTGGATTGCTCTTGTTTGTGCTGATTGCGTTTAACCTCGGCTCGGTCAAGGTGGCAGTCACAAGAACGCTGCTCTGGATCGTTCTTTTAATGATATTCGTCCTGTCTTTGATCGTTGCCTGGCTGACAAGGAAAGATTTGCTGGAAGATATTCGGGCGTTGTGGAAGCAGATTTTGATCGAAGAAGCTGTATTTCTGCTTGCATTTGCTTTCTTCCTGTGGATCCGTTATCAAAACCCGGATTTGTGGCATCCCTGGCGGGGAGGGGAAAAGCCGATGGATTTCAGCTATCTCAATGCCATCATTAAAAGCAGCACCTTCCCGGCGTATGATCCCTGGTATGCAGGTGGGTATATTAATTACTACTATTATGGACAAGTGCTGGCAGCCATGCCAATCAAGCTGCTGGGTGTTGTTCCAGCTGTTTCTTACAACATCCTGATATCGCTTTGGTATGCGATGCTGGTCATCGGTGCCTTTAGCATTGGTTGGAACTTCGGCAAGGCTGTCTTGGAAAAGAACCGGGATGATAAAGAAAACCTATTCGGTTTGGCATTCCTGGCAGGCATCAGCAGCGCGGTATTCCTTGCGCTGGTTGGAAACCTGGGTGAGCTGGGTGTGCTTAACGGTGGTCTGAAAGCCTTGGGTTCAGCGGGTGCCAGTATGGATGGCGCGACCCTCAGCCAGAAACTGGTTTGGCTGTTCAAGGGAATTGGATTGATGTTCCGGGGCGAAAGACTGCCAATTGCAGCTGGAACCTGGTATTGGAACCCCAGTCGTATGATCCCTGGTGAGCCGATTACGGAATTCCCCTTTTTCACTTTTCTGTATGCAGATTTTCATGCCCATCTTATTTCCATGCCCATCGTTATGGCGGCAGTTGCCTGGAGTCTGTCTTTGATCATGCTGAAGAAAGAGAAACTCAAGATAAAGATCAAGCTTGTCATCGCGCCAATACTTATGATTGGTGCTGTGGTATTGGGAGCCTTGCAGCCGACAAACACCTGGGATTATCTAACTTTTACCGTCCTGGCATTGTGCGTATTGGTTTATGTTGGGTGGCGTTACCTTCCGGAAGCCCAATGGCGCTTTTTACCAGCCTGGTCAAGAAAATGGATCTACCCCACGATGAGTGCAGTGGGTTTATTCATCTTGACCCGCCTTTTCTATTTCAATTTCAACCACAATTTCTTCCCAGGCTACAACTCAGTTGGTTACTGGAACGGAGCCAGGACGCCGTTGAGTTCTTACTTGATGCACTGGGGTTTGATTCTTTTTGTGATCAGCTGCTGGTTGATTTGGGAGGCATACCAGTGGATGGCTTCGACCCGCCTATCTGAGTTAGAAACCTACAAGAAACATCGAAATTTATTGATTGGATTGACAGTTTTTATCGCAGGCGGCTTCCTGCTGCTCTTGTTGCTCAAGGTGACAGTGGCATTGATTGCCCTGCCATTGTGTGTACTGGCGCTTTTCCTGATTGTGACGACTAACGACGATGTCAAGCGACTGGCGTACTTTATGATCGGTACAGGCTTATTGCTCACATTAGTGGTCGAGTTGGTATACCTGGTGGGTGACATTGGGCGCATGAACGTTGTCTTCAAACTATACCATCAAGCCTGGATGCTTCTGACACTCCCAATGGGGCTGGCAGCCGCGACGCTCTGGCGTGATCTAAACCGTTGGCGGACACGCACGCAGATCGCATTCCAGGTTGTTTTAACAGTTTTGTTCTTTATCGCGATGCTCTTCCCGGTTTTGGCAACCAACGATAAAATCACCGACCGGATGGACCCGAACGCACCACATTCCCTGGATGGGATGAAATATATGGAGACTTCTCAATTCGCGGTCAACGGAGTCGTGATGGACCTGGGGCAAGATTATCGTGCCATCCAATGGATGCAGGAAAACGTGGAAGGTTCCCCTGTCATTCTCGAAGCCCAGGCTTATGAATATTATTGGGGAAACCGCTATACAATTTACACTGGCTTGCCGGGAGTGGTCGGATGGAATTATCACCAGCGACAGCAAAGGGCGGTTCTGCGCAACAACGCTGTACAGGAACGGGTTGATGGGGTCAACGCTTTCTACCTGAGCATTGACCAGGAATTTATTACAAACTATTTGGACAAATATAAGGTGGAATACATCATCGTCGGGCAGCAAGAACAGGCGTTCTATCCTGCTGAAGCGCTGCAAAAGTTTGAAACCTATGACGGAACGCTGTGGGACCAGGTTTACAGCGAAGCCGATACTGTTATTTATAAGGTCAGATAAATCATGATCGATTTTCTAAAGTGGTTTGTGCTTTTGGAAGTTCTTGGTTGGATCAGCCTGCCAGTAACATGGTCAGTATTTCAGAAGTTGCGCTCAAGAGGAATTTACCTTTCCAAAGCGGTTGGATTGCTGATTTGGGGCTTTGTTTTTTGGTGGCTGACATCGATAGGCTTGCTCAAAAATGATCTGGCAGGGGATATTACTATCCTGGTATTTCTATTGCTGCTCAATCTCTTTGCCGCCTGGAAGATCGGCTTTCAAACACTGAAAGAATGGGTTTCAGAAAACCGAAAGATCATCATTTCCGCTGAAGTGGTGTTCTTTGCGGCTTTTGCTTTTTGGACTGTGGTGCGGGCTGCCAACCCGGATATCATCAATACTGAAAAATTCATGGAAATGGGTTTTATTAATGCCATCCTTAAATCGCCGACCATTCCACCTCAAGATCCCTGGCTGTCCGGTTACCCGATCTCGTATTACTATTTTGGCTACCTGATTTCAGCGATGTTGATCCGTGTCAGTGGGGTAATCTCTTCGGTTGGGTATAACCTGGTTTCTGCTTCATGGTTTGGATTAACAGCCTTAGGCGCTTATGGGATCGCCTGGGATTTGTTGGCGAAGAAGCACAAGGACGGGCAGGCAGATGAGGAGATTTCAAACCGAACTTATACCCTGGCATTGCTCGCTCCCTTGATGATCCTGGTCGTTTCGAACTGGTTTGGCATACTGGATGTCTTGCATGCCAGGGGTTTGGTGAGCGCTGAGTTCTGGCAGAACCTGCAGATCCCAGCCTTAACAAGCCAGCCTCTCAGCCTGAGCTGGTACCCAAACCGTGGCGGATGGTCCTGGTGGCAAGCAAGCCGGGTGGTCCAGGATTTTCGGCTTGACGGCTCGATGATCGAGATCATCGATGAGTTTCCGTTTTTCACCTACCTGTTGGCTGATATTCACCCTCATTTGCTTGGAATGCCTTTCGTACTGCTGGCTATTGCCCAGGCTTTGAATGCATTTCAAGGCGGGTGGGAAGGGCGTGTTTCTGTTTTCGGTCGCACTATTCCAGTCAACTGGAAAAACGCTTTGATGGCAATCGTCACATTGGGGGGGATTGCTTTTCTTAACACATGGGATTTCCCCTTCTACCTGCTTTTGATCGCGGTCGCGTTCGTTTGGCGGCAGGTGAGCTTGAGCGGTTGGAACGGACAACGTTTCTGGCAATTGATCGCGTTTTGCCTGATTGGCGGGGTGTTGAGCATCCTTGTGTATCTGCCGTTTTACCTCAGCTTCGCTTCTCAGGCTGGCGGGTTGCTGCCCAGCCTGGCGTTCTTTACACGTGGGAGTTACCTTTGGATCATGTTTGGCCCCCTGTTGGTACCGATTTTTGCCTGGTTGATCTACCGGCAAATTCGGGCGAGACGGATGCCTTCGCTTCAAGCCTTCCTATTGACGATTTCACTTTTTGCGCTGCTCTTCGCAGCAGGATGGGGGTTGGGTTGGCTGGCAGGAAGGTTCGAATCCCTTGACCCGCTGCTCAATTCCTTACAAGGTGCTGTTGATAACAGCAGCCTGCTTATGGAATCGATTGTGGAACGGCTCAAACATCCGGGAACATTTTTGACATTATTCTTGCTGGTCTTACTCTCAATCGATTATTTCGTACAAAAAGTCAAAGACGCTCCAACAACGATAGCCACAAGTGAGGCAGTTTCAGAAAACCAGCCCAAATTCAAGACTGGAACCAACGGCTTCGTTCTGATGCTGGTTTTACTGGGTGCTTTTCTCGTGATCGTGCCGGAATTCGTATACCTGAGAGATCAGTTTGGCACCCGCATGAATACCATTTTCAAGTTTTACTTCCAGGCGTGGATTCTCTGGTCTTTAGCCGGGGCTTATTTCACCGCCAGGCTGCTGCAAGCGGAAAAACCACAGACTAACCGCCTGTTTGCCTTCCTGATCATCACCGTCGGACTGCTCCTGTTTGGCTTCTCGCTCACACAACAAGGTGAGACATTGCAGCCCGGTTTCGGCAGCAATTGGTTGGATTACCTGTTTTTGTCCATCCCCGTTTTGTTTTTTGTCTGGATAATCATCAGCTTGATCAAGAAAAAGGGTGCCGCCACACTCAGTGTGATTTGCCTGGTGGGACTGGCGGCTGGTTTGATCTACCCGACCATCGAGTTATGGAACAAGACCGAGGGCTTTCAACCCCGTGACGGCTATTCGCTGGATGGTAAACAGGACTTTAATCTGTATTCACCCAACGAAATGGCTGCGGCAGCATGGTTGGCGGATGCTCCAACGGGCGTAATGGCTGAAGCGGTTTCCGAAACTGGCGGCAGTTACACGACCTACAATATCATTTCGACTTTCTCAGGAATGCCCACAATTTTGGGTTGGATTGGGCACGAAGCGCAATGGCGGGGAGGGTACGAAGAGATTGGCTCCAGGCAATCCGATTTGCGCGTGCTGTATAGCACCTCCGACTGGAACCAGGCTGAAAGCCTGATCGACCTGTATAATATACGCTATATCTTGGTTGGAGAATTGGAGCGGCAGACCTACCAGGTTGACGAAACAAAATTCGAAGAAAATATGAATAAGGTATTCGACACCGCCACAGTAGATATTTACGAGGTCAATAAGCCATAATATGAGTAACAGAACAGCAGGCAACAATGAATTGGTCAAGAAGAATGGTTTGGGAAGCCATATTCTCTGGTTCCTGCTTGCTTTCGCGATTGGTTTGACCCTGAGACTCGTATTGCTCAACTCGATGGTCTTTACCCAAAATGAATTGGTGTTGGTCAACCAGGCGCTGCAAATATCACGAAGACTGAGCGGGGCAACAAGCATGGTACCTGTCTATTCAGGGCTGACTGGCTGGCTGTTTTTCTTCTTCGGACCAGCCAACATGCTTTCGCGGTTGCTTCCGGCTTTGGTTGGGACAACTCTTGTTTTGGTGCCGTGCCTGTGGGAAGAGCAATTAGGGAGAAAAACCGCGATAATTTTGAGTTTCGCCTTCGCTTTTGACCCAACATACCTGTTGTTTTCTCGTACTATCCATGGGGGAATTTTTGCGATCGCAGGTTTAATATGGGCTTATACGTGGCTGAAGAAAAACAAGCCAGTAATGGCTGGAGTATCTTTGGCGGTCGCCTTTTTAAGCGGGTCAACTTTTTGGAGCTTTCTTCTCATATTCGGATTGACCTTCCTGGTAGTGAAGTTGATCAGACCAGACGTGGCAAAGGTTTTCTTCACGTTTCAGATCTACGACAGAAAAAGCACTTGGTTTGGGTTTGCTGCCGGCTTTGTCGTGAGCTGTATCTTAATCCTGACCAGTTTCCTGCTTGATCTCTCTGGATTGGGCGGGTTGGCGAGCGGTATCATCGATTTTGCCAGGAATTTTGTTCAACCTTTTGAAAAACAAATCTATCATTCAATTTATCTATTGATTGCGCATAGTTATTTACCGATCTCGCTCTTTATTATTGGATTTTTTAGATCACGATCAACCGAAAAGCGGGACTGGTATCGAATTGGTGGACTTTCTGTCATCATCGCGATGGTTTTGAGCATTCTGATCTCTCGCGAGAGTTATGAAATCCTGCTTTGGCCTGTATTC
Source organism: Anaerolineaceae bacterium (assembly GCA_011620465.1). Taxonomy (GTDB): domain Bacteria; phylum Chloroflexota; class Anaerolineae; order Anaerolineales; family Anaerolineaceae; genus Mesolinea. The sequence goes on along the minus strand of WOZC01000043.1, from coordinate 4,570 downwards.
GTCTGCTGGGTTGGGGGGGCAGTGTGGCTGGGAGAGTGGCAAATTAAATTGAACGAGTCCGGGTTATTGACTGTCTTATTGATCGGTTTTATCCTGGCAATTTTGACTTATCTATCTGTGAATCTTGGGCGATTATCCGATTTGCCACTTGGAATACCTCAATTTTGGAACATCATCCTGATGATCACTGCTGGGATCATCTTGCTTGTTTCAGCCTGGTGGTTGGTGAAATTCGGCTGGGCTACAGAGAATGGGAACCAGGTTTTCTTACTAACCTTGCTGTGCTTTTTGGCAATCACGAGCCTCAGCAGCAGTACCCGCAGTCTAAGTTCGAGCCAGCAAGCACGCTCTCTCGAATACCTGGATAACCAGGTTGTTTTGCCAAATAATGATATTGAGGCTATCTCCAGTGAATTTTCCCTCACCGGAAGGACCTTGGAGCAATTGGGTGGTTTTAGTGTGATCGATTTGCCGGAGGAGTATTCCTGGTACTTCCGAAGTTTTGCGATTGAACGAAACCAACCCGGATCGAGCATGATTCTCACCAGGACCAGTACGATTCCTGGACAAAGTGAAGAGTTCAGGGGGATGAACGTCGTTATAGAAAGATCGATCGATTGGCATAAAGAATCACTCACAACCTATCTGCAAACATTAATGGGGAAGCCCCCGACTTTTGAAGATCAAAAAGGTGTTTTATGGGTTCGGACAAACTTATTTACAGGAGCATCCCAATAGTATGTGTGAACAAATATATCAGAATCCCCCGGCTACTATCGCGATCGATGGTCCAGCTGCCTCCGGCAAGTCAACCATCGGTAATCTCCTTGCCAACAAACTTGGGTACATCAGCCTTGACACTGGCATCATGTACCGGGCGGTTGCGTACAAGGCTATACAGGCAAAGGTAGACGTATATGACGGCGAGGCTGTCAGTGACCTGGCAGAAAGGATCCAGATTGACATCCGACCTTCAACCGCCGGAGATGGATGCCAGTTTGATGTGATCATCGACGGAGAAGACCATACCTGGGATATCCGCTCTCCTGAAGTCAACCAGGTGGTTTCAGAGGTTTCGGTTTATCCCCGGGTGCGTAATGCAATGACCGAACTTCAACGGAAAATCGCAAAAAATGGAAGAATTGTGATGATTGGTCGGGATATCGGTACGGTGGTTTTGCCGTTGGCAGAAATGAAGATCTACCTTGAAGCCAGTGTCGAAGTCCGTGCCCAGCGAAGATATATCGAAGAATTAGCCAGAGGCAAAAAGGTTTGCCTGGATGAGATCGCTGAATCATTAAGGCACCGCGATGAAATTGACTCAGGCAGGGCAGTGGCTCCACTGCGACCGGCAGAGGATGCTATTGTGTTGAACACTGATGACATGACTGTTTACGAGGTTGTGGAATACCTCATGGGTTTGATCGCGAGAAGGTAGAACCCTTTCTTCTCAGAATAGAAGCGGATCGCATTACCTTGCTTTGCCGGCACAGGAGTTTTTTGCATAAACGAGTAATCCATTTTTGTTGAAGAATTATGGCAAATAGCATGTCTTGAGGGTAATTCGGGTTCGTTTTCATAAGTCGGTCATGCTATAATTTCTGATCATGGCTCAAGAATTCGGAAGGAAACTGGCGATTATTTTGACTACGAGCTTGAGTGACCAAGCTTTCAAACCTGCGTCTCTTCTCTTCCCCCTGGTTTTTCTGGCAGCGATGGTCTTGATTTGTCTGAAACACATCGACTTTTCTCACCAGAAAGAGATTTTCAAGAATCGTTGGCTATACATTCTGACTTTGGTAGTCTTACCCTTCCTTTTTGCGGTTGTGAGACCGTTTGATGGTCAGGTTCTTGGCTTTCAAGGGGATTATTACAGCCCAATCGTATCGCTCTTGAGCCTGGTGCCGATCGTCATTGCCGTTGGAACGCTTGGTCCTCTGGCTGGCATTTTCCTGGGGATCCTCTGTGGCGTTGGTCAGATCTTGGCTTTTGGACAAGACCTTTCTAACGTGCTTTTTTACCCAGGAATAAGCTTGCTTTTTGCTGTCCTGATCAATGAAACACCGGAAGATACCAGCAATTGGCGCACGATCCTCAACAAGCTTTTTGAAACTGGCATGCTGAGCCTGCCTTTCTGGATGCTTTGGCAATTCAACCTTGCATTCGTACATGGTTTAAGGGATGTGATCGCAATTCTCAGCCAGGCGATCTTGTTGTGGGTTTCGCATTTGCCTGAATTGATTATTTCTGGAATCGCGCTCTACTTGTTTATTCGATTTCTTAAAGAGGATTGGAAACCGAAATCGTATCTACTCGACCAGGGCCTCGGCAGTGTTTTTCGCTCAGTGCTTGAGCAGATCGATCAATTGAGCAAGGGAAATTTTGACTACCAAAATCAAACCCAGCCCCGCACAACTGGAGAAAAGGCGATTTTTGATTCACTGGAAAACCTTCGCCGAAGCCTGCAGGCGCGTACCGATACACAAGCACGTTTGTTATCCCTTGATCCGACTCATTATTCTCGCGAAGGGTATGACCTGGTCATGTCTTCGATCCTTCGGGCTGCCCTTACCAGGGATGCCAGTTCGGCTCGGATTGTATTGTTGGAGTCGTCTCCGGTAAGCAGGAAGCCCGAAATGAGACTACGGACTGGTCAAGGCGAACAGACCCGTAATTACGCCTATCTTGACAACTTAATCTTGGAGAAAATTGCAGATCAGGAACAATTAGTTCTCAGCAATATTAAGATTGACCAATATTTCGGACTGACACCCGGAACGCCTTATCCTCAGGCGCTGATCGCGCTGCAGTTGAGTGGGGGAGCCTCGTCGCAGGGAATCCTCTGGGTAGGGTTTGAGCAAAACCGTTGGATCAGCAATGAGGAACTTGAACTTTACAAAGAGCTTGCCTATCGGGCTTCAGCGACTTTGAAAACCAAAGAGCAGATACTCAAGGTGCAGACAGAAAAGAGCTGGCTTAACGAGTTGCTCAATTCCATTCCAGATCCCATCATGGTGGTTGATCCGAGCGGAACGGTTATGTACCAGAACCTTGCCAGCAAGGATTTGATCGAAGATTCTGTTGGATTGACCAAAAATGGACCTAAAGGGCAACAAATCATTCAGTCGCGATTAGTTGAAATGACCCAAAGCAGCCGGGCAACCAAAGAGCGGAACAAGACAATAACCCTGGCAAATCAGAAGGAATACGGAGTGGATGTGTATCCCGTCAAACTCGAAGGAAAAGACACAGGAACCATCATTTATTTGAAAGATTATCAATGGATCAATCAGACCAATAAAGAGAAAAATGAATTCGTCAGTAATATCAGCCATGACCTTCGTTCACCTTTGAAACTGATGAAGGGTTACACCAGCCTGATCAAACATATTGGGAACCTGAGCAGCCAGCAGGAAGTATTGGTCAACCGCCTGGAAGCCGGTATCGATGATATGAAACAGCTGGTAAACAAAGTTTTGGATATGGAGCGGCTGGATGCAGATGTTGGTTTGATCTATACCACCTTTGATATCAAGGAAATGATCAACGAGACGATTGCGATGCTCAGCGTCCAGGCTCAGCAAAAGAAAATTGCTGTCAATACCGATCTTGGGAGTATCAAAGCGCCGTATATTTCTGCGGACCGGATCTTGCTGCAGCAGGTGATTTATAATCTGCTGGAAAATGCGATCAAATTTAGCCCCAGAGGCGAGACTGTTTTGATCAAAGCGGAGAAAGATGCTTCCTGGCTGCATGTGACTGTACAGGACCACGGCAAGGGGATTGCCCCGTTGGACCAGTCGCAAATTTTTAATCGATTCTTTTATATCGACGACGAACCGAATTTTGAAAACCGGGGGCAGGGTTTGGGTTTGGCTATTGTGAAATCGATCGCAGAAAAGCATGGCGGAAGTATCAGCGTTGAGAGTAAATTAGGTGCTGGAAGTTTGTTCTACCTTGACATCCCCCTACATCGACTTGAAGGTGTGAAGAAATCGTCGTAAACTATAAATAAGATTGTAATTAGGAATTGTTCATTGATAAATATATAGAAACTCAATGAGTAATCTCGTTTATTTGCTCAAAAGAGAGATCCTGAGGGAAAATTGAAAAACTCGACTCAAAATTACTTGACAGAAATAAGAGATTAGTCCTATAATTCTCGTTTACGAAAATATACGAAACAAACGAAAACACACTGGAAGAAGAGGTTCCAGCGGGTTTTTCGTGTCTTAAATCCTCACCGTATCGGAGGTATGAGTGGAAACAAAAGCAATGAAAGCACTGCGAATTAACCTTGCTTCACCCGAAGTGATCAGAAGTTGGTCATATGGTGAAGTCCTCAAACCCGAAACTATCAACTATCGTCGTTTACGCCCGGAAAAAGATGGCTTGTTTGATGAAGCAATCTTTGGACCCACACGTGACTACCAATGTTATTGCGGAAAGTATAAGAATCCCCGTTACAAAGGGATTGTATGCGATAAATGCGGAGTTGAAGTTACCAAGTCGTCTGTCCGCCGGGAACGCATGGGTCACATTGAACTGGCTGCGCCGGTTGCCCACATCT
>WOZC01000008.1 GCA_011620465.1 Anaerolineaceae bacterium | reverse complement strand
TCGCCAAAAATAAAATAAAACCCCTCGAATATTGACAAGGCGGCCTTGGTAATGGATAAATAATTTTCAAATGGGGGAAACAACAACACAAAAAACAGATTGGCCGCAACCAGCATCAGTATGCGACGTTGTTGCCGGTTACCAAAAATCTGTGGCTTCAGGCCGTTGGGTGTTTTGTGCAGAAGCAGCCAGGCGATAGCGCTGTTAACCAGGACAACAATGATTTCAAGGGCCAGAAAGTCGGTGTTCACGACACGGTTCAGATGGGAACCCATGGCAAAATAAAAGCCATCGAAAGTCGGTATGTTGCCACGCTGGAGCGATACATAATCATGTGGCGGAAACATAAGCACCAGCATCAGGTTGGCGATCAAAAAACCAATCCAAGCTGATGTTGGCGGCGCATCAACAGGCTCCTTGCCCAGGCAAGAAGATCAGCAAAAACTACTTGCGAATCAAATGTCGATATTCCGCGCATACAGCGCATTTTTTTCAATAAAGGCACGGCGCGGTTCCACGTCATCACCCATCAAGGTCGTGAATATTTCATCGGCGGTGATTGCGTCCTCGATTTGCACACGCAGCAGGCGGCGCACCGCCGGATCCATTGTTGTTTCCCATAATTGGGAAGGATTCATTTCACCAAGGCCTTTGTAGCGTTGCTTGGTCAAACCACGTTCAGCCTCATTCAGCATCCAGCGCATGGCATCGGCGAAACTGGTGACCACCTGCGATTTTTCGCCACGGCGGATCACCGTTTCCTTGCCTACCAGGCCGGAGATTGTCTGGGCCGTATTGCGGATTTGCAGGTAATCGCCGGATAACAAAAAATCCTCGTCAATGCGTGTCGTACGTTGGTTGCCGTGGCGCATGCGTTGCAGGATCAGCACCCAGCGTTCCTGTTTGTCATCAAACTGGGCAGTAATCCGCATATCCTGGCCAAGATACGGGGACAGTTTTTCAACGCTGCTACGGGCCGCACTTTCATCAGTAGTATCGATGGTGATGTCATTGGCCAACAGGGTATGCAGGACTTCACTGTCAATGAAATCAGCCAGGCGCCGGATCACAGCCTCGGCGAGCAGATAACTGCTCGCCAGGTTCTCCAGGGCCTCCCCCCCGACTGGCGTAGCGCCCGGTTGGGTTTGCAACTGGGTTCCTTCCAGAGCCAGACGCAAAAGGTGCTGGTCAAGTTCCTGATCATCCTTGATGTAACGCTCGCTTTTGCCATGCTTGATTTTATACAGCGGTGGCTGGGCAATATAAATATAACCATGCTCAACCAACTGCGGCATCTGGCGATAAAAGAACGTCAGCAACAGGGTGCGGATATGTGCACCATCGACATCCGCGTCGGTCATGATGATGATGCGGTGATAGCGCAGTTTTTCAAGATTGAAGTCTTCAGTGCCTATGCCACAGCCCAATGCAGTGAGCAGTGTCACGATCTGCTCTGAGGAAATCAACTTGTCGTAACGCGCTTTTTCTACGTTCAGTACTTTCCCGCGCAAGGGCAGGATGGCTTGGAACTTCCGGTCGCGCCCCTGTTTTGCGGAACCGCCGGCGGAATCACCCTCAACGATATAGATTTCACAGAGCGCCGGGTCTTTTTCCTGGCAGTCTGCCAGTTTTCCGGGTAAACCCAATCCATCCAGAACACCTTTGCGGCGGGTCATTTCCCTGGCCTTGCGTGCCGCTTCGCGGGCGCGCGATGCTTCCACGATTTTTCCCGTGATCATCTTGGCGTCAATCGGGTGCTCAAGCAGGTAATCCGTTAACTTCTGCGCCACGACATCTTCAATCGCCGGACGAGCCTCGGAAGAAACCAGCTTCATTTTCGTCTGTGAGGCGAACTTCGGGTCGGGCATCTTTACCGACAGCACGCAGGTCAAACCTTCCCGCATATCGTCGCCCAATATTTCGACCTTGGCTTTTTTGGCGACTTCATTTTCTTCTATGTATTTATTGATGACGCGGGTCATCGCCGCGCGCAGTCCGGTCAGATGGGTTCCGCCATCGGATTGGGGAATATTGTTGGTGAAACATAAAACCTGTTCGGCATAGGAGTCGTTCCATTGCATGGCGACTTCCACATCAATGGTTACACCATTCTGTATCGACTCTCCTGCCGCATGGAATGCCGTCGGGTGAAGTACGGTCTTGGCACGGTTGATATATTCGACAAAGCCTTTGACCCCGCCGGAAAAGGCAAAATCCTCTTCTCTCGCGTTGCGTTGATCGACCAGTTTGATCTTGATTCCATTATTAAGGAAAGAAAGTTCACGCAGTCTTTTGGCGATGATCTCGTAATGGAATTCAATCGTGCCGAAAATTTCATCGTCCGCCAGAAAGTGGACTTCAGTACCCCGTTTTTCCGTTGTCCCAATGACTTTCAATGGTGAAACTTCAATTCCATTATGGGTTTCAACCAAGCGATCAATGGCGTGACCACGGTTGAATTCGATGAAATACTTCTTTCCGTCACGGCGGATCACCAGCCGCAGCCACTTTGACAAGGCATTGACACAGGAAACACCGACACCGTGCAGGCCGCCAGATACCTTGTACGAGTTCTGGTTGAACTTTCCGCCTGCATGCAACACACACATCACGATTTCAGCAGCTGAACGCTTGGGCTCGTGCTTGTCATCCAGCTTGATGCCCGTAGGAATACCACGTCCGTTATCGGTCACTGAAATGGAGTTGTCCGTATGGATGGTGACGACAATTTCATCACAATACCCGGCAAGCGCCTCGTCGATGGCATTATCAACCACCTCAAACACCATATGGTGCAGCCCGGTCCCATCGGAAGTATCCCCGATATACATTCCAGGGCGTTTCCTGACTGCTTCCAATCCCTCCAGTTGCTGGATACTGGATTCATCGTAGAGTGGGCTGTTATCACTAGTTGTCATAATTTTTAATTTTTTAATTTGAAGCTGTTAAATGCGCATGGGCATTACAACGTACTTGAAGGTTTCGTTGCCGGGCAATATGAACAAGGCGCTGGATGCGGCATCCGCAAGATGCAGCTCAATATCTTCCTGGCTGGTGTTATTCAGAACATCCAGCAGGTAAGTGACATTAAATCCGATATCCAGCGGTTCGCCGGCATAATCGATTTCTATTTCTTCCTGGGCTTCTTCCTGTTCGGCATTGTTGGAAATGATCTTCAAGCTACCTTCACTCAATACGAGGCGCACACCCCTGAATTTTTCATTGGTCAGGATGGCGACGCGCTGTAATGAATTCAATAGCGCATCACGTTTCAACCTGATTAATTTTCCGTGGTTTTTAGGAATAACCCGTTCGTAGTCCGGAAACTTTCCATCAACCAGCTTTGAAACAAACTCGATATTGTTAAACGCAAAATGCGCCTGATTCGGCGTCAGGGTTATCTCGATGGGTTCATCACTGTCCGTAAGCTGCCTGGAAAGTTCAAGGATTGTTTTACGTGGCAGGATAACTTCAATCGGCGCAGGCGTCTCGGCTAAGGTTTCTGCGGCATATGCAAGACGATGACCATCTGTAGCCACAACACGCAGTTCATTGTCCTTGGTGACCAGCAAAAGCCCATTCAAATAATAACGAATGTCCTGTTGCGCCATCGCGTACTGGACCAATGCCAAGAGGTGTTTGAGTTTTTTCTGTGGCAACGTAAACCGGTTAGGCTGCCCATCAACCATGGCCATCCGGGGAAAATCCTCTGCCGGTAATGTTTGCAGATTGAACCGACTTTTCCCTGTTTTGAGTTGCAAGCGTTTTTCGTCCAGAGACAAGCTGATTTCAGCAGATTCCGGCAAGGACCGCAGAATTTCCTGCAGCTTTCTTGCGCCAACGGTGATGGATGCCTGCCCATCTTCTGTCGTTTGTGTTTGGGTCGTGATTTGAATTTCGATATCTGTCGCCAGCAAGGTTATTTTCTGGCCATTTTTTTCAATCAGCACATTTGAAAGGATTGGCAAGGTATGCCTTTTTTCAACAATGCCACAAACTGCTTGTAACGGTGCAAGCAACTGGTTGCGTAAGCCTTTAAATATGAGCATATGTAAACCTCTATTTAATTATAGGGTGACTGTATTTGTGGATAACTAAAATTATGTTTTATTTTCAATGAGTTTTGATAAAAATAGGGTGTTGAGAACTAAACTTTTGCCTTGTGAGGAATTGTGGATGAATGTCATCGATAGGTTGTTTAGTCTTTTTATCCACATTTAATATACAGGTTATCAATAAGTACCCTATTCTTCATCTTCAGGTTTTCAATGTTTGCGTGAGTACATGCAAGTCATTGTTAAGCTTGGTCTCATTGTTA
>WOZC01000111.1:7711-21836 GCA_011620465.1 Anaerolineaceae bacterium | reverse complement strand
ACTATCGATTGAATTGTGATGAAACCCACTTTAAGTATTGCTTTTATGACTCACTGTATTACTCTTGATGATGCCCACAGCCACCATCGTTGTGTCCATGCCCATGCTGATGTTCATGGTCATGCTCTTCATGATGATCGCAATTGGCGTCGCCTTGTTGGGGGAGTTGCCCGCTGAGAAGCGACAGCACCTGATCTTTGGCTGGACCTGCTGCGCCGGCATAGACTTGAATGCCAGCCGCTCGCAGACTATTGATTGCTCCGCCCCCGACGCCTCCACAGATGAGCGTGTCAACACCCTGGTTGATTAAAAAACCAACCAGTGCGCCGTGACCTTCTGTTGGTGCAGGGATAATATGCTCTTCGATGATTTTTCCATCTTCTGCTGTGGCGATGTAAAACTCCGGTGTGCGTCCAAAATGGGGAAAGACCTGGGAGTGTTGGGTTGTGACTGCAATTTTCATTGATGAATTCCTTTTCTGTAATGAGATCCTATTATTGCCAATATCATTTGGATCGCCTTCAATGCGCAGAGGTAAGCCCTCCACGACCACTCGAGCCAGTTTGCTTCTGGCTGATGAGAGCAGCATCTGGACGCTCTGGCGGGAAATTTCCATTGAGAGCGCGGCTAAAGTCTGCTCGAAACCAGCGTAATCGACCAGGCGCAGGACTTCCCATTCTTCCAGCAGCAGGATGATGCCACCTTCTACAGCGCTTGGGTCGCTTTCAGAAGGCGTGAAAACCCTGGAAGTAGGGGTTGAGCGAATAGTTTTTGGGCTTGGCTTCCTTGGCATGACTTCCTTATTATTGGCTTATGCCAATAATAACATTAATTGTTACAGGCTGCAAGAGAATATGGGAATTCGTTTCTTAACGGGTTCCACACCCCTCGAAAAGTTGCTGGAAGAGTGTAAAATTAGTTTCACAAAGGACATGATGGCAAAGATGACTTCCCCCTCCAATATGATGGATTCTTTGACCGACAGCATGAAAGAGCGGACCGGGAAAACGCTGGAAGAATGGGTGCTTGCTGTGCAGGCTTCAGGGATTGACCCGATGGATCAAAAAGCCGTTCGCAATTGGCTCAAGACAGAGCATAGCGTCCTGCAAAACAGCCAGTGGGCGATTGCCGATGCGGCTGCCCGGGCTGCAGGCTGGGTTCGCCCCAGTGTCGAAGGTTATATCGATTCGCAATATCAGGGCGAGAAAGCAGCTTTACGACCCATTTTTGATTCTTTGCGTGAAATCATCGAAGGGATGGGTGAAGATGTTTCTGCAGAGGGACGTGGAGGATACACGCCTTTTTTGCGTAAGCGCCAATTTGCTGCTGTGCAAGCTTCTACCAGGACACGTATTGACCTGGGTTTGCGTTTTAAAGAAGCACCCCAGTCGGAGTTGCTCAGCACTAAAAGTTTACCCGGTCAGTCCACCCATAAGATCAGCTTGACCTCCCTTGAAGAAATCACGGATGAGGTCAGAGGTTTAATCCGCCTGGCATATGAACAAAACGGGTAAAAATATTAAAAAAACGTGACGGCGTGGAAGCTGTCTCCTACAGAAGAATGTGAAAAAATAAAATGACAAACAACAACCATGACGAAATCGTACTGGCAGGCGGGTGTTTTTGGGGTATGGAAGAGCTTTTCCGTCAGCAACCTGGGGTCCTGGACACCGATGCCGGCTATACCGGAGGTGAAAATGACTATCCGACCTACCAAAATCACCCTGGTCACGCCGAAGCTCTTAAAATCGTCTTTGACCCCAGCCAAACAGACCTTCTCCACTTGCTGGATTTCTTCTTCCGCATGCATGATCCCACCACGCTTGATCGTCAGGGTAACGACATCGGCTCATCTTACCGGTCAGCGATTTTCTACCGGGATGAAGTGCAAAAACGAATCGCAGAAGAGATGATCAAATTGGTTGACGCAAGTGGGCAGTGGAAAAAACCGGTTGTGACTACTCTGGAGAAACTGACCACCTTCTGGAAGGCAGAAGACTATCACCAGGATTATCTGCAGAAGCTCCCTAATGGTTACACCTGCCATTTTGTGCGAAAAATGCCAAGTTTCCTGAAAAATTGAATGCCCAAAAACATGAGCGAAAATCCCGAAAATCCCGATCAACAGCCAGAAGATTACAGCCGCCACAATTGGAAGCGATATTTGCGCTTGCTGAAGTGGTATGGGCTGGCAGTTTTGGTGATCACGCTTGTCCTGGTTGCCCTGGGCTATAGTGGTGCTGGTTGGGAGGGCGCGAAAAACGGGCTCACCTGGGGCGTGTTGGTGGCAGTTCTCGGGCTGCCTATCGTTGGCTTGCTGATCAGCGTCAACGTCTGGAGCGGGTATGCCAACCGTTGGGGAGAAGTAAAATATAAAGAAATGCTTGAAGGCAAGCCCGAAGACAAAAAAAATGACGAGTAGCCTGGAAGTCAAAGCCAGCCAGTCAGAATCCAAAATCAATCATGGGTGGCGGGTTTGGCTGGTCTATTTCATGTTGTCTTTCTATGCCTACATACTGAATGTCGCTGGTCCGGCGGTAGCTTACCTTCGCGATGAACTTGATTTTTCCTTTACAGAGAGCGGGTTGCACACTTCCGCCCTGGCGCTTGGCATGGTTGTGTTGGGTCTTTTTGGGCATTTCATCCTCAAAAAGTTGCCGGAATGGAAAGCGCTTGGAATTGGTGGGGTCGGATTGGGGGTAGGCGGGCTGATCCTCGTCCTGGGCAGGCAGCCAGTCCTCACGTTAACAGGGTTATTTCTGATGGGGATGATTGGCTCGTTTATCGTAGCGATTTATCCGGCAATATTAGCTGATGAAATGGGGAAGCACAGCACAGTTGGGGTGTCTGAAGCCAATACTCTCTCATCTGTTATCAGCACGATGGCACCTATCGCGGTAGGTTTTTTTGGGGCAAGGGCAATTACTTGGCGCCCAGCTGTTTATATCGTAACTGGCATATCTGCAATAATTGGGTTGTGGATCCTCATTTCCCCCCAGTTTTCATGGAAGAGAAAGCAAAGCGAAGCAGAACAAAACGGGCAATCCTCTAAATTACCTGGAAAATTCTGGATCTTTTGGGCGGTGCTGGTGATCTCGGTTTCGATAGAATTTTGTTTGATCTACTGGTCTTCCGATTACCTGCAAGCTCACGTGATGATGCCTAAAGATCGCGCGACCCAATGGGTGAGTCTGTTTTTGATTGGGATGGTGATCGGTCGCTATATCGGTTCAATCCTTCTGCAAAAGTATGATCGTTTTCTGATCATCTTCATATCGATCGTGGTCGGTGCTCTTGGATTTGCTATATTTTGGCTTAGCAGCTCTCAGGTAGTCGTTCTCATGGGTCTGCTGCTGGCTGGTCTGGGAGTGGCAAATTTCTACGCCAGCTCGGTTACGCTCCTTTTTGATATAGCTGGTCCAGCGCGTACCGCAGCCGGCTCTGCCACTACACTTGCCAGTGGTGTTGCTATTTTGCTGCTGCCCTTCGCTTTGGGCTCACTGGCAGATTTGTTCGGTATAAGACAAGCGATGCTTCTTGTTGCTTTTCTGTTCATAATTTTGACGATACTGGTCCTGTATGGCAGAAAAGTGATAAAAGTCAAAACTTCATTAGAACCTGGAGGTAAGCCATGAAAGTGCTATTTATCGGTGGAACCGGAACTATCAGTTACAGTTGCTCAAAATTGGCAATTGAGAAGGGGTTCGAAGTCAGCCTGCTCAACCGCGGCAAAAGCACGCTGCGCGAACCATTGGATGGGGCAGAGTTGATATTCGCAGACATTCGCGAGCCGGAGATGGTACGGCAGGCTCTGGGCGACCGGCATTTTGACGTGGTTGTCGAATTTTTGGCTTTCAATCCGGACCATATCGAGATCGACTTGGAGCTTTTCCGAGGGCGCACTAACCAATACATCTTTATCTCTTCTGCCAGTGCTTACCAAACGCCACCAGAGAAATTGCCAGTGACTGAAAAAACACCCCTGGAGAACCCCGTATGGCAATACTCGCGGGACAAAGCGGCTTGCGAGGCGCGCCTGATACGTGCATATCGAGAAGAGGGCTTCCCTGTCACGATCGTTCGTCCTTCCCACACTTATGATGAGGGCTATATTCCAATCACAGGAGGCTGGACGTTTGTCGATCGGATGCTTCAGGGTAAACCGGTCATTGTCTACGGTGATGGCACCTCAATTTGGACAATGACCCACAGCAGCGATTTCGCCAAAGGATTTGTGGGCTTATTTGGTAAAAATGAAGCGATTGGGCAGGCGTATCACATCACCTCAGATGAATGGCAGACCTGGAATCAAATCGTCACAAAGTTGGCTGATGCGGTTGGGGTTGAACCGAAAATCGTGCATGTGCCTTCGGATTTGATCGCCCAGTTTGACCAGGAATGGGGGGAAGGCTTGTTGGGTGACAAGGCGCACAGCTTTATTCTGGATAACAGCAAAATCAAAGCGTTGGTCCCGGAGTTTGTGTGTACGGTACCGTTCAAGGAAGGGATCGCGCGCAGCGTGGAATTTTACCGCCAACATCCTGAGTTGCAGAAGATCGATGCGAAGTTCAATGACACGGTCGATGCGATTTTGGATTTCTATGCCAAAGCCTGGCCAAAGGGAGCCTGGTGGAAGTAGCTAATAGCTCATAGCAGATAGTGATTTCTCATCACTCGATATCCGTCATTGCGCGCCGTTTTGCCATTAATCCTCAATGGCTCTGAGAGCGTCCGCCTGGCAAAACTGCCTGGCAAACTGCCTTTGCATTTCAATTAAGTTAGTACTCTCTCAGCCCGTTATGAACACCAATGTGTTCAAGACAGACCGATGTGAGTTGAGCTTACCCGGTCTAGTCGCTTCGCTTACGGACACCCACCGACGGAGAGAGTTGTCGGCTATTGAGGATTGTTTTCCGCTTCCACGATATTTTGAATAGCATCGCTTACACGGGTGGCGATCTCGACGTTGTTCATGGTATAGAGGTGGATACCGCGTACATCGTTGGCGATCAGGTCCACGATCTGCTCAATGGCGTACTGGATACCAGCATCAAACATGGCTTTTTCGTTTCTGCTGTAGCGGTCAAAGAGACGTTGTAATTTTGCAGGAACGGATGCGCCGCTCAATGCCACCGTGCGCTCGATTTGGCGCGGGTTCGTGATCGGCATGATGCCGGCTTCGATGGGCACAGCCACACCTGCTTTTTCGGCCTTCTCACGAAATGCGTAAAACTTTTCATTGTCAAAGAAGAGCTGCGTGATCAAATGGGTGATACCGTGATCGATCTTGATTTTCAGGTGTGCGATATCCTTTTCCATCGATTCCGCCTGGTAATGCCGCTCAGGGTAGCACGCACCCAGTAGATTGAACCCAGGTTCATGAGCTTTGATGAAGGCAGCCAGGTCAGAGGCATACTTGAAATCCGTTTTCGGGGGACAATCGGGAGAAATATCGCCTCGCAGAACCATGACGTTTTCCACGTTGTTTGCTTTGAGTTGCTGTAGCGTTTCCAACACCTGTTCCCGGTCGGCATTGACACAAGTGAGATGCGCTACCGGTTCGGTGTGATAGGTGCGCAGAATCAGGGATGCGAGCTCAATGGTTTTATCCTGTTGCGCCCTGGAGCCACCAGCACCATAGGTGACGCTGATGAAATCGGCTGGGATCCCGCGCAGTTTCAACAGGGTATTGTAGATTACGTTGTAGGGTGTATCTTTCTTCGGAGGGAAGATTTCCAGGGAAAAAAGCGTTTTCTTATGGTTAAACAATTCGGATATATTCATGGTTGCTCCTGATGGCGTCAATTTTACACGAGGATGATTTTCGTGTAGTAATTAAAGGTTGATTGTACCGGGTTGGCAAAGCGCCTTCGTAAACACAGGCAGTTTGAAATATTAAAATTTCGTAATAATTGCTACGGTAATGCGACTTCGAGGCTTAATTTTGGTATACTCCCATTAACAGGCTTGTGCAATATTTCCACAGCCTGGAGTGTCTTACACACAAGTTTCCCCATCTGATTTTCTTGTTGCCGGATCAAATAAGTGGGATTACAAGGCAGCAATGAAAACAAAAACAGGAGGTATGCCATGGCTGGCATGAATAAATTTACTCAAAAAGCAAAGCGAGTGCTCAGCATCGCTCAACAAGAAGCAGAAACTGAACAAACTCGCGAGATCGGCAGCGAACACATGCTGCTTGGTCTTTGCATCGAAACTGGCACAGCTGCAAGCCGGGTCCTGGAAGATCTGGGCGTGCAGGTTGATAGCGTCCGTGCAGTTTTGAAGGAGATGAGAGGGAAGGAAGAACCTAACGCAACCTTGCCGTCCGTGTTAGGAGAAGATGTGAAACGACTGCTGGAGCAAGCTCTGACGGAATCAGTGCAAGATAATGCCACCAGCATTGGCACCGAACACCTCCTCCTTGCGATGTCACGGGACGAAAACAGCATGGCGATGCGCATCCTGGCTGTACTCGGGATTACATCTGAGCAAATCCAACGTCAAACTGCGCGCATCATGGATGAATTTAAAAGCATGCAGGATGTTGCTAAAAAACTGGAAAGTTCCGACGATCTCGAAAAAAGCGACGTGATCAGCCGACGTGGGGTTTCCCGCCGAAAAGAAAAAGATGAAGGCAAGACTCCGTTGGTGGATCAACTTGCCACCGATTTGACTGCCCTGGCGGAACAAGGCAAGCTTGACCCGGTCATCGGGCGCAGCAAAGAAATTGAACGCGTCATCCAAATCCTGGCACGCCGCACCAAGAATAATCCAGCTCTGATCGGAGAACCCGGTGTTGGTAAGACAGCTATCGTGGAAGGACTGGCGCAGCGCATCGTCGAAGGTGATGTTCCCGCGCTTCTTTTGGATAAGCGCGTCCTGCAGCTGGATGTTGGTTCAATGGTTGCCGGCACAATGTATCGAGGTCAGTTCGAAGAACGACTCAAACGAGTGATCGATGAACTCAAATCCAGCGGCGACATCATCTTTATTGACGAGGTCCACATGCTGGTGGGGGCTGGCTCAGCTGGCTCCTCTGTTGACGCAGCCAACATCCTGAAGCCCGCCCTGTCCAGGGGCGAATTACAGGTGATCGGCGCGACGACTGCCAACGAATATCGCAAGAATATTGAGAGCGATGCTGCGCTGGAACGGCGTTTCCAACCCATTGTGGTGGATCAGCCCACCGTGGAGGATACTATCGAGATCCTGCACGGTTTACGCCCAAATTACGAAGAGCATCATCGTCTGTCAATCAGCGACGAAGCCCTGGAAGCAGCTGCAAAATTAAGTGCCCGCTATGTAACTGAGCGCTTCCTGCCCGATAAGGCTATTGACTTGGTGGATGAAGCGGCTTCACGCGTGCGAATGTACAAAAGTGAATCCGCTACCAGCAGCAAAGACCTGGTGGCAGAACTGAGAACTATTCGCAAAGAACTAAAGTCAGCAAATCCTCTTAATGATGCCGACAACATCCAGACGCTGCTAAAACGGCAGGAGGTCCTGGAAGACCAGCTCCATAGCGTGCAAACTGCCTGGAACCGGTCCGAAGCCCCCATCGTCTCTGAAAACGATATTGCCGAGGTGATCTCGATGTGGACTGGCATACCGCTAACCCAAATCGAAACCGAGGAAACGGAACGCCTCTTGAATATGGAAGCTGAACTTTCCAAATCCATCATTGGGCAGGAAGAAGCTATTGTGGCGGTCTCGAAGGCAATTCGCCGGGCGCGTGCCGGGCTGAAGAATCCGCGCAGACCAATCGGCTCCTTCATGTTCCTTGGTCCTACCGGTGTAGGCAAGACCGAGTTGACCAAATCGCTGGCTCGCCAGATGTTTGGAAGCGAAGATGCGCTGATCCAAATTGATATGTCCGAATTCATGGAACGGCACAGCATGAGCCGCCTGGTTGGCGCGCCTCCTGGCTATGTCGGTTACGAGGAAGCTGGACAGCTGACCGAAGCGATCCGCCGTAAGCCCTATTCCATCGTTGTTTTCGATGAGGTCGAAAAAGCGCATCCTGAAGCGCTTAACCTGCTCCTGCAAATCATGGAAGAAGGACACCTGACTGATGCCAAGGGTCTGAAGGTCGATTTCCGCAATGCCATCATCATTATGACCACCAATATCGGTGCCGATTTAATCCGGCGTCAGAGTGGTCTGGGTTTTTCTTTGACCGTCGATGAGGCAAAAGAGGAAGAGCTGGAATACAAGGATATGCAGAAAAAGTTGATGGAAGCTTTGAAGCGCAACTTCAGACCTGAGTTTATCAACCGTCTTGATTCAGTGATCGTATTCCGAGCGCTCAATCGCAAGGATATCCGCCAGATCGTGGCGTTGGAGATCGACAAGGTTACCGAGCGCCTGGAAGAACAGGCAATCAAGCTGGTTCCCACTGAGAAAGCCCTGAATTACCTTTCCGAGTTAGGTTATGACCCTGAAATGGGTGCCCGACCTGTGCGCCGTGTGATCACCCAGGAAGTTGAAGAGCGACTTTCGGACGAATTGCTCGCCAAACGCTTCAGACCCGGGGATACAATTCAAGTAGACTTGGAAGAGAAAAAAAATGCAGATGGCGAAACGGAAAAACAGATTGTCTTGAACCATCTGGAAAGCCAGGAGGAACAGGCTGCGCCTGAATTGATCGGTATCTAAGCGAGGCTCAATGGCAAAAAGCTATACACGCTACGTTTGTCAAGTTTGCGGGAAAACCAGTTCCCGCCCCTTTGGACGCTGTCCCAGCTGTGATAGCTGGGACAGCATGGTTGAAGAGCTGGTCCAGGAATCAACGGCTAAAACCGCTTTGCCTATAAGAGGGCTGAGTGGAACTTCGCAGGTCAGACGACTGGCTGATATCGAGGGGCAGCTGGAAGAGCGCGTTCCGCTTGAGATGGAAGAATTCTCCCGGGTGTTGGGCGGGGGCATTGTGCCCGGCTCAGTTGTGCTGATTGGGGGCGATCCCGGCATCGGTAAAAGCACGTTGACTCTGCAAATGGCGATGCAGCTTGCTGATAAAAATACGATTCTTTATGTTTCGGGTGAGGAATCGGAACGCCAGATCAAAATGCGTGCAGCGCGGCTGGCTGAAGAAAACAAATTACCAGAAAACTTATATTTGGTGACCGAAACCAACCTGGGGGTCATTTTTGAGCATATTTCCCAGCTGAAACCATCGTTGGTCATCATCGACTCGATCCAGACTGTCACCCTGCCAGAAATGGAATCAGCTGCAGGGTCGATTTCCCAGGTGAGGGAATCGGCAGCCAAGCTACGTGAACTGGCGAAAACCAGCGGAATTACCGTCTTTTTGATCGGACACGTGACCAAGGAAGGCACAATTGCTGGTCCGAGAGTGCTCGAACACATCGTTGATACTGTGCTGTACCTGGAGGGTGAACATTTTCAGAGCTATCGCCTGCTGCGGTCGGTTAAGAATCGTTATGGTGCCACCAGCGAGGTAGGTGTCTTTGAGATGCAAGAACGCGGTATGGTGGAAGTTCGCAACCCCAGTGAAGTATTTCTGGCAGAGCGCATGGTCAATGCTCCTGGCTCGGCAATTGCCGTGACCATGGAAGGCACCCGACCACTGCTGGTCGAGATCCAGGGGTTGACCACGCCGACCAACTTCGGCAACCCTCGCCGGACAGCCAATGGGATCGATTTCAACCGTTTGCTGATTATCGTGGCAGTCCTCTCACGCCGGCTGGGCGTAGGGTTGGGCAACCAGGATGTGATTACCAATGTGGTCAGCGGTCTGCGGATCGATGAGCCGGCTGCCGACCTTGCAGTCGCGACCGCAATCACCTCATCGTATAAAGACCAGGCAGTGCGTGCCGATACAGTTTTGATCGGCGAGGTGGGTCTTTCGGGCGAATTGCGCATGGTTGGGCAGATGCAGACCCGTTTACGGGAAGCAGCCAAGCTTGGATTTAAGCGCGCTGTTGTGCCCAAACGCCTGCGCAAAGGCGAACCCTGGCCAGAGGGTATTGAAATCTTTGAAGCCCGCTCGTTACGCGAGGCATTGAAAGCCGCATTACTGGAAGATGAAGGAAAGAAGGGGTAATGAAACCCTGAAGGGTTCTCTGCCAGGGTTCCGCGAATAAGGTATCATTCTTTACCAAACAAGAGAAAGAGCCGATCATGAACAATCTGAACAAAATTCCATTCATCCGCTCCACCCGTCGAAACCATGCCCTCGAGCACGCTACGATGAAGGTTTTGGCAGAGCGATTTAAGGGCGTTAAGATGATGGGGCATTCCAACCCGGGCGGCTTCTTACTCTTTGCTGATCTGCCCACCGAACTGGTCACTGATGCAGTTTTGGAGGCACGTAAACGCCTGCAGGCTGGCGAAACCCAATTGGCGATCCATCCAGGTTGCGGCACCAATATCGTTGCTTCCTCCTTACTGGCAGGCTCGGCTTCTTCCATCATCCTGATGGCTCTAAGCCGTGGAAAAACCCCAAAATGGTGGCATATTCTGCTTTCTGTGCTCGTTGCTGTTCCTGTCTACATTTTGTCCAAACCAATCGGTCCCCGCTTGCAGGAAGCGGTCACAACAGATTCTGAGATTGACGGACTGGAGGTCAACCTGGTAACCAGCCAGAAGACCCGGAACAGCTTTTTCCACCAAATCAACACACGGGCATAATGGCAGAAGCAAGCAAACCCAGCCTTTACCTCCTGCGGGGAGACGACAACGCCAGGATCAAAGAAATCCTGGCAGGTTTCCAGGCTGGTCTGGGTGACCCCAGCATGGCAGACCTGAACACCATACGTCTGAATGGTGAAATGCTAAGCTTCGAAGCATTGCAAGCTGACGCGCTGACCATTCCCTTCCTTGCAGACCGACGTTTAATTATTGTGGAAAATGCCCGAACAATGCTGGCAAAAGCCGGTAAAGATTCTCCGCAAATCTTCCTTGATTTGTTTGCTGCTCTTCCTGAAAGCACTGCCCTGGTTATGGTGGTGGACGATCAGGTCAGCAAACGACGCGGTGAACGCAACTGGGAAAATCAGAAAAGCTATGCCTGGGTGACCAAATGGATCGAGGAAAACGGTGAGAAGGGAATCATTATCGATTGTCTCTTGCCGGTTGATGAGGATATGCCTGCCTGGATTTTGCGGAAAGCCAAAGAGCTGGGCGGTGCCTTCAGACCGGATGCGGCGCACTTGTTGGCAAGCTACATCGGCAATAACACCCTCCAGGCTGGACATGAAATTGAAAAACTGATCACCTACGTTGGGAAATCAGGAGTGGTAGAACCAGATGACGTCACCCTGCTGACCGCTCACGAGCAAGAAGGCAGCATTTTTTCCCTGACGGATGCTTTGGGCGAGCGCAATGCGGTCAAAGCCATGCAAGAGTTTCAATTGCTGACCGAAAAAAGCGATGTTATAGAGCTCTCCGGCATGATCCACCGCCAGTTCCGCATGCTGATCCAGGCGCGGGAGATCGTTGACGAAGGCGGCAGCGTTCAGCAGATCGAGAAAGAGATGAAGGTGCTCAACTTTATTGCGCGCAAGCTCTACACCCAGGCACAGCGCTTCAGTTTGCGTCAGCTGCTGGATATTTTCAGCCGTTTGCTGGACATCGATAAAGGCATCAAGACCGGCGGTATGCCTGGTCAGACTGCCTATGAATTGCTGATCGCCGATTTGACCCGATAGACTACGACAATTGAGGGAAACAAATGCCATTTAACATCATTCGCAACGATATTGTCAGAATGGAAGTGGATGCCATCGTAAACGCGGCAAACACTGAACTGAAGCAGGGCGGCGGGGTGTGCGGCAGAATCTTTGCTAGTGCCGGAGTGGATGAAATGACGGCAGCCTGTGAGGCGATTGGGGGCTGTCCAACGGGCAGCGCGGTGATAACGCCTGGATTCAAACTACCCGCAAGATACGTGATCCACGCCGTTGGTCCAGTCTGGCAGGGCGGCGACCATGGCGAAGAGAAGCTGCTGCGCAGCGCTTATCGCTCGAGCCTTGAGTTTGCATATGATTACAAGCTCGAAAGTGTCGCTTTCCCATTGCTCTCCTCCGGCAGTTTTCGTTACCCTTATGAACTGGCTTTGGCGGTTGCCCTGGATGAAATCAACCGTTTTCTTTTTCAAAGCGATATACAGGTGACCCTGGTGATGTTCGACCAGACAGCGACCGCGCTTGGTTTCAAACTCCACGATGACCTTAGGAGCTATATTGATGATCATTATGTAGAGGAATACCGGATTCTCAACCGACGTGATCCTTATGGTCCCTGGGCTGTTCCTTCCGAAAAACGCCGCGAACCTGCCCGCAAACGACCCGTGGCTGCAACACAGCTTGACTTGCCGTTGGCAGGCAAGCTGAATTTTCCAAAAGAGAAGACCTTTTCGGAAGCCGTGCTCAGTATCATTGACGCCAAAGGCATGACCGACGTCGAAACTTACAAACGTTCCAACATTGATCGCCGGCTCTTCAGCAAAATCCGCAGCAACGCCGGTTATGTACCTAGCAAATCTACCGTACTGGCTCTTGCCATTGGGTTGAAGCTCTCTGTCCAAGATGCGCAGGATTTACTGGCGCGCGCTGGTTTCGCTTTCAGCCCCTGTGATAAGCGCGACCTGATTGTACGCTACTTTTTGGAGCGGGGAGAGCACGATATTGTTAGGGTGAATGCCGCGCTTTACGATTTTGACCAGGGGTTGCTGGGCGTCTAAAATGTCGCCTGTTAGGCGACCACACCAAAGGGTTGGGGGAATATCATAGACCTCAGATCATTAAGGAGGTCTACATGAACAAAACAGAACTGATTTTCATCCTTGACCGCAGCGGATCCATGGCTGGCTTGGAGAGCGACACCATTGGGGGTTTCAATGCGACCATCAGCGATCAGAAAAAGATCGATGGGGAAACACGCGTGACCACTATTTTATTCGACAACTTCTTCGAGGTCCTGCATGACCACATCGACCTGCAGGATATTGCTCCTTTGACCGACAAGGACTACTTCGTGCGCGGCAGCACCGCCCTCTATGACGCTGTTGCGCTCGGCATTCACAAGATTGTAAATGCCCAAAAACAAACCAAACCTGAAGGCAGAGCCGACAAGGTCATCATGGTCATCTCCACTGATGGCTACGAAAACGCCTCGCGCGAAACCAACGCTGCCATGCTGCATAAAATGATTGACGACTGCAAGAAAGATGGCTGGGAATTCCTGTTCCTGGGTGCCAATATTGACGCGCAAGCAGCCGCAGGAGCAATCGGTATCGATAGCAGCCGGGCTTCGAATTACGTCAAGGACAAACAAGGGGTCCAGATACAATTTTCCTCCCTGAATTATGCGATTCGCAATATGCGCTCCGGAGCACCGTTGCCTAAGGATTGGAAGGCTGACCTGGACGAAGATAACAAACGCACCAAATAATGGGGTTATCAGGGGGTCAGGGGGTTGGGCTGGGGCAGTCACTGCTCCAGCCCTGTCTTTTATCTCAGGTGATTTTGAAAGCAAAATCTCTCTGGGAATAAAAAAACCGCCTAATCGGCGGTTTGTGTAGTTTGTTTGCTGGGCTCTTTGGCAGGACCTTCAGTTTTCGTGGGTTCGGAGGGTGACTTGGCGCCATTGCCGCTTTCCCCATTATCTTTGTGACCATATTTCTGACCGGATGGGGAGCGGTTATCGGTGGCATAAAAGCCTTTACCTTTAAAGACAATCCCGACCGGTGTATAGACCTTGCGCAGGGCAACCTGGCCACAGACGGGACAAACCGTTAACGGGTCATCGGTAAAATGTTGAAATTGGTCAAAACGATGACCGCATTCTTCGCAAAGATAACTATAAACAGGCATTTCTCTAACTTCTCCAAATCCAGAACCATTATAGTACCATAAAATGGCACTCTATTATGTTATCGCACATGGATTAGATTTGCGTAAGAATGACAGAACGGTAGGGAGTGTTTTTGATAGAAAAAAGTGTAAACAAACACCTCGAACAAAGTGTAAATAATCATGGTATTCACACAAGCCACCATCCCTACAATAAAAGAGGCGGTTGTCCGTAGGGAATGGCCTTGCGCCATTCCGTCCAGCTGACACGTATATTCCCTGCCGGATGGGGACAAGCCACCATCCCT
>WOZC01000111.1:0-7611 GCA_011620465.1 Anaerolineaceae bacterium | reverse complement strand
TTCCGTCCAGCTGACACGTATATTCCCTGCCGGATGGGGACAAGCCACCATCCCTACAATAAAAGAGGCGGTTGTCCGTAGGGAATGGCCTTGCGCCATTCCGTCCAGCTGACACGTATATTCCCTGCCGGATGGGGACAAGCCACCATCCCTCTGAAAAATAGCCATGCTGTTTCCAGTCAGCTGAGTACGAGGAGGGGACAAACGCTATCGGTTCTGTACGATGATCAATATCCCATCTCTATGTTTGCGATATAATCCGAAAGGTTATGAAAGAAAGAGTATTTATGGAAGAAAATGAAACCCAACCCGGGCAGGTTGGCAGTGATGAATCACAGGCACGTGGCAGTAAACCCGAAAAGTCGAAAAAATCCCGAAGAGGCTGGCTGATAGCGCTGGGTGTTTTGGCAGCTATTGCCGTGATCCTGTTCGCGCTATACCAGGTGCCGGCAATTCATGATCGGGCATATTACTATGTAAACACGCTGCGGTCGAAGGTCTATTACTTCCTCAAACCGCCAGCGGAATCGGAATTTGAAATTTCAGGTGAAGCCACCATGAACTCCGATGTAGTCGCTACCCTGACCGCTTTTGCTCCCACGGCGACTCTTTCCCCTACCTCCGAACCCACGCATGCTCAGACGGCAACCTTAGCCGCCAGCCCAACCCCCACGCCAGAACCCACAACGATCCCGGCGGCTGTGCAGTTGGAGGGCATTGTTCAGGAATATCAACGCTTGAACAGCTGCGGTCCGACCAATTTGGCTTTGATGCTGCGTTATTGGGGTTGGGTGGGCGATGCGATCGATATCGAAAAGGTGGTCAAACCCCGCCTGGAAGACCTCAACGTCACCCCCCAGGAAATGGTTGAATACGTACAGGAAAACACCGACAAGGATGTTGTTCTGCGTCTTGGTGGTACCGTCGATTTACTCAAACGCTTTGTAGCCGCCGGTTACCCGGTGTTGGTTGAACGCGGTTATGTTAATCGTGACGATGAATGGAACGGTTGGATGGGGCATTACGGAGTTGTCGATGGATATGATGACGCCCAACAGGCAGTTCATATCCCCGATACCGTCAATGGCAGCATCTGGGTGAAGTACGACATCCTGCAAGCAGGCTGGAATGAATTTTCCGGAACCTACCTGGTGGTTTTTCCGCCGAAAGAGCCCGAAATTGTGTTGGATTTATTGGGTCCGGACGCTGACTCGGAGTATAACCTCAATACAACCCTCGAATTGATCCGCCAACGCTCTGAAACTGCGGAACTTTCAGAACAATATTTTGCATACTATAGCCTTGGCGAGTTGCTGGTGATGAAGAAAGATTACCTGGCAGCAGCCGAAGCCTTTGACAAGGCTTTTAGTGTATACGGCTGGTTGCCGGTCGATCACCGTCCATGGCGCATGCTCTGGTACCAGGTTGGCCCTTATGAAGCCTATTATTACACCGGTAGATACCGGGATGTCATCAGCCTTACTTATAAAACGATCACGGACGCCAGTAAACCAGCTTTGCCCGAGACTTTTCTGTGGAGCGGCAGGGCTAACGTGGCACTTGGAAATACCAATGCTGCTATTTGGGACTTTAAACGAGCGCTCGAATGGCATACCGGCTGGGAGCCGGCTGTGGCTGAGTTGAAGGCGCTGGGTGTAGACCCCGAACAATAATTTAAAGTGAGATTTATGTCAAAATCGACTAAAGAATTGAAAAAACAAGTCCGCCATACCTCGCTATGGCGTAAACCCTGGCCATACCTGGTTCTCATTGTCGTTTTAGTGCTGGTCGGCTTGGCTGTCATGCAAATCCCGGTGGTGCAGGTGCGCGCACGCAACCTCTATTCAAGGATTTACTATCGCTTGAATCCACCCACTGAAAACGAATTTGGGCCTTCCCAGCAGGGTACGATCAGCGCGGATGTGCTGGCAACCCTGACCGCCATGGCTCCCACTGCTACCATTCAGCAGGAAGCAACGGATGGTCAACTTGCCCAACAGACTGCGGTTGTGACTGAAACACCCACCCCTGCCAGCACCCCAATCCCTGTCCCAGCAAGCTTTGCCCTGGAGGGAATGGGTTTGGAATACCAGACCATGAATAACTGCGGACCTGCAAACCTTTCCATGGATATCACCTATTGGGATTGGCCAACCAATCAGCACATCACTG
This sequence comes from Anaerolineaceae bacterium, assembly GCA_011620465.1. GTDB lineage: Bacteria > Chloroflexota > Anaerolineae > Anaerolineales > Anaerolineaceae > Mesolinea. The sequence continues at coordinate 5,439 of WOZC01000111.1, read as the reverse complement.
AAGAAGCTCTGAAGACTCATAAAGACGATCGCAACGTAATGCTGCAGGAAATGCTGGATTATGTTCAAGCCAACACCAACCTGAAAGGTCAGCTGCGTTTTGGCGGCGATATTGACGTCATCAAACGCTTGCTCTCAGGCGGTTTCCCGGTCTTGATTGAACGCGGGCATACCGATGAAGAAGATGGCTGGATGGGTCACTACAGTATTGTGACGGCATATGATGACAGCACGCAGTCTGTACAAATCCCCGACACACTCCTGGGTATGATGAGCATGACCTATACTGAATTAACACACGATTGGTGGCACTTTGATGGTATCTACCTGGTGATCTACCCAGCTGAGCGTGAGCAGGAAGTGCTCACAAGGCTTGGGAATGATGCCGACCCGACGCAAAACTTACAGAACACGCTGGCAAAATTGGACGCTCGCATCCTACAAGTGAATGGACAAGATTTGTTCTTTGCCCTCTACAGCAAGGGCTCGATTTTAGTCGAGATGGGCGATTACCTCGCTGCAGCCCAGGCATATGACCAGGCTTTTGCGTTGTACAACCAGCTGGAACCCGGCCAACGCCCATGGCGCATCACCTGGTACCAGGTTGGTCCTTATTTAGCCTATTACTATACAGGTCGATATCAGGACGCGCTCAACCTTGCGGATCAAACCGTTACCAACACCACCTTCCCCTCGCTGCCGGAAACCTGGTATTGGGGTGGACAGTCTGCGCTGATGCTGGGAGATAAAGAAACAGCTGTGCGTTACTTCCGTAGGGCATTGGAGTTTTACCCCAGTTGGGACCTGGCGACACAGGGTTTGGCGCAAGCCGAATCCTAACCCGGGTTATCAATTTAGCGCGGTAAAAAACAGCCTTTTTCGCTAAAGGTATAATGCAGCCAATGATAAAAAACTCGAATAAAGAAATGTTACGCAGGCGCCTCTCCAAGCAGAGCCTTTGGTCCAAACCGTGGTTTTACCTGGTTGTGGTGCTTGTTTTGGTGCTTTTGGCAGTCTTGGTCTATCAGATTCCGGCAGTACACGAAAGGTTCTCTTGGCGTGTTGACAGCGCCGTGGCGAGGGTCTATTACTTCTTCAACCGACCCGGAAGAGAAGTTTTTGTGCCGGCTGAAGAAGTGGTCGCCCAGATTGATATCATTCAAACGCAGACAGCCTCCGCGCCTCCAACCGTGACACCGACCCCCACCATAGAACCGACAATCACCCCAACCTTGGAGTTCACCCCTACTCCAACGATTGAGCCGACTGCAACACCTACCCTTAAGCCTTTACCAAAATCGGTTTTATTGGAAGGTGTTCAGGTGGAATATCAAAAAGCCAATAACTGTGGTCCCGCCAATCTCTCAATGTTATTAAACTTCTGGGGCTGGAAGGGCGATCAGACTGTTACAGAAAAAGTACTGAAGCCTTTTATCAAAGACCGTAACGTTATGCCCTACGAAATGCTTGATTATGTGCAAAAAAACACTGAGGTTAATGGCATTGTCCGTTATGGCGGTGATTTGAATTTGGTCAAACGCCTGGTGGCTGCTGGTTTTCCGGTTCTGATTGAACGCGGTTACATCAATGCTCAAGAAGGCTGGATGGGTCACTATGGCTTGATAGTCGGCTATGATGATGAGACACAGGAAGTGACCATTCCGGACACCTATTTGGGCGTGATCAAAATGAAATATGAAGAAATCGATAAATTTTGGGCACAATTTGACAAGATTTATTTGGTAATTTTCCCAAACGAACGTGCTCAGGAAGTTTATGACATACTTGGTCCTCAGATAGACTCGGCTTACAACTTGCAGCATGCCTTTGACCAGGTGCAAGCTAACCTCTTCAACCAAAGCGATGCAGAGCTTTTCTTTGCCTGGTATAGCCGTGGTTCGCTGATGGTTGAAATGCAAGATTCATGGGGCGCCGCTCAGTCATTCGATGAGGCTTTCAAGGTTTACGCAGCTTTACCTGAAAAAGACCGTCCCTGGCGTATGCTTTGGTATCAGACCGGACCCTTCTTTGCTTATTACAATATGGGTCGTTATCAAGACGTCTTAAATTTGTCAAAGCAAACGCTAACTGAAGCCAAAGAAGATGCCTTACCTGAGAGTTGGGTTTGGAAAGGTCGGGCTGAGGTGATGTTAGGCTTTCGTGATGACGCCATTGCCAGCTTTACCCGTGCCCTTTACTGGCATCCCGGCTGGTGGGTTGCCGAAAACGAGTTGACTGCCTTAGGCGTGACCCTGCCTTAGGGAAGAGCGCGTGAACAAGGTCAGCGACTTTAATGCCAAAACCTGGGACCACTGGAGCCAGGAAGACTTTGTTTGGACTGTTCCATGCTCCGCAGAGCAGTTTTCGAAAGCCAAAGAGCGCGATATTGAACTCATCTTAACTCCCCTGAAAAAGGCACCACTGTGGTGGTTTGAAGGACTGGGCAAACGCGTTTTGGGGCTTGCCAGCGGAGGTGGGCAGCAGGGACCGGAGCTGACAGCTCATGGATATGAGGTCACTATCCTGGATATGTCCAACAGGCAACTGCTGGCTGACAGAATGGTGGCGCAACGAGAGGGTTATTCGATCAACCTGGTCAAGGCTGATATGACCGGTATTTTTCCTTTTACTGATGATTCTTTCGACTTTATCGTCCATCCCGTTTCCAATTGTTACGTTGAAGATATCGAACATGTCTGGAGGGAAGCATACCGTGTGCTGTGCCCTGGAGGCGCCTTGATTTCCGGATGGACGAACCCGATCATGTATATGGTGGATGACGAAGCCTTGTTTTCGAATGACGTGCCGTTGGAGATTAAACATCCGCTGCCCTACAACAGCTACCATGAAGAGCAAAAGGGTTTGGAGATCACTACGGAGGGCGGCTACCAATTCAGCCATACCCTCGATACTCAAATTGGGGGGCAGTTAAGAGCGGGCTTCCTGTTAAAGGATTTCTACGAGGATAACGAAGAAGATAACCGCCTGAGCAAATATTGCAGCCTTTACGCCGCCACGTTAGCGGTCAAGCCAGGATAACAAAAAAAGCTTTGCATGCCGGGTTGATCTTCGCCACCCGGCTTACGATTTCTCAAGAATATTATTTTCTTTCACGAAAACTGTTAAGAATATCCTGATTGGGCATCAGAATAGCGTTGGGTTCGCATACGCTCTTGCAAAAACAACAGCCCACCATGCATAAAAACGGCTCTGCCACCCAAACCTTTCCATCCTCATCCAACTCATAAACCTCACGGGCGCACAGGTCCAGACAAGCGCCGCAATTAGTGCATAATTCAGGTGAAATGGTAGGAAACCATGGGATTTGTTCGCGGGGGTAGCCGTGCCATGTGCCATAATTACGGGCTACGACCGCTTTTCCGCTCTTGCGTTTACGATAATAGCGTTGGTATTCCTGGTGAAGCTTGGTTGAGTAGCTTTGCGAAGCGAACTTGGGGATGAAATTGTGCTCTTTGACCCCTTCAAGGATTAATCCAGGCGTTTCAGCCGCCTCCGGAGCAACTCCTTCATCATAAAGACGCGAAAACAACTCCTCCAAACCGAGCAAACCGGCTGGAAGACCGCCAATGTTGAGCATACGGTAACTGAGAGGCATGTTTACTCCTCGGGTTGACCTTTGAGACAATCCGCAGCTGCCTGCTTGATGTGTCCCATCATGGCGGTAAGGCCATTGCTGCGCTGGGATGAGATGTGCCGCCAGAGTCCGAGGGTCTCAAAAATGCTCATATCTGCCTGCAAAACATCTTCGGCAGGCTGACCATTGAGAATTTCATTTAGAACCGCCACCAAACCTTTTACAATCAGCGAATCGCTATCTGCAGAAAAAACCAGGCTGCCATCTTCGCAATGGATATCAAACCAGACGCTGGATTGGCAGCCTTTCACCAGGCGGTCATCCGTTTTAAGGGCGGAATCCATCCTGGGAAGATCCTGACCCATTTCAATCAGGTATTCATATTTTTCTTCCCAATTTTCCAGGAGTGCAAAATCGTCGATCAGATTTTGCTCAATTTGTTTCATCGTTTCTTTTTTTGGCATAGTTACCTTTTAATCAGGCGGATAACGCGTTGAATGCCGTGAGCGAGCGCGTCCAGGTCTTCGCGGGTGTTGTAGAGAGCCAATGACGCCCTCACAGTGCCTGGAATTTGCAGTGCATCCATGATGGGTTGGGTACAGTGCTGGCCGGTGCGCACAGCGATGCCCTTGGCATCCAGCAGGATTCCGAGGTCGTAGTGTTGGATACCTTCGACATTGAAAGGTAAAATGGCTGAACGGTGTTTAGGGTTTCCATAAATCTTCAAGCCGGGAATAGCTTTGAGCAAATCGAGACCATAGGTAAGTAAATCCTCTTCGTATGCCTGCAGTTGGGCAAAATCGAACTGGTTAATATAGTCGATCGCTGCCCCCAACCCAATCACATCAGCGACATTCGGGGTACCGGCTTCAAATTTATAGGGCAGCACGTTAAAGGTCACCCTGGTGGGTGTGACTTCGTCGATCATTTCCCCACCAGATTGGAAGGGGGGCATTTTTTCCAACCATTCTTTTTTACCATAAAGCACACCGACCCCCATCGGCGCGTACATTTTGTGTCCCGAGAAAGCATAGAAGTCGGCATCAAGCGCCTGGACATCGTGGGGCAGGTGCTGAACCGCCTGGGCACCGTCCACCAGCACGGGAACATTCGCTGAATGGGCAATCCGTACGATTTCCTCAATCGGATTGACGGTTCCCAGAGAATTGGAGACATGATTGATCGCGACCAATCTTGTTTTGTCCGTTAACAACTCTCGAAAATCCTGCAAGTTCAACTCGCCGTTTTCATCAAAAGGAATGACGCGGAAAGTTGCCCCTTGCCTCTGGCACATCAACTCCCAGGGAACATAGTTGCTGTGATGCTCCAGTTGGCTGACAATGATCTCATCACCCTCTTTGACGAAGGCTTGTCCGAAACTATAGGCAACAAGGTTGACCGATTCGGTTGTTCCACGGGTGAAGATGATTTGATCTGGCGAAGATGCGTTGAGGTAGGAAGCCACTTTCTTACGCACACCTTCATAAGCCTGGGTGGCTTGCACAGCAAGCGTGTGGTTCCCGCGGTGGATATTGGCATTGGTGGTGCTGTAGTAGTGGCTGATTGCGTCGATTACGCTTTGGGGCTTTTGGGTGGTAGCGGCGTTATCTAAATAGACCAGAGGCAGATCGTTAACGGTTTGCGTAAGGATTGGAAAATCGGCTCTGGCACTGAGAATATCTTTGCTCATGTTGTAAATCCTTTTTGATGGCTTGATTTTACCATTGAGGGGTTGACGATATGTAAATTGCATTGTTTCTATTATGCCCTCCTCCGCCTGCACCGCTCACAAACAAGCCCTCCCCAAATTGGAGGAGGGCTTAAACCATAGATCGCTCCGCTCAC
>WOZC01000129.1:13449-22145 GCA_011620465.1 Anaerolineaceae bacterium | reverse complement strand
GTATTAAACTTCTTGTGCCATCCTCAGGATGACTGGTTCTCCTTACGGGTAAAGCGTAGGTGTCCGAGGAGTGTGCGTTGGTGCCGGACTTTGTATCGTACCGATAGGTGTAGGGGTCTGGTAGGCTTTTTTTGTTAATTCGAAGATCAGGGTCGTTACGACATCACTGGGTGTTACGATGGGTGTGCCGACCATCCATGTTGGCGTGCCTTCTTCATCGAAATCTTGTGGGATTTCAGGCAGGAGGGGATCATAAGTCGGCGTCGGCCATGGTGTACCAGCATAGACAACTTGCCATCGGTCTTTGTACATGAAGATTGTAGCAAAGTCGTAGATGGTCGTTGTGTTTTGCATCATCGCACCGACATACAATTCCGCTACCAAACCCTCGCTTTTTGTATCACAATTTCCGAGAAAAACAGTGAACATCAGGGATTGGTTTTTCTGTATATCCAGGTCCCAACTCAACGTTGTGGGCGAAGACTCAGAAGGTGGCGGAGTTTGAGTTTCATCTTTGATTTCAAGTTTGCACTGCCTTGATGACCGGGAAGAAATGGAAAGTCGCAAACCTTCTTGTTTTTCAATAGAATGCAGGTCGACCCGGGCGATCCAATCCTCAGAACCTTCTTCAGGAAATACATCCAATTTTACATTGATACCTTCGGCTTCCTGGAGAAAATCCTGACCTGTGGAACGCTCGGGTAAAGTTGTTGTGACCAGTATGGCTACTGATGTAGTCGCTGGTATTGTTGAACCAGTAATGCATGAAGTTGTCAGAAAGATCAAGAAAAAACCACATAGCACCAAGAACTGTCTGATTTTCAATATCCGTTCCTTCTCACTAGGAGAAAATAAACCTTTCTCCTTGAACCTGCACCGCATGGGTTTATTATGTACCATTCTACGTTAGAATATCATGTTTGTAAGTCTTGTTTAATATTTGTTCTTCACGAATTATATTATAGAATCAATAAAATTAAGATTAGAATTTTTTCTAAGCATTATCGGGCCTGAACCGTTGTAAAGCATGTATAATCCTACCCCGGAGGAAGCATGCGGCTATACTTTATTCGACATGGGCAATCAACGAACAATGCCAACTGGGCTGGCATTGATGAAAGGTATGATCGCACCTCAGATCCTATCCTTACTGATCTGGGTGTCCGTCAGGCTCAAACACTGGCAGACTACATTGCCTCCAGCCAATCATCATCCGATGAGACCGGAAGCGTTGGAGCAGACCGCCGCCGCATTAGCTTTACACACCTCTATTCCAGCCTGATGGTCCGGGCAATTCAAACTGGTATGATTCTCTCGGAAACACTGGGTATCCCTCTTTACGGCTTACCAGAAGCGCACGAAAATGGGGGCATTTACCTGGAAACCTTGGTTGATGGAGATCCTCAAATCAGTATTGAATACGGTGTAACGCCAGATTATCTGCATGAGCAATTCCCTGCCCTTAAACTGCACCAACCCATCCCAAAAAGGGGCTGGTGGCAAGGCGGAATGGAACCTGTTGCTGGACGAATGCTGCGAGCAAAAGCTGTTTTACAGACACTCAAAGACCGCCATCTTGGAACAAACGATAATGTTGCGCTGGTGACCCACGGAGGTTTTTTCAATACCATGGCGCGGGCGATGCTCAACATCAGACCGGATGAGCCTGATAATCTTAATCTACCTATCTGGTTTTCTTTCTGTAATTGTGCCATCAGCCGGTTTGATTTCGAAGATGAAAGTGTGATTCTGAAGTACCATAACCGTACTGACTTCCTGGATGATGACCTGGCGACCTGTTAGGATTTGGATTCCCTTGCGCAGTATTGTTGGAAGTTGTAGCTTTCGCTTGATATTGTGTTGAGTAACGGTTCCAATTATCCTCTGGTACAATAACGCTAAAGATTTTTGTAAAGAAATAAATATGCCAGTCTACATCAACATACTACTAATTTTTGTTTTATTCTTTATCAATGCAATTTTTTCTATGTACGAAATTGCCATGGTATCGGCTCGCCGAACACGTCTTCACCAACGCGCGGAAGATGGACAAAGCGGTGCCAGCCTGGCGATAAAATTGCAGAACAACCCGAACCAGGAATACTTGTCAGCTGTTCAGATCATGATCACAATGATCGACACCCTGGCTGGTGGTATCGGTGGTGGAATGTTGGCAGAACCACTGGCGGTGGTTTTAAAGCAGGTCAGTATTCTTGCTCCAATTGCGGACACGCTTGCCTTTGTTTTGGTGGTTATCGCAATCACTTATTTTTCTATCGTGCTTGGCGAACTGATTCCCAAACGGATCGCTGTCAGTAGACCGGAAGATGTCGTCACCCGTATTTCCCCTATTATCAATGGCTTGACAATCGCTTTGAGACCGTTGATCCGGCTCCTGAGCGCTTCCACCAACCTTGGAATCAAGGTTTTCAATATTGACATCCAGAAAGAACCCTACATCACCGAAGAGGAATTGAAGGGTTTTATCCAGGAAGGTCGCCAGACTGGTGTCTTTGACGAAGCTGAAGAAGTCTTGGTCGATGGTGTTTTTCGCTTCAGCGAACGCAGAGTGGATGCCATTATGACTCCACATACTGAACTGGATTGGTTGGATCTGAATGATGGACGGGAAGTCATGGTAAGAGAACTGCTGGAGAGTCCCTATTCCCGCCTGCCAGTCGCCAATGGCGATTTGGACCGCATTGTCGGCATTGTCAGCGCTAAAGACCTGATCGGGGTCAACCTGTTTTCGGAAGATTTTAACATCCAGGATTATGCCAAAGAGCCGATGTTCTTCCCAGGGAACATGAAAGCGGTCAAGGCTTTTCAACAATTTCAATTAACCGGTATTCATCATGCGATTGTTATGGATGAATTTGGCGGGGTTGAAGGTCTGGTCACGTTATACGACGTGCTCGAATCGATTGTAGGGGACATTCCGCAAGACGAGTTTGATACCGAAGTTGAGATCGAAGAACAGACAGACGGTTCTCTGCTAATGGATGGTCTGGTTCCTATTGATGTTTTGAAAGAAAAACTGGACGTGGATGAACTGCCGGAGGAATACAAAGCAGGCTACCAGACGTTGAGCGGTTTTATCATGAACCAAATGGGCAAAATCCCCAAGGCTGGTCAGGGATTTGAGTGGGACGGCTTCACTTTTCAAATTATCAAGATGGACGGTCACCGCGTAGAGCGGGTTGAGATCTCAAAGAACAGCGACTAAGCCCAAGTTCAGGATACAGACCAACGGGTGTAAATGGCATGCGAAATGACATGCCCGGCACTTTCGTCGACGCTCACCAATTCACCGCTCTCCAAATTACCCTCTTTACCTACCATCTGCTCGACAGCCTGGTGGGTGACAACTGCTGAAGCAGTAATGGCATAGGCAGTCATCACGATAAACCTGGCATCTTTCGCCAGGATGCTCTGACAAGCATCGATCAATTCCGGAATGCGCTTAAAGAAATCCCAAACTTCACCGCTGGACCCGCGTCCGAATTTGGGTGGATCCATCACGATGCCGTGGTAAGTGCTTTCACGCCGCGCTTCGCGTTTGACGAATTTAAGGGCATCTTCCGCGATCCATCTGACCGGTTTATCCTGCAAATTGGAAAGCTTGATGTTCTGATTCGCCCAGGTGATGGCGTGCTTGGAGGAGTCAACATGAGTGACTTCTGCACCGGCAGCCAAGCCGGCTGCAGTTGCAGCCCCTGAATAACCAAACAAATTCAGCATACGGAACGGCTTCTTGCTTGCATCGATCCGGGTTCTTATCCAATCCCAATGTGTGGCTTGCTCAGGGAAGATCCCTACATGGCGGGATGAAGACAGCTGCAGCTGGAACTTCAGATCTTTATAGCTGATTATCCAGGCTTTATCCATAGGGTTGAGCAGGTTCCATTTGCCGCCGTACTCCTGTTTTTCCTCTACTAAAATGGCATTCGCCTTCTTCCACTCGCTGGAAGGTAAACTGGTCGACCAGATTGCCTGGGGGCGAGGGCGGACGAGCAGATACTTTCCGAAACGTTCCAGCGTTTTCCCATTGCCGCTGTCAAGCAGTTGATAATCTTTCCAGTCAGGGGAGGAGGTCAGGATAATGTTGTTGGGCAGGCTCATAGTAACTCACTAACTCTTATAGGTATTGATGAAAACAAAAATCAAATATACCAGAAAAGAAACCACTCCCGAGACTTCAAATACATTGAAAAGGTAGATGTATTGGTGTGGGCTGGATTCCGAATGTTTTGAAAAACTGATACTTAATTGGAGAGCAGCTAAGAATACCCACAGCGCGATAATCAAGAATGGCAGAGGTTTCAGAATTATGAAAGTAACCGCTGCAGAAATCACAAAAATCGAAGCGTACAAAATCCGCCAGAAGGTCATCGTTTGATGCTGGGGGAGCGAGGTTTGGGTTTCTTCCACACGATAGAGCAGGTAAAAGCTGGTAATAAAAAGGAACGGGAAGAGGATTTCAATCGCTGTATTGTGCGTTTGGTTGGCAAAGATGCTGTTGAGTAAGAAAATCCCGCCGTACAGAAAGTGATGCTGGTTGAACCCGAGTGCCAGGTGATTGGAAAGGCGAATATTCGGATGAAAAAGTGCCAGTGTCAGCAAGACTGTACTGAAGGTGAGCACAATGTTTATCCGACTCAACAAGAAGACGCCGACCAGCGCAGTGAGCAAAGCCAAATAGAGCCCAATCCGAGCCGAACGCAGGCTCACCAGACCAAAAGAAATTGGGTTGGGGTCAGACGGAGAAGGAGAAAAGGTATCCTCAGGAGCATTGCTTATGTGCTTATAGATCTGGGCAAAGCAATAGATAGCCAGGTTGACTGCAAAACCGAGTGCGATCGTGAAAAAAAGCGGTGCTGTTGTTACAACGCTCCCCAGAAGACTGCAAAAAAGCACAAAAGGAAGTCCTTCGGGCAACCCGAGCAGATGTAAATAAGCGATCCATTTTTTTGATTTCATCTCTGGAATTGAGTATACCAAATGCCGAACCCCCTGACGAAAGCCCGGTTGATTCGCAAAACCAGCGCCAAATAGAATTAATGTTTCCATATGTTTCAAATCCCGCATAAAATGAGCCTAAAAATAGGTTCTGGCAGTAGAATTGCCCATAGAAAAGGAGAGCGAATGGACTTTGACCTATTTATCGACAGAAAACCTACCGAGAGCTTGAAATGGAATTATTATCCTGACGATGTGCTGCCTCTTTGGGTAGCGGATACGGATTTCAGGTGCCCAGCAGCAGTGATAGAAGCGCTGCATAAACGTGTTGACCACGGAATTTTCGGATATGGTTTGACCCCCGAAGGGCTTGATAAGGTGGTGATCGATCGCTTTGACCGCCTTTACACCTGGAAGGTCAGCCCCGACCAAATTAGCTACATTCCAGGGGTTGTGACAGGTTTTACGATCGTACTACGAGCGTTGTGCGAGAAGGGCGACGCGGTCATTTTCCAAACTCCGGCTTACCCGCCATTCATTGGCTCTCCAAAAGCGTCTGGTCTAATCGGTATTCAGAATCCTATGTATCTCGATGAGGAAGGAATTTATCGCATCGATTTTGACCTATTTGAACGGCAGGTTATTGATAACAAGGTCAAGGTTTATGTTTTGTGTAACCCACAAAATCCGACTGGAAGGGTTTTCAGCAAAGAGGAACTGCTAAAGTTAGCTGATATCTGCCTGCGTCATCACGTGATCATTTGCTCCGATGAAATTCACTGTGACATCCTCTATGACGGAAAGAAGCATACACCCATCGCCGCTTTGGACCCGGAAATTTCAAAGAATACAGCCACGTTTATGGCACCCAGCAAGACTTACAATATTGCCGGTATGCATGCCTCAGTTGCAATCATCCAGGATGAGGGTCTGCACGCTACGGTAAAAGATTTCATGCAGTACCTCATCAGCAGTCCTGGCGTTTTGGCGTTTGTGGCAGCCAAAGCTGCTTATGAGCACGGAGATGAATGGCTGCAAGAGCAGATCGCCTATCTGCAAGCTAATCGCGACTTAATCGGCAACGCAATCGATGATGGCTTGCTGCCGGGTATCCGTTGGAGCAAGCCTGAAGGGACGTTCCTGGCTTGGCTGGATTGCCGGGAATTGGGTATCAAAGGCGTCTTGCAGACATTCTTTGTAGAAAACGCCAAAGTATCTATGAACGATGGCTGCACCTTCGGTGAGGCAGGGGAGGGCTTTCTGAGGCTTAATTTCGGCTGTACCCAGGCTGTCTTAAAGCAAGGGCTCCAAAAAATGGCGGAAGCTATTCAGAAGATTTGATTTAAGATTAAGAGAAATCAATCGCGTCCTGCAAAACAAATAAAATAAAAAAGCCAGCTTTTGATGAAGCTGGCTTTTATGTCGTAGAGGTTAACCCCTTATTCTTCTACCACCTCAACGTCAGCGGCTTGCTTTCCGCGTGGACCGTCTTCGATGGTAAATTCAACTTTCTGTCCTTCTTTCAGGCGTCTGTAGCCTTCCATATGGATTGCGGAAAAGTGGACAAAGACGTCTTCGCCATTTTCCATACCGATAAAGCCGTACCCTTTGGGGGCGCTGAACCATTTGATGGTTCCTTTAGTTCTTTCTGACATTTATAACTCAACTTTCTTAAAACTAATACTTACCTCAAATCTAGGCGATTTAATGTATCACTTCCAGACTTATCCGTCAAGGTCTCGATTAATTACTGCACATTTGAAAGTATTGACCCGCTTGGTTTATGAATCAACAAAATTGGCACTTTTGCACAGTTTATTAATAGTTACCAACCGGAAGGTATAATTGTAATGAAAATAGAAAATAATGTTAGACCCCTCTGGTTATCGTAACAATTCTCAATACCTCAGTTCCAGGCAGTACCAGGACTCAGATAATTTGTCATCCCGAATCCAGGTGCATCAGAAATTCAGTACCGGGCAGCAAAGCTGGTATGACTTCGTTTTTGAGTTGGCCGCGATCAAGCCGGACACGAAAGTGCTGGAACTTGGCTGCGGATCAGCATCGCTCTGGCGTTCTGTCTTGAATCGTCTCAACGAGAACACCCGCATTACCTTAAGTGATCTTTCTCCGGGAATGATTCAGGATGCCGCCATCGACCTGGTAAGAGACAAGCGCTTCCACTTTGTCTGCATGGATAGCATGAATGTCACTTTTCCAAGTAGTACTTTTGATCTGATCATTGCGAATCATATGCTTTACCATGTACCCGCTGTAGCACAGGTGCTTGACCACGTGTCCAAACTACTCTGTCCCGGAGGAAGGTTCATGGCTGCGACAAATGGACCTGAACATATGATTGACCTGGACATTTTGCTTGAGAAATTTTCTCATAAGCTGGATAAAAGCCAGGGTATTTCCAGCGGCTTTAACTTGCTCAACGGCGAAAGTCAATTGCGTGATTTTTTTTCGACAATCGAACTACACCTCTATTCGAGCGACCTTTGGGTCACGAACGCCCAATTGCTTACCAATTATTCCTTTTCCACCCCCTTTGTGAAGGAAAAACTGGGTGATGAAGGCAAACCGGAAATGACAGCATTCTTCCAACGTCGAATAGACCATTATGGCGGGATCTTGATCCGGAAACAAACCGGGGTTTACCTGGCGAAGGACCCGATCAAAAAATCAACGTAATGCCGAGACAATTAGAGTCACGGCAGATATTACCACGCAATAAATCGCAAATCCGAAAAAGGTATTTTTCTTTACATAGCTTAATAGCCAGCGAATCGAGAGATATCCAATCACTCCGGCGATCACAAATCCAAGGATTAAAACCGGCAAAAAGTCAAAGAAGAAATCAGCGCTCACCAGGTCGATGACCGAGAGCAAGCCCGCTGCCAGCATGATTGGGATGGACAGCAAGAACGAGAAGCGTGCAGCCGCTTCGCGGGTGTAGCCCTTGAACATTCCGCCAGAGATGGTAGCGCCTGACCGGGAGATCCCGGGAAAGATCGCCAGCGCCTGGAAAATACCCACGACCAAGGAATCCTGCCAGGTCAGTTTATCCAGGGATTTCTCTTTTTTAGCGAAGAACTCAGCCAGCACGAGTAAAAGTGCTGTTCCTAAAAGCAAAATCGCAGTGATCACCGGACTCCCGAAAACCTCTTCAACGCGATCCTTAAGTAACACACCAGCTAATCCAGCGGGGATGGTCCCCAAAACGATATACCAGCCCAGGCGGCTGTCAGCCTCCTTGAATGGCGCTTTTTCCTTGATGCCCTGGATGACTGACCTGAAAATTGTCACCAGGTCTGACCAAAAATAAATGATTACGGCGACCAGGGTTCCCAACTGCACTAAAACATCAAAAACAAACGCTTTTGATGGGTCAAGCGTCCAGTTGAACAGGTAGGGAACGATCACAAGATGGGCAGAGGAAGAGACTGGTAAAAATTCGGTCAAACCCTGGACGATACCTAAGATGATTGCTTGAATAAAGTTCATATCTACCTTTCTGGAGTGCGGGGAATGGAGAGTTTGGTCATGGCTTCGTCAGCAAACGACTGCAGGCGACCTTCAAGGATTGCCTGGCGTAGGTCGCGCGCTAATTGAAGCAAGGTATGCAGATTGTGAATTGAAAGCAGGGTGGCTGCCAACATTTCTTTAGCAACGATCAAGTGCCGCAGATACGCGCGGGTAAAAGTGCGGCAGGTATAGCAAGTGCATTGCCC
>WOZC01000129.1:0-13349 GCA_011620465.1 Anaerolineaceae bacterium | reverse complement strand
GAGCCGATTGCTCCCGCAAGTCATCGAAGACACCGCCCTGAACAATCCCAAAAAGTGCCTGGTCTTCGCGTTTTTTTGCTTCCAGGCAGCGCTGTGCCCAGTGATGCGTGCGATTCATTGCCTGCTCGACATAGTCGCGGTTGGTGGGATCAGAACATTCATCGAAAGCCATGATAATGTCCGCACCCAGGTTTTCTTGGATCTGGATGGAACTTTCGGGGGTCAGGCGTTTCATGGAACCGTCAATATGCGATTTGAAAGTCACCCCATCTTCGTCAACTTTTCGCATATTTGCAAGGGAGAAAACCTGAAAGCCGCCCGAGTCGGTCAGCATCGGTTTGTGCCATTGCATGAACTCGTGCAGCCCACCCATTTTTGCGACAAGCTCATCCCCAGGGCGCAAGAAAAGGTGGTAGGTGTTCGCGAGGACAAGAGAAGCATCCAACTCTTCCAGTTGGGCAGGTGTGATCGCTTTGACAGTTGCCTGGGTGCCAACCGGTGCAAAAACCGGCGTTTGGATGACACCATGAGGTGTGCGGAATTCGCCAGCGCGGGCATTGCCATCTTTCGCGATGATTTTATAGTCGAAGCTTTTGTTCGAATTGTTGGCGCTTAAATTCTCGATGTCGTTCATATCTTCCTTTGAAAAACCTACCCAATTTTACCTTGTATTATCTCCGTACATGTCGTGGTCAAATTAGTAATGGGATTTGCACTTCTACTGCAGGAGGTGAAGTTCTTCATAGAGTATAGAATGTGTATAGAAACATTACCATTTAGAAAAAAGCCTAGATGAAACTGCGAGGATTCGATTTGAGCATTTGAAAAAAAAATGCAAAATAGATTTACGTGATAATATGTTATGTTCTATAAGTAGTAAAGATAGAGGGAAAATATGAACCAAAAACCGGTTACCGGGGTGAGAGTACGACCACCTATTCTCAGGTACCAACTTTGACATATTCCAACAGTGGAATTATTATGACAAAGTAGTACAAGAAAGGGTTCGAAAAATGAAAAATAAAACAGGTATCAGACGCATTGCAAGCATTGCAATCGCGGCAATCGTGATTGTAGGTATGTATTATCTTTTGAGCACTTGGTTTGGAAATACTAAAGATCAAGAGGTAGTGAACCCTCCGATAGAGGACACTATTGTAGTAACTCAGAAAAGCCCTGTGGGAACAGAGGCTGCCGCAGCGGACGATATTAAGCACCTCACGATGGAAGTTTTTTCATCCGGGCTCACTATGGCAGTGCAGAGTGTAGAGCGCTCAGGAGATGACGCAGTAGTAGAAGTGAGAATGCAATTGAAAGATTGGCGAGATTGGAAGATTAGTAAGGCTTCCATTGAAATTGACGGTCAGGAATACCAGTATGCAGGGTTCGACTTGGTGGAGGGCTTGTTCCACTATCGTGATGGCAGCGCTTGCCATATTTCGATGAATGATGATGCACAAGAGAAAGAATGTCTGCCATCCATGATTGAAGAAGCTCCATACAGGGTGGACCGCCTGATTTTTAAAGATATTCCCCATGACTTTCTTCAAAGATCAATAATTGTGAAAATTACTGAAGTGAATAGTTTTCCAAACGAAAGCCAATATTGTGAAACCCTTGATGTGGATACCATTGCAAAGCTTATGGATGACGAATTCCCAGGCATCGAGTTAGAATGCTACGAGGAACCCGGTATCTCCGGGTACAGGATCAAGGAAGATACCCCCTATGCCAAGAACGAAAAAGCAATGGAAACATTCAGCCAATTTGTGACCGATGCTTTTTCGGGGAGAGTTGCTGGTATTTGGGAGTTTAACCTGCCGAATTAATTACGACAATCCCAAGTAAGAGGTGGCTCACCAGCCATCTCTTTTAATATACGGTTTTTTGGACAGGCTGAAGCGTAGGTCGGTATAGCAACGCCGGTAACATTACGAAACTTGTGACTTTGTGTGTTCCACTCCGATGTATATCTTCATTGAATACGGAGAGCTTTCTTTCTGACTTGCATTGCCTTCCAAAAATCGTTCGTTACATCCAATCCTCGTTCGGTATGTCTACCTGAACACTACCTTCCTTCAACTTCCAAAGCGTATTGCAGGTGCGGGCAATGAAAGCGCGGTCGTGCGCGACCAGCAGCATGCCACCTTTGAAAGCATCCAACGCCTTTTCAAATTGTTCTTTCGAAGGAATATCGAGATGATTAACAGGTTCATCGAGCACCAAAAAATTAGCTCCTTGCGCTACGAGGCGGGCTAACAACAGCCTTGAGCGCTGACCAAAGCTTAATGCGGATGTGGGCAGAACGGCATGGTCCTCATCTATGAGGAAATAGTGCAAAAAATGATAGGTTTCACTTAAATCCATACCCTTGACTGCTTGGATTTGTTCAATGGGTGTAAAGTGAGGGTCGAGGTCTTCCTGCTTTTGAGGCATGTAACCAATTACTACACTCTTGCCCCAACGATAGGTTCCTGAATCTGCCGGTAATTGCCTCATCAATATCTTGAGCAATGTGCTTTTGCCAGAGCCATTCGCTCCGACCAGCGCAACCCGCTGACCAGCGGTTATGGTCAAATTCAAGTCTTTGAAAAGGGGGGTGTCCGCGTAGCCGAAAGAGAGGTCTTCCATTATCAACAATTGCTGGCTTTGATGTTCCGCTTCAGCAAAATTGATGTTTATGCGCCAGGTGTCCATTGGCTTTTCGATCCGTTCGGAAGATTCCAGGTAACGCTCCAATCGTTTCTTCTTGGCTGTGCCCTTTTTTGCGACCTTTTTGGCATAACGGCGGGCCTTGGAATCCTTGGTGCTTTTTTCAGTTGCCCGGGCTTGCTCAGCTGTAGCGAGCCAATCACCCCTTAACCGTTTGATCTCTACTTCCTGGTCCTTCCAGAGTTCGTATGCTTTTTGTTTTTCCTGGGCAACCAGTTTCGCGTAATTGGAATAATTACCAGGAAACTTGCGGATCCCTTCCTTACCTTCATCGAGTTCATAGATGGTTTCGACTGTTCGGTCGAGGAAAACCCGGTCGTGCGAGATCAGCAGCACAATGCCAGGGTATGCAATGACAAATTTCTCCAACCATTCCAAGGCAGGGATATCAAGATGGTTGGTCGGTTCATCCAAAAGCAAGATTTCCGGTCGCTGCAAGAGCAAGGCAGCCAATTGGATGCGCGTTCCTTCCCCGCCACTGAGCGTCCTGAGAGGGGCAGCGAGTGAAAGGTAACCCAAACCGAGATTAGCCAGGAGCTTCCTGGCATCTGCTTCCTCCCGAGCGGAAATCTCCTGGCTGGGGTAAGGGTTGGTTTGATTTAAGGCTAATAGCATTGAATCAGCAATCGTCTCGGCCTGGATGGCGATTGGGTTTTGAGGTAGATAACCAATCAAATCGCCACTGCTGGTGATCATACTGCCGCTATCAGGCTGAAGATTGCCAGCAATGATCTCGAGCAGGGTTGTCTTGCCGCTACCATTGGCACCGACCAGCCCAACATGTTCGCCGTCAATCAGGTTGATGGTCACATCCTTTAACACCTGGTTATACCCAAAGCGTTTACTAATGCGGTTGACTTGTAACATGAGGTCTCCTCGTTCTTTTTCAACGTTTTTCTGGCTACTTTTCCAAGGACACGGGTTTTTGCAGCTCCAGCTGGGTCAGATAAGGTCGGTAGCCCAGGTTGGTATAGAGGTGCATCGCTCCGGTTGGGTTTTGCGTATCAGCGGTGAGGGCGACTTCGTCCATATTTAGACATTTAAACATTGCCATCGACCGGCAGATCAAGGCGTGCGCATTGCCGCGACCGCGCCATTCCCTTCGGACGGAAATCACCTCCGTGTACCCTCGCCAGCGATTTTCCAACTCGTTTTCCTTCATTGAGACGTAGTTCTGTACCGACCCAACCACCTCATCGACATCCCAGGCAACCTGCCAAAGGAATGGCTGAAAATTCGGGTTTGAGATATAGCTCTGGTACCACTCCTCGGTAGGGTCTGATGCTTCGTAATCATCCTTGAAAGCCTCGCTTGCCGCATCCCAAATCTTGCGATAATCTTTGGGCAGTGCAGGTCGAACGCTTATACCTTCCGGCAACGGGCTTTCTGGCAGGTCTGTAAGCGGGCGGCTCATCGAATGGTAGTATCGCTTAATTTCGTATCCTGAACCGACCAATATCTGGAAACGGGTTTGATCGGGTTCACGGGAAGATGCAAGGAAGAAACCAGCTTCGCCTTCAGGCAGGACCGAGGCATAATGCCGACCGCGAGACTCACCCCATTCGATCAGGGCTTGTTCGATGCCTTTCGCTTGCCAGGCAGGGTCAACCCTGAACATGATGGCATAGGCGTACTCCCGGGTAGATATCTGGCGCTCCCAGTAAAACCGGCAAAACGCCACAGTCTGCCCGTTGATTTCAGCGAAAATCAGATCGTCGTGAGGGTCACAGTTGCTCAGATTAGCAAATTCAGCGTTGAGGCTATTGAGGGTGGTTTCACCAGAATATTGTCCGACAGAATGCAAATTCGTGTATATTGCCAGCATCTTGAGGTAATCACTTTCGCCTTCGAAATGACGAAAAACTAACCCATCGATTTGAGGGGCATTTTTGATGAGATAAATTTCTGTTGTTTTCATTTTTTTACCCTTTTTATTTATGGTTCACAATTACTGTTTTCAAGTTGTGGTTAACAAAAAACCACGGGGTTGGATTGCCCGTGGTTCTGATGATTTGGATGTTTCGTGAAATCAGCTAACAGACGCAATCCGACCAATGCCAAAGAGAGCTCCAGAGACGGCACTCTTTATGACAAAGGTGATCAGGTGTTTTTTGCTGTTCATAGTAATTATTTTATGACAAATAATACCATTGTCAAGGAATTTACAGGCATTTTACAGGCATTTTCTTCTTTTCAATGATGAACGCCTCCTGACCACGAAATAAACGAGGACTACGAGGTTATCAAAACAAAATATACACTTTGTAAACCTTTGCGCGCCAAAAATCCTCTACACTTATGGCAATCCTTTGATGGATTAGAAAGAAGGTAATATGAAAAAGAAAACTATAATTTCAATAACTATCGTAGCACTTTTGGTTGGCGGAGTGCTCCTGTCAGGACATTTGGTGAAGGCGGTTTCAGCTTCGACAGAAAGTTCACCTTCTGCCAGTTCGATGACACAAATAATAACAGGCGGTGCATACGAAGATCTTGCTGCCGCTTTGGGTATTACTGTAGACGAATTGACCGCAGCCCAGGAAAAGGCATTTACTTCCGCTGTGGATACCGCGTTAGATGCTGAGTACATCACAGCCACCCAGTCGGAAACACTCAAGGCTGGTGATCCCAAATTTACGTCTTTATACCGTTTTTTGACTGCGGCTGAAAAAGATGAATTTGATCGAGTCGTTTTTCTGGCTGAAGCTTTAGGTATCAGCGAGAGCGAGCTTGAATCGGCTGTTAAGACTGTAGAACAGGCAAAGATTGACGCGTTGGTGGAAGAAGGCGTGATAACTCAGGAAGAAGCCGATTTGCGAGGAGCTTATTTGGCGCTGCAACAATCAAGCACCTTTACTGAAAACTACAAACAAGCCATGACTGAAGCAATTAATGCTGAGGTAGAAGCCGGTTCGATCACTCAGGCTCAAGCAGACCTGCTGATTGCACAATTGGAAGAAATGCCTGTTAGATTTGGAATGGGCATTTTCGGAATGAATCACATGGGAAGGTTTGAGATGCGCAGGTTTGGAATGGATGATATGGAAGGCTTTGGCGGCAGGGGAGGACGCCGTGGTCTTGGTGGAAATTAGCTAAAGCAGCTTATGTATTTACTCCTTCGTTTACATTGAAATATCAGAAAGGAGTGAGTATTAGATCGTGAGTAAAGAGAAGACCGGCTGTCACAGCCGGTCTTTTTTATGTTCAGGAGATCATCAAATAACAGGTCATGGGATAATTAATCCGGGTATCTGACACCGGGTATCTGACATTTCGGGTTTATCGATGTAAGTGTTATACTTTTACCTCGTGGATATCAATACTTACTCAACCTGGCTTGAAATTGACCTGAACACCCTGAAGAACAACGTGGCGGAAGTGATAAAAATGACTGGACGGGATGTCATGGCGGTGATCAAAGCTAATGGCTATGGTCACGGTATGCGCCCAATTGCCCAGGCTTGCGTGGCTGGCGGGGCGACTTGGTGCGGCGTTGCCCGAATCGAAGAAGCCCTGGTACTGCGCCGGGCTGGCATCTCCAACCGCATCCTGGTTTTAGGTTTTACGCCTGCTTCCAAGATCCCTGAAGCTATCGAACACAACATCGCTATTGCACTTTTCAATGCAGAATTAGCTCAATCCTACCTCGAATATGTCCGTATTCATGGCGGTACCTTAAGGGCTCATGTTAAGGTCGAGACCGGAATGGGTCGCCTTGGAATGCCGGTTGAAACTGTTGCTCCGTTTTTACGAGCGCTAAAGAATTCTCCCATTCTTGTGGAAGGCATTTTCACTCACTTTGCCCGGGCAGACGAAGCCGATTCCGATTCAACACCCAAACAGATTCGCCAGTTTAATAGTCTGCTCAATGATTTGGACCAACAGGGTCTGAAACCAGCGATCGTTCACGCAGCCAATTCTGCTGCCATTTTGAATTTCCCTGCCTCCTACTACGACCTCACTCGCCCTGGTGACTTGATCTTGGGTATGTCTCCAATCGAGGGTAAACCTTTACCGGCGCAATTCAAGCCGGTTCTAACCTGGAAAGCCAGGCTCATTTCTTTGCGTACTTTTCCGGCTGGACAGGGGATCAGTTATGGGTCCAAGTATGTCACCAGCAAAGATGAACGCATCGGCGTTATCCCGATTGGGTACGGTGATGGTTTTAGACGAGTGGACGGACAGCAGGTTTTGGTAGGCGGTAAACGCGTCAATATCGTTGGACGGGTTTGCATGGACCAGTGTATGCTGCAGCTTGATGATGTGCCAGACGCGAAAATTGGTGACGAAGTCGTGCTGATCGGACCACAAGATTCGGAATTTATCAGCATCGACGAAGTCGCCCAGCGTTGGGGCACGATCAATTACGAAGTGGTTTGCGGCTTGGCAGAACGCTTGCCCCGGATTTATATCGAATAATGACTGATTTGATTCAAGCGGAATTTCACTGTCATTCCAACTATTCCCCTGATAGCTTGATGACGATCGAGGAGATCATCAAGACTTGTCGGAACAAGAGCATCGGAAAAATCGCAATTACCGATCATGGTCGCAATGCTGGTGCTTTCAAAGCCCACCAAATGGCACCTGACCTGGTCGTGGTGAGTGAAGAAATCCTGACAAATGAGGGCGAAATTTTAGCCTACTTTATGACCGAAGAGATCCCTGATTATTTGTCGCCATTGGAAGTCGTCAAAAGACTGAAAGATCAGGGCGCTTTCATAAGCGTTGCCCATCCCTTTGACCCATATCGAGGCGCAAGTTGGAAACCTGGCACATTGGAAATGCTTGCTCCTTACCTGGACGGGGTGGAGGCTTTCAACGCCCGGTGTTTTGATCCGTCTTTTAATGAGATGGCTGGCACTTTCGCCAATGAGCATGGTTTGGCGTGGATGGTCGGCTCAGATGCACACAGTATACCGGAAATTGGTCGGGCGGTTTTGCAATTACCCAATTTCAATTCAGCAGAGGAATTGCGCCAGGCAGTCAAGACCGCCACGTTCTCGGGGAAATTATCCAGCAAGATCGTCCATCTGCATTCTACGATAGCAAAGGTTATCAATCAGTTTCGGCGAAGATAAAAGCGAACGGGGGTGAGGTAGGACACTTTTACCGAAAATTCGGGATGAACTACACAGTTCATCCCGATCAGTGCTTAAACTCTTTTTACGCCAAAAGTGAACTGATCAACCAGATCGCCAGTGATATGAAGACGATCGCCATACCGATTTTGACTGCAGCGGCATGTTTCTTCAGGAAGGCAGTAAATTGTTTAGAGGTTGTTCCAAAATAAGCCAAAATGAAGACGACGATCAGTGGCACAATGAACATCAGGTTATATAACAAAAGGAAAATAACCGCTTTTCCGCGCAACTCAGGCAAGGTACTCATAGAGATGATGACTGGCAAATATATCTGCCCTGTGCAAGCCAATTCCAATATCGATACCACCAACCCCACGACAAATGCGCTCAGATAATAGCTGCTCGAATTACGCCCTTCTCTAACAGTAGCGTTAATGCGCTTGCGTAGTGGCTCTGGTAGTTTCAATGCCATATCGTCGAGATCACCATGGCGGGTTTTGAAGTAATCCCGAATGCTTAAGACCGCCAGGACCAGGCAGAACAAGGCTGTCAGACCATAGACGATCTTGCTCAGAACGGTCATGTATGCTTTGATCAGGTCAAGAACTTTGTAGAAACCGAAGCCAACCAGTAAATACGCGATGAAAACGCCAATTGTAAAGCTGGCACCAGTAAGAAGAATCTGTTTGCCTTTATGCCCACTGAGAGCCAGATAAGAAACAAAGAAGATGATCGTTGCAAAAGCACAAGGGTTGAGTCCGTCCACCAAACCTGCTAGCAAAACGGCGACCCAGCCTAACTTCTGGAACCTTTCCATCAGGGTTTGAGTGCCTGTTTCAGGATTGTATTCATTCCAGAATCTTGCTGATCCGTTCTGCAACATTGTTTCAAGCACGGGTTCGATGGTTTGAGGTCTAATTTCTTCTTCGCCAATCCAGGCTTTGTCTCCGATGAAAATTGCGGGAGTTTGAAGGTCATCCACCCGTTCAACCCGTTCTGCCATCCAATTTGCCAATCCCGCTTCGTCGTAGATGTTAAACTCTTCGATGATCATTTGTGGGTATTTGTCTTGCAGATATGCCAGGTCGGTCTCTGAGCGGGCACATTCTTTACACCCGGTCTGATAGAAATATGCAACGTAAATAGGGTGATCGATGACACAATTTTCCGGATTGTCGATGCTACAAGCTTCCAGCGGAACTTCTGCCGGTTGAGGAGTGGATGTTACCAGCTGTGTATAGTCAACTCCTTCAATGACGGGCAGGAGGATTGGATCGCCTTCAATACCGGAGACAACCAGACGACGCAGGTCAGCGGTGTTTTCTTCTTCTCCAGTCAGAACCTGGTTACCGATCACTACCACAGGGAGATCACGGCTATCTGGTGAGGTTTGGAGGTATTCTTCGGCTGCCATGAGGGCTTCATAATTGACTCTTTCGCCCAATTCGAGCAACTTAAAATCTACCAGACCAGGGTATTCATTTTGAAGAGGCTTGACAATTTCTTCAATTACTTTCAGGCAATGACTGCAACTATTCGAATAGAAATAGAGCACCTGGACGCGAACATTGCTCAGATCGGGCGCAGGTGTGGCTGCACCAGGTCCAACTCCCTGGGGTTCGTATGGCCTTGCACTGACCGGTTGGACAAAGAAGGTCAGTACGAGAATAAATAAGAAAAGCAGATTTCTGAATTTCTTGTTTGTACTGCTTGTTGAATTTGACATAAGCGAAGAAAATATCCTTGGTTTTTAGTTTTTGCTGCCAGAAAAACTTATCTTGGATATTCTATCACGAGTTCAAAACAGTGCTTACTGTGGAGGCTTACGCGATTTCAATTTCTATTAACGGAAAACGGCTTTCAGAAAAGAATTTTTTGAGATTTGCCTTTTGGTCAACTTCCAGACCGTTCAATACCATGCGGACATGAAAATCCCCGTTTTTCGAAGTTGAATTGACTGTTCTGAGAATATTCCCACCGACTTCTGTGATCAAACCCGCGAAGTAAGCCAACCCACCTGGGCGATTGGAACTGTTATTGCCGCGGATCTGGAGAGAAGTCCAATGCAATTTAGAACTCGTTATGCCGGTCAGGTCCATCGCGTTTTCAACCTCATTGACAAAAATCGAGCCGCCGCCGACGGCTGAGTAAAGGTCATCAAGGTTGGCGCAAGCCAGCAGGCCCAGCATCGATTCGAGCCGGTTAGGCTCAAGGGAAGAAACATCACTCAGGTCAAGGATGCCTTGTTTCACCAGGATGGGATGAAGTATCTTTTGTCCTTTTTCGCTGGCTTGTTTCAGATTAACTCTCGCTAAAACGGTGCGCAGCAAGCGTGCGGTGGTAGGATTGCAGTGGTTCAACCAATCTGGCTCAGGTTGTTTATGGGGACCGCTGCTTATAACTTCGAGAACATCGCCAGGATTAAGGCTGTCATAAATATGGCGTTCTTCTCCATTCACCAGTACTTTATGGATTTTATCCAGATAGAAATCCTGAATCGAGGCAACGCCATCCAGGACGGTACTGCCCTCTTCGAGGAATCTTGTTCCACCAAAACTGGTCAGGATCTGTACAGGTCGGTACCGGCTGATATCCTTATTGTGGTTGATAGCATAAATGACCCCCCAGGCGTTCTCTCCTTCCATTTCTTCGGTGGCGATAGCAGTTTCAATAGCTCCAGTACCGGGAAGGTAGGCTGTCACCTGTAGTGCCCGGTAGCCATTTTGAGGGGAAGCAATGTAGTCGTCAAAGCGGTCCTGGTCCAGGTTACGTTGAAAATACTTGTTAACTCTCGCCAACAAGCGATAACAGTCAATTTCATCATCGCTTTTTATCAACATACGGAAGCTGACGATGTCATTCACCGCTGAGAAATCATCCAGGGAAGTGCGGTTGCTGCGCGCCATTCTCTGCAGCTTGTCCCAGGCTTGCCAATAGCCATTGACGGTGAATTTGATCGAGCCATCGATCCCTTCGGCGTTCATGATATTCCCGAGTTCACCCAGGTAATAATTAATAAAATTGATATTCAGACGTGGGTCAGCATCAATTTTGGCTTTGACTATCGGGAATGAATCTGCTTCAGCATAAGGAAAAGCCATATCCTCAATCCACCGCCGCCAACGATAACAATTAAGAATTCCTGCCAGTTTGCCATAAGAGCGGATTGCTTCGTTCGCTTTTGCCCATTGCTTGGCGGGAGGTTGGTATTGGAGAGTCATCAGGTTATGGCTTTTGTCTGCAAGCTTGATAACAAAGACAGCCGGGTCGCGGAACATAGCGATTTTCCGGAGAGTCTCCATCTCCCTGCTTGAGCCATCACGTGGGCTGCTAATTTTCGTCAATCCGTCGATGATATGCGCGACTTCTATGCCAAGCTTTCCAGGAAAAAGTGCTTTGATCTCATCTAAAGTTTCGCCCTGGTCTTCTACGGTGTCGTGAAGCAGGGCGGCAATTGTCCAGGATTCGATGTTGACCAGGTTGTCGACGAAGGCGGCGACCCAGGCGCAGTGGGTCTCAAAATAAGGTTCACCGGAGAGACGTTTTTGACCGGCATGGACTTGTTTGCCCCAATCGTAGGCGTGCTGAATTGCTTCGGTGCGCGGTATAAACGGACCTACCTGGAATTCGTCCGTAATGAGAGGACGAATTTCTGAAACGTTCATTACTTGAACCAAGACAGCCTCCTCTCTGGGTGGGTGTTGTGTATCATTTTATTATATCGCAAGCTTATATCTAAAATGGAACTAAATGCGTAAGATTTTCTACTGAGTTGGGTTTTTTAAGAAACACAATCAAGCCGATGTGCACTGCGGCTGCCAGACCATAGATGATCCAGAAATAGTTCTTTCGGGTCTTGTGGTGAAAGACTTTCATTCCGAGCAGACCGCCTATAGCGCCTCCGAAAACACCCATGAGGAGCAAGACTTTTTCCGGAATGCGCCAACCATTGTTTTTAGCTTGAAGTTTGTCATAGCCAAGGATTACGAAGGTAATAAAGCTGAGGGGGATGATTAACAGTTCCATATTTTTCCTGTCGAAGCAGAAGTTATAGCTTATGATTGTAGTCGGAGAGTATGGATGGAGCAAATTCAGCGCTTGATTCCGCTTGAAGCGATTGAAACCGAATTATTAGTCGTTAATTCCCGCTTTATTGCCAACCTGGAACCGGTCAACAGCGTTGAAGAAGCGCGGGCTTTCATCGCTGAGGTCAAGAAACACCATCCCACAGCCACTCACCACGTCCCGACCTTCGTGATCGGTCATGGTAAAAGTATCATAACCCATTGCAGCGACGATGGGGAACCTCCAGGCACAGCCGGCAGACCAGCCCTGGCAGTCTTGCAGGGCAGTGGTTTGGGGAACGTGGCGGTGGTGGTGACGCGCTATTTTGGCGGCACGAAGTTGGGCACCGGCGGCTTGGTGAAAGCCTACGGCGATGCAGTGCGGGAAGTGCTCAAAAGGGTCAGGTTTGCCGCGCTTCTGCCGACAACGACCTTGATATTCGTAACGCCTTATCGGTTGTACGACCAGGTGACAAGGCTGATGGAAGTGCACTCTGGGCAGGTCTTGGGCACGGATTTCCTGGAAGAGATTACGGTGACAGTACGGTTCAAAGATGAAGAGCTGGAGGCTTTCACCAACCAGGTTAGCGACCTCAGCGCCGGGCAGGTTGAAGCGATTGTTGTAGAGCAAAACGCAGAAACCGTTTTTCCGATGTAGCCGTCCTTGGAATGCAGTCTTCAACTCAAGACAATTGCTGTTGTACCGTATAGAGCTTGTAATAAAGTCCTTTATCTGCCAATAATTCCGCATGCGTACCTTCTTCTACGATTCCGGTACCCTCTAATGCGACAATTTTGTCTGTATTTCGGACAGTTGAGAGTCGATGGGCAATGATTATTGTTGTGCGCCCTTTGATCAGGCGCTCCAGCGCCTGTTGGATCAGTAATTCTGTTTCCGTGTCTACTGAAGAAGTTGCCTCATCCAGGATCAGGATCGGACTGTTCTTCAGGACTGCGCGTGCGATCGACAAACGCTGTTTTTGACCGCCAGAAAGCTTAACTCCGCGTTCACCAATCAGGGTGTCGTAACCGTTCGGCATACGCTCAATAAATTCCGCTGCATTGGCAATTTCGGCTGCCCGTGTGATTTCCGCTTCTGTCGCGTCTGGTTTGCCGAAAAGGATATTCTCCCTTATTGTGCCGTGAAAGAGGAAAACGTCCTGTAATACCATGCTGACGGATTCATGCAGTTGGTCCAGGTCAAAATCCCGGACATTTACCCCATCGATGCTGATATTCCCGCTGACCACGTCATAAAAACGTGGGATCAAGCTTACCAATGTAGTTTTCCCAACACCCGTCGGTCCTACGAGGGCAACAGTAGTGCCAGCCTGGATATCGAGGTTGATGTTCGTCAATACCTCTTCACCTTCTGTGTAATGAAAGCAGACATTCTCAAATCGAATATGCCCCTGGATTGGTTCAGCGAAGGTGTGCGGCTCAGCGGGAGAGGCGATTTCTGGTGTGACAGTCAGGATTTCAGCAATGC
>WOZC01000004.1 GCA_011620465.1 Anaerolineaceae bacterium | reverse complement strand
AGTGGTGGGATCTGCAATTGCGCGACGTCTGGCATTACCGCGACCTGATCAGCCTATTCGTGCGGCGCGATTTCGTCTCGCGCTACAAGCAGACCATCCTCGGTCCACTTTGGCTGATTATTCAGCCCATCATGAACTCATTGGTCTTCACCGTCATCTTTGGCAACATCGCCCGCCTGCCCACCGATGGCTTGCCGCAGATCCTCTTCTACATGTCCGGTACCGTCCTGTGGAACTACTTCTCCAATTGCCTGACTGGCACCTCCCAAACCTTCATCAGCAACGCTCATCTTTTCGGAAAGGTCTACTTCCCGCGTCTCGTCACCCCTATCTCCATCGTCATCTCCAACCTCATCACCCTGGCGATTCAATTCGCCCTTTTCATGGTTTTTTGGTTGTTTTTCTACACAGGTGGAGCTCAAATCCACCTCACCAATTGGGCGTTTGCCCTGCCCTTATTGGTGCTGCTCATGGCTGGGCTGGGGCTCGGCTTTGGCATCATCGTCTCATCCCTGACCACCAAATATCGCGACCTAACCTACCTGGTCGGCTTTGGCGTCTCCTTGTGGATGTACGCCACCCCGGTTATCTACCCAGTTTCCAGTATCCCCGAACAATGGCGCTGGATTGCTGATGTCAACCCCATTACCCCCATCATCGAGACCTTCCGCGCCGGCTTCCTGGGCGCCGGGGATGCCTCCTGGATTCGCCTGGCCTACAGCGCTGGCTTCATGTTTGTCGTGTTGTTTATCGGGGTTGTGATCTTCAATCGGGTGGAGAAAACCTTCATTGATACGGTTTAGTAGGTCATAGGTGATAGGTCATAGGTGATAGGTGATAGGTCATAGGTTGTAGGTGATAGGTGGTAGGTCATAGGTGGTAGGAAAATAGTGTCAGATAATAATACTCAGTCGTCTTACAAAGAGTTGATCGTATGGCAGAAGAGCATGACCTTGGCGAATGATGTGATCGATCTTGTTGATCATCTGGAAACTGACCGCAAACATTATCGACTGATCGAACAGCTTGAAGCGGCGGTCATGTCAATCCCGATGAATATCGCGGAAGGCAAAGGAAGAGAATCGAAGAAAGAATACATTCACTTTCTCTATATCTCTCGCGGATCTCTTTATGAAACCATTACCCTGCTTGAAATATTCCAAATGCGCGCTTGGATAACCCCTGAGACTTTTCTGAGTCTGGAAACTCAATCCAGCGAAATAGCAAAAATGCTAAACGGCCTTATCAATAGTATTGTCAAAAGCATGTAATCTTTGTCTTCCACCCATCACCTACCCCCTATCACCTACGACCTCCCACCTCCCACCTACCACCTACCACCTACCACCTACCACCTATCACCTATCACCTACCACCTACCACCTATCACCTACCACCTTATCTTTCCTATTACCTATCACCTATCACCTATCAGCTTCTTTACCATCACCTACCAGCTAAAGGCTACCAACTGCCAACTAGAAGCCTCTTGCATTTTCCCTAAATATCTTCTATAATAGAACAAACATTCTATTTATTAGGAGATAAGCAAACCATGATATACCCTACCCCCTTGAACCCGAATTATTTCCAAGCAAAGGTCAGTGAAGGCGCTGTCGTCCATGGAACCAGCCGTATTGATCCCGGATGCGAGATCAGCTCAGAAACCATACTTGAGGACCATGTTACGCTATGCCAGAACGTGACCACCATCGGCAGGGTCACGTTGGACCCCTATGTCAACGTACGTGAAAATGTGACCCTGGTAGGACCCCTTCACGTCGGTGAAGGCACCAATATTGCTCACGATGTCGTCATTGGCTTGCTCAGGGAGGATAACGACCTGGCAGATCAGGAGACGATCATTGAAAACTACTGCCGGATTGGGGTGGGTACCGAGATTATCGGTGGCGTGCACATTGGGCGTAATGTCCTAATCCGCGCCGGTAGCAAGGTTATTGGGGATATCCCTCCCTATGGATTAGCTAGTCGCAACCCTGCCATCCTTGAGCGTTATGCCTGCCCTAAATGTGGTGGAATGCTGCGGATTTATCGAAACTTTCGAGAAATCGTTGACACTCACTGTGTGAACTGTGGTGATGATGGATTGCGTTTCTCCAAGCACACATATTTTTCTAGCCTAGGTCGCGTTCTTCTGCCGAAGGATTCCTTTGGTGAAACCGTATCCACCCAGGGTGATGACTATCGTTGGATAGATGATAAGGAGTTGTTATAGCAAAATAGCATAATTTGTGAGCTGAATAATAGATGCGTGAAGGGGGGCCGGAAAATCAAGGGATTTTCGGCTATCCCATTTCCACCGTTCCCGAACGATGGCGGCACTTGGCGGATTTTGACCCGATTTCACCTAACACCTGTCACCTGTCACCTGTCACCTATTACTTATCACCTGTCACCTATTACCTATCACCTGTCACCTATTACCTATTACCTAACACCTATTACCTATTACCTGTCACCTATCACCTGTCACCTATTACCTGTCACCTATTACCTGTCACCTGTCCCCTGTCACCTGTCACCTATTACCTATTACCTATTACCTGTCACCTATTACCTATCACCTATCACCTATCACCTAACACTTATCAGCTATAATCTACCATCTATGACCAAACCTGTTATCTCTGTTGAACATCTATCAAAAAAATATGACCTGGGCGTAATCGGTACAGGCACGCTCAGCCGTGACCTGAATCGCTGGTGGGCGAGGGTGCGAAAACAGCCTGACCCTTACGCCCGAATCGGTCAAAAGGATCGATTCGAAGAAATCGGAGGCAGTATCCTTGCCTTGGACGACGTTTCTTTCCAAGTGCAGCAGGGTGAAGCTTTGGGTATTATTGGCCGCAACGGCGCCGGCAAGAGCACACTGCTCAAGATCCTCTCGCGCGTCACCGCCCCCACCAGCGGCGTGGTCAAGGTCAAAGGGCGCATTGGCAGCCTGCTGGAGGTCGGCACTGGGTTCCACCCCGAGCTGACGGGGCGTGAGAATGTCTATCTCAATGGTGCCATCCTCGGCATGAAAAAAGCAGAGGTCGCGCGCAAGTTTGACGAAATTGTGGCTTTCTCAGGCGTGGAAAAGTTCATCGACACGCCTGTCAAGCGCTACTCCAGCGGCATGTACGTGCGCCTGGCCTTTGCGGTGGCCGCCCACCTCGACCCCGAGATCCTGATCGTGGATGAGGTCCTTGCCGTTGGGGATGCCGAGTTCCAGAAGAAGTGCCTGGGCAAGATGGGCGATGTGGCCGGCGAGGGTCGCACCGTGCTGTTTGTCAGCCATAACATGGGAAGCATTAGCGAATTGTGTGAAAAAACTATGCTTATATCTGATGGTAAGGTAAATGAAATTGGACCGTCACCAGAAATTATTGAGAAGTATTTGGAGAGCAATATTTCTTACACTAATCGAGTAGTGAATACCGATAATATTGATAGAAATTTTGTTGGACCATATGAAATAATATCAGTATGGCTAGAAAATAGCGATGGTCAAGAAACGTATCTATTTCGCCATTACGATGATATTGTTTTTTGCATGAAGGTTGCCTCACAGGCTAATCCAGTTGTGGTTGGGGTTTCAGTAAAAGACCTCTATAACCAGCCACTGATTTTCCTGTCAAATATCAACGACAGAACACTACTGGAAACTGATCATGACGAATCAGTGGTGAGAGTGAAATTTAGCAGGAATTTACTGAGAGGGGGGGAATACCTCGTGACTTTTTCATTGAATACTGGAAACAACGTTCATTGTGACCTGTGGAGAAATGTAATCAAATTTCAGATAAATGACACAGATCTTGGCCACTATCTTGCCCTTTTTCCGATTAAGTCAGAGGGAATCTGGAGCATTTCAAGGAATTAAGCTCTTATGCAAGCAATTAAATCAATCAGGAATAAATTTTATCAAGCATTACATCTTGGTGATTATCTGAACTCGTTAAGATTTTTGCAAAAACGATACGACTGGATTCACAAGAAATTTCCATATACATGGTTAGATGATAAGTATTTCTTGGAATTTTATTTCTATAAAACACTTGGTTATCGTTTAAATCTGAAAAAACCTCAAACCTTCAATGAAAAACTCCAATGGATGAAGTTATATGATCGGAGCCCACTCTACACACAGCTGTCGGATAAATTCTTAGTCCGAGACTATGTAATCGAAAAGATTGGCCCCGAATACTTAAATCCTTTGTTAGGCGTATACCAGACAACGGACCAGATCGAATGGACTAAGCTACCTGCTCGTTATGTTGTTAAGCCAAATCATGGAGCAGGATGGGTCATTATTCGTGATGGAAGAGACAAATCTATAAATAATTCAGATATGGTAATTAAATTAAACGAGTGGCTTCAAACCAATTTTTATGAAAGATTTCGTGAATGGCAGTATAAGGACATAAAACCAAGAATATTGATCGAAGATTATATTGAAGGAGAAAATGAGTTCGGTTTGTTGGACTACAAGTTCTTTTGTTTTAGGGGAATTCCAATTTTAGTTCAAGTAAACATTGACAGATTTAGTGATTTTAGTTTGCTATTCATGGATATGGACTGGAAAGAAACCCCAATGTCTTTGCAGCATTATCCAAAATCGCACAAAATTATTCCTAAACCCCCTATGTTTGAAGATATGTGCCATATTGCATCAAAGTTAGCTGACAATTTTCGTTTTTGTAGGGTAGATCTTTACAACATCGGAAAAAGAGTGGTGTTTGGTGAATTGACGTTTACTCCTAATGCAGGTTTTGAAAAAATTACGCCTGTTTACTACGATCTTTACTTAGGCGAATTACTCCAAATTGATTGACTTGTTGAGCATTTGCTTTGTGGGCTATGGATTCACCAGATAAGCTGCGAATGCTTATACTTACCCATTATGATGGATTATTAGGATCAAGTCGGTCTTTGCTTGATTTATTGGGTGGATTGACCGAGCTTGATGTTGAACCTTTTGTAGCAATGCCCAAGGGTGGCTTGCTGCAACAGCATTTGGAGGAAAGACATATACAAGCCATAATCGCTCCCATTCCTTGGTGGATGAGCAAACAACGCTGGTCAATATCAACGGTTGGGGATTTTCACAAAGAGGTAAGGCGATCTCTCCGGGTTTTGTCCGAAACGCTCAATGAATGGAAAATTGATTTAATCTACTCGAATTCTTCTGTTTTTCCAATTGGCAACATGCTCGCAAAACAAAACAAGATTCTTCACATCTGGCATATTCGCGAGTTTGGCGATCTCGATTTTTCCTTGAATTACATTTTTCCGAAGTGGCTTTGCCGGAGGTATATCCGCACATCCCAAGCCATCATCTGTAATTCCCAGGCAGTGAAACAGCATTTATTTCAGCATTGGACCAGTGAAAAGCTGCATGTCATTTACAATGGCGTAGCCACCAAAGCTCGATTTGATCAACTGGTTGACTTATCCCAACAACGGAAACCCAGTGAAGTTTTTACATTTCTCTTCATTGGATCAATTTCACCGAAAAAAGGTCTGGAAGTCGCCATCAAAGCTTGCGCGGATCTTATAGCTAAAGGTGTTAACGTGAGGCTCAATATTGTTGGCTCAGGCAGGGAGAGTTATGTGACTCATTGCCGGAATCTGGCAGAATCCCTGGGTGTTTCTGCTTCTGTGGAATTTAATGGCTATATGCTGGATCCTTACGAAGCCTACTCTAAATCGGATTGCCTGCTGATGTGCTCAGAACATGAGGCTTTTGGCAGGGTTACCGCTGAAGCCATGTCCGCCTGTCTACCTGTCATCGGTAGAAACAGCGGAGGTACGCCGGAAATCATCGTGGATGGAGAAACGGGATTTCTCTACAACACTTTTGATGAGTTGGTGGAAGCCATGCTGAAACTGGCACAAAACCCTGTGCTCGGCCAAAAAATGGGCCTGGCAGGGTGGCAGCGCGCACGCGATCTCTTTACCATCGAAGATTACGCCGCCAACGTTTACCGCGTGATTCAGTCCGTCATGGAAAAAAGATGACCAAACCGCGCCTGATTGCCTACTATCTGCCCCAATATCACCCCATCCCCGAGAACGACGCCTGGTGGGGCGAAGGCTTCACCGAGTGGACCAACGTCCGCAAGGCCAAGCCGCTCTTCAGGGGGCATCAACAGCCCATCCAACCCGGCGAGTTGGGTTACTACGACCTGCGCGATCCTGCCATCCGCGAAGCCCAGGCTCAGCTTGCCCGCAGCGCCGGCATCGAAGGCTTTTGCTACTGGCACTACTGGTTCGGGGGTAAGCAGCTTCTGGAACGCCCCTTCAACGAAGTGCTCGCCAGCGGCAAACCGGACTTCCCCTTCTGCCTGGCTTGGGCAAATCAAAGTTGGACTGGTATATGGCACGGGGAACCCGAGAGGATCCTTATGGAACAGACTTACCCTGGCGTGGAAGATCACATTGCCCACTTCAACGCTCTCCTGCCGGCCTTTCGCGATCCGCGCTACATCAGGGTGGATGGGCGTCCTATCTTCTTTGTCTTTCAACCTGAGGATCTGGATGCTGCCTGGGTGGAGCTCTGGCAGGGATTAGCCAAAAAAGCAGAATTAGAGCCGCTCTATTTGATCGGCATCATCAACAATGAACAGGTGGCCCAACATATCACCAAGCTTGGCTTTGACGGTTTTACGATCTCCCGCACCAGCAGGCGCGGCACCCGTTTGAAGGGCATGCGCAAAGCCCTCAGCAAGCTGCTCGGACCAAAAGCAGCGGTTGACTTCTATCAGAAAGTCCTTAAACGACCCTACCATGTTTATGATTACAAGCAAATTTTGCCTTTTCTTGAACTGCCCCAGCCGCAATTGCTCGATTTTTACCCCTGCGTCATGCCCGGCTGGGACAATACCCCTCGTTCCGGGGTTAATGGTCACGTTTTCTTTAACCCGACACCGGAGGTTTTCCAACAGCATTTGCACCTGGCTATTGAGCACGTCAGCAGCTACCAGCCTGAGCATCAGCTGGTGATCCTGAAATCGTGGAACGAATGGGCAGAAGGCAACACTCTTGAACCTGACCGGCGTCACGGAGATGCTTTCCTCCAGGCGATAAAACAGGAACTGACCCAATGGAAGTGAATCTGAACGGCGGCTTTGAGGTCAGCGTGGTCATCCCGGTCTATAACGCTGCCGCGTTCGTGACCCAGGCGGTGGAATCAGCTCTTGCCCAGCCCGAAGTGCGCGAGGTGATCCTGGTGGAAGACTGCTCCCCGGATGACAGCTTGGCTGTCTGCCAGCAATTAGCTCGCTTATATCCCCAGGTTAAGGTATTCCAGCACCCGGGAGGGGTCAACCGTGGGGCTGGACCTTCGCGCAACCTGGGCATCACCAACAGCACCTGCCCCTACATCGCCTTTCTGGATGCGGACGATTTTTACCTGTCTGGTCGGTTTGCTGCTGCCCGTGCTGTTTTTGACCAACATTCAGACTGCGACGGGGCATAT
The DNA here is from genome assembly GCA_011620465.1 of Anaerolineaceae bacterium. Lineage (GTDB taxonomy): Bacteria > Chloroflexota > Anaerolineae > Anaerolineales > Anaerolineaceae > Mesolinea. The sequence continues at coordinate 15,142 of WOZC01000004.1, read as the reverse complement.
GACGCGGTCGGGATGACCTATGAGGATGAAGCCAGCCGCGAACGCTGGCGTGACTACAGCATTGCAGGTGAAGGCACCACCACACTGCCCATGGGGATTGACCCCGATGATTTATTTTCTATTTTAATCAAAGGCGGACAAGGACATATACACTTGAACGGTCTGATCATTCGCCGCAAGATGTTAGTGCGTTCCGGGCTGATGGATGAAACCATAGCAGATACTTTGCACGAAGACACGGATTGGGTTCTGCGTCTTGCGGCGGTTGGGCGGCTGTATCCCGGCAGTGTAACGGAACCCACCTCGGTCCGCAGAGTACATCAGCAAAACCGGGTCTCTTCGCCGCGTTCCAGCGAAAGCATAAAACGCGATCGCATCCGCCTTAGAGTTGCCACTTATCGATGGTTGCGCCGAAATGGATCCCCAGAGCAGCGCCGCCTCGGCTTCAGACGACTTATGCTTGAATGGACTCAAGGCACACCCACACTAAGCAATCTGGCTAAGTTATCTGCTCTGCTGCGCTTTCCTTTCCGCGTGCCCTCAGCTTTTCTGGAAGGTTATTTCTGGGCTGAGCTGGCACGGACCTGTTGGTCCATCATTCGCAACGATTGGTTGAGGTTGAAATAGCCCCCTTCCAGGTTTCCGTGATCATCCCTGTCTATAACGCGGCAGCCTATGTGACCCAGGCTGTCGAATCTGCTCTGGCACAGCCCGAGACAGCTGAAGTGCTGCTGATTGAAGATGGATCGCCTGATAACGCTCTGGAGGTTTGCGAGGAGTTGGCGAGCATGCACGACAAAGTCAGGCTCCTCCGCCACCCGAATGGAGAAAATCGCGGTGCTGGCGCCAGCCGTAACCTGGGAATGCGCTCTGCGGGTGAGGATTTCATCGCCTTTTTGGATGCAGATGATTACTACCTTCCTGGTCGTTTCGCTGCTGTTTCAGAAATATTCCGATTAGACCCTGCTTGTGAGGGAGTCTATGAGGCAGTGGCGATGCAGGTTGAATCGGGTGAGGGGATGGAGCGGTGGCAGGCGGCTGGTAGATTGGTCAGACAATTGCAGACCATGTCCCCTGGTATACCTCCTGAAGACCTTGCGGAAGTGTTGATCAAGGGTAACAAGGGCTATTTCCACATTGATGGGTTCGTTATCATGAAAGGTGTGCTGGAAAAATCTGGTTTCATGAACGAGCGTCTACGGCTGCATCAGGATACGGAATTTATCCAGCGCGTTGCGTTCACCTCGCGCTTGCTTCCTGGTCGCCTGGATACACCAGTGGCGATGTGGCGCGTACATCCAGCAAATCGTATCTCCGCGCCGCGGTCTCTGGCCGTGCAATACCGGGATCGGTTGAAATATTGGCGAAGTCTGTACACTTGGATCAGACAATATGGCACTCCGCAACAGAAGCAAATGGTTCGGGAAGGCATTTTCTCCTTTAACCGTGCGCAAAAGTTCCACCAATTCTCCCATCAGCTTCTGCCCAGTAGAATGATCTTATGGTTCCGCCAATTCAGGCTGCTCGCCTGGCCTCGATTGTTCATTGATGACCTGACCCAAAAGCTTGGCACGAAACCGAGGAGGGTTTAATTTGACCAAAGTCTTGGTTGGTACGCTTTACAGTGGAGAAAACGAGTATGAAGAATGCCTGGCTGCAATCCGCAGCCAATCGTTCCAGAACTTCGATCACCTGGTCATCAAAGATCTTCCCGAGCTTGAAGCCCACAACAAGCTTTACAAAACTTTTATCGACCAAGCTGACAAATATGATCTGTTGATTAAAGTGGATTCAGATATGGTCCTCTGCTCATCCAATCTATTTGAGAATATTGTCAAAAAAATGATGGAGAGTCCAAAGATAGATGTTTTTTCTATAGCTGTTCAGGATTTCTTCTCAGGTGAGTTAATTAACGGTCTTAACACATACCGGAATATAGTTCGCTGGGATTTTCAGCGAAAGACAGTTTTCGTCGATATCCCAGAAGTACCCATTGAGAAGACACTCTTCGACCAAAAGGTTTTAGCCCCAGCAGCTATTCATTGTAAAAATCCTTCCAAAATCCAAGCCTTTCGTTATGGTCTGCACCGCGGTCTCAAGTCTATTCAAAAGATACACAGCACTACACACTGGGCTTTCTTGGAAAAGACTTGGAGAAATTTTCTGAGAACAAAAGACGTTCGCATTGGGCTAGCAGTGTTAGGTGCTGAGTTGGTATATGCTGGTAAATTTACGAAAGCAGATGTCGATTATACCAACCCCAAGTTGGGTGAAATGTTGGATAAGTATAAGGCTATGAACAACAGAGAAATCAAACGCGAGATCCTAAAGTTACGGTTTCGGAATTTCGGATTGCTTCCGGGGGACTTGCGCAGACGCTATATTCGGTATTTAAGATCGAAAAATTTATAGTGGAGCCAGGGATGAAAACTGTAACCAATTAATAGTTCCATCAGGCAGTCATTGGGTATTTCAAGTCTTATCGCAGCAGTTGAAAAAGAAGGGTTTACGACTTAAGGCCAAAAATGAATGATCGATCGATCAAGGTGATGTTCACCGATTTAAACAGACCTTTCAGTTTGTCAAATATTCATCATCTTTTTGAATGGCGTATGGCCAGCAAGCGATATAATCTTGAGCTTTCGGAAAAGCCCGATTTTTTATTTTATTCATGTACGGGTGACGAGCATCTCAGATACAACTGTACAAGAATATTTTACACACCCGAGAATGTGCGTCCCAACTTTGATCGCTGCGATTATGCCTTTTCATTCGATTATCCGGTAAATGAAAGGAATTATCGGTTACCAATTTATCGGCGCTGGCCTGAATATTCACAGCTATTTAAGTCTCGCAATCCCGATGAAATAATCTCACAAAAGCGCAAATTTTGCAGTTTTATGGTGTCGAATCCCAACGCCAGCACAAGAATTGAGTTCTTCAAGAAATTATCATCATATAAAAGTGTGGACTCAGGCGGGAGATTTCTAAACAACATCGGAGGCCCAATCCAATCTGGCGTAGAGAATAAGTTGAACTGGATGCGAAATTATAAGTTCAGCATTACGTTTGAGAATTCAAGTTATCCCGGGTATACGACAGAAAAATTAATGCATGCTCTCATCACCGATACCATCCCAATCTATTGGGGAAATCCACTGGCGGGGCTGGACTTTAATCCCAAGGCGTTTATTAATTGTCATGATTTCAAGTCGTTTGATGAGGTAATAGAACTGGTCAAGGAGATCGACCGAAACGATACTTTATACAAAGAATACCTAAATCAACCATATCTCAAAGACAATATGGAAACTGATTTTTGTAGAGAAGATAACATACTTGCCAGGTACGATGAGATAATTGGTTCTAAAAGGATATTTATATCTCCTTTCAGAAAAAGACTACAAAGACTTATCTACTATCCGATAAAGCTTCGCAAGAGTACTAAGAATCTTGTACTAAAGGGAAAAGTGTACTCAAGGCATTTCCTGTCAAAGATTAGTAATTCCCTTGGAAAATCACGTTGATATGGCAAGCCTGATTTACAACATCTTCTTTTCCATCTCAATCTTATGAGAATCCTGACCATTACCTCAAATCATCCCCCATATCATTCTGGCGGCTATGAGCTTCGTATAAAAGACATTATGGATGGGCTTGCAGCGAGGGGTCATGAGGTTTTAGTATTAAGTTCGAAGGCTAAAAATAAGCTGAAGTCAAAAAGAGATCAACTTCCCTACGTAGTAAAACGCTTATTACACGACCGTAATCGAGCAAAGTTCTTCCCAAAAGAAATATTGATTGACCTAATTGATACGAGAGTTATTGAAAAGAATATCGAAGAATTTCGTCCGGATGTTATTTACCTTGGCCATACTTATATTCTTTCGAAAGCGATCTTACCTTACCTGGCAAATCTTAGTATTCCGATAGTGTACGACGAAGGTGGGACTGGTTTAAAAGGGGCTTGGACTGAAAATGGCCGATGGTTTCGTTTTTGTGGAGATTATCAACCCAGAATAAAAGTCTTGAATATGCTAAAGCCTACGGTAGTCAAGCTTGTTTTATGGCTGGCAAAGGGAAGAATTCAACAGAATTGGCGCTGGCCGCAACAAATGAAAGTATTCTTTAATAGTCAGAACAATCTAGACCATAGCCTCAGTTTTGGCGTCCCTGTTCAAGATGCCAAAGTAATCCATTCGGGAATCGACGTTGAAAAGTTTTCCTATAAACCTCGCAACCAATTGGAACAACCGGTGACGATCGTCTGCCCTGGGAGGTTGGAGCCCCGCAAAGGGCAAATGGACGCCATAAAGTTGCTCTCAAAGTTGAAAAAAATTGGAATTGTGGCTAACTTGATTCTTGTAGGCGAGAGTCCCTTACCAAGCTATCTTGAACAAATAAAAGGCCAAATCGAATCCGAAAATCTTCAGGAGTGTGTCACAATTTTGGGCATGATCAGTCAGGAGGAATTAGTAAGACTCTATCAACAGGCTGATATTTGTTTTTTTCCCAGCAAACATCCTACCGGCTTTTCCCGCGTTCCACTGGAAGCCATTGCTTGTGGTTGTGTTGTGATTACTTATGGCTGTGAGGGGTCAAATGAAATTTTTGTCAATGGCGAAAATGGATTCATTGTAAATGAGGGTTCAATAGAAAAAGTGGCTGAATCAATCAGTATATTAATTAGTTCACCAGCAACCGTTTCAAGAATCATCACCAATGCTCGTAAAACTGTTGAAGAGAAATATAACCTTGAAAAATATATCCTCAAAGTTGAGGACTATATAATTCAACAAACTGGATAAAAAGTCATCGATGCAAGAATTAGTTAGTATCATTTTGCCAACTTACAACCGTGCAATGCTCCTTCCAAGGGCTATTGATTCTGTATTGGCCCAGACCTATCAGAATTGGGAGCTCATAATCTGGAACGATGGATCGACAGATAATACCGATGACGTTTTAGAAAATTTCAAAGATAAAAGAGTTAATTTCTATCAGGATGACAATCGTGGTAAATCTTACGCATTAAATCAAGGTCTACGTTTAACAAAAGGGCAAATAGTTGCATTTTTAGATGACGATGACGTGTGGCTTCCTGAGAAATTAGGAATTCAGGTTGCTGCGTTGCAGAAGCACCCGGAATTAGATATGGTATTCGGTGAATTTGAGAACATTAATGTAACAAGCAATTTGGTGGGTTTCGGTTTTGATCAAGCCTCAGCGGGTTTTGCCAAACTCTTAACAGAGAAATTGGATGAGAATCTTTGGCTTGTGAGGGAAGGTCTTCTAAAAGGAATTGGGAATGATAACTTCCTTGCGTTTGATTCTGTAGCCATAACTAAAAGAATGACCAACAGGATTGGGACATTTAACGAAGAACTTGTTGGCTCGGAGGATTTTGAATATTGGTGGCGTTTTGGTTTGGCGGGGGGTAAGGCTGCTTACACTAAGACTGTTTTATTAAAACGATATAAATATGCAAACAGTCTAAGTGGTCGCAACTTAATCGCTATTAATAACTATATCAAAGCACTGGATTTTTGTGCTGAAGCATCTAATAAACACAACAGCAAAGAATCTATAAAGAATTTAATTCCTGCCTATCGGAATGCCTGGCAGAATATGATAACTGCCTGCGCCATGGAGAATGACAAAAAAGGGATGATGACCGCTTTCAAACAATCATTGAAGTACGGGTTTCGCCCTAGCTCGCTGCGTCTGCTGGTTGAAGGTTTATTTAAGATTGGAGTGGCACGATGACAATTCGCGTACTCCACATCTTCGCGCCAAATTTCAAAAATCGTTTCGGTGGTCCATTTTTTGACTGGCAATACGCATTCTCTCGTTGGGATGACCAGTCTGTGGTGCACTTTGTTCTAGATCATCAAGAAAATAAAATCGTCAACGCCCGTGAAGCATTTACCTTTAGACTTTCATCATCGCAATTTATGATTTCCAGGGTTAATAGGGCTGTCTGGGGATTTTCGCTAATTTACAACTTGTTTCGATTCAGAGCCAATTATGATGTTGTCCATTTCCATATCCTTTGGTGGGGGAGCTTGCTTGCTGCAACTTGGGCGAAATGGCATCGAATCCCGACTATTTATCAGTCTGTGTTGCTCGACGCAGATACACCTGGAAAAATCTCTAAGGAACGCTTTGGTGGACTCAAAGTAAACTTGCTAAAAAATTTCACCTGTATTTTGGCAATATCGGACTTCCTGGCTCAGGATTATCTGAATAATGACTTTGGTCAAGATCAGGTTATCACTTTGATGAATAGCGTAGACACTCAACTATTCTCTCCGTGTGAAAATCAGGAGGAAAAGTTAGAATTGCGGCAGAAACTTGGGCTGCCAATTAATTCAACCATTCTAATTTTTGTTGGCAGTATCATCCATCGTAAAGGAATAGATGTTCTTATTGAGGCGTATAAACTGCTTAGCCAGGAAAAGCCCGATCTAGTCTTACTATTAGTAGGTCCTCAAACCATCCAGGAAAACCCATCCCTGGATGAAAAATGGATTGGTTCACTCAAGAATACACTTGCAAAAGAAAACCTCGCTTCAAATGTGATGTTTCTTGGATTAGTTTCTGATCGACAATATCTTGCAGATTTATATCGCGTAAGTGATTTATTCGTATTTCCTTCGCGAATGGAGGGATTGGGGAATGTTGTATTGGAGGCAATGGCATCTGGTTTGCCGGTGGTTTCTTCGGATTTGCCCGTTCTTAAGAATGTTATCCTACCGGGTGAAAATGGCTTGGTCTTTCCAGTAGAGGACATTATTGCTCTCACAGATAACTTACGGTTGTTGTTGGATAATGCAATACTATGTGACCAAATCGGTAAAAATGCACGGCTTTTTGTTAACCAGCAACACAGTTTCGCGGAGTGGCAATCTAAGATTACAACACTATACCGGGATCTTTTGGCATGAGTGATTTTAACAATTATTCCGGATTAATGATTCAAAGCCGAATAAAGGAAACAACCGCGCATGGATGAAACCTTGCTTACCATTCTCGGAGCACTTGTCGCTTTAGTTTTGGTATTTCTAATTATTCGGCGACCAGACTTGGGTGTGACATTTACGTTGGCCAGCTTGCCTATCATCGATTTGCTCCCGGAAATCCCATTTTTTTCGTCGGTAGTTCCCTTGATTGGCGGGGTCACACTCGTCGGGTTTTTGTTGAATACGAAAAAAGATAAGATCAAAAATTCTCCTGGTGTTTCACTGATTTTTATCTTAGGTATTCTATTTATTGCATGGATGTTTTTTTCCAATCCTGAGGCTGCCTGGAGTGGGAAGGACCGCAACTGGGTCTTCACCTTCATCCAGCTTTGGGTGCTTATGTTTCTCTCCAGTCGCCTGCTGGACACAAAAGAAAAGTTTCACACCCTGATGTGGGTGTTTTCAATAGTGGCTGTGATTTCGGCTTTTGTTGCCATCCAGCAAGGCTACATCGCTGAGACTGACCCAGCCTCCTATGGTTCCAGCGGATATACCGATAATGCCAACGCTGCTGCCCGATATTTTATTGTGGCTATGATCTTTCTCACCCATCTCCGCTCGGAGTCAAACAAGCCTTTCCCGCGAGTATTAATGCTGGTTGGGATCATCATTACTTATCTTGGTGTGTTTTTCACAGTGTCACGCACAGGCATAGTTCTGCTCTTCGCGGCCCAAGTCATGATCTTTTTTTCTCAATCTTCTGGCAAGCAGCGCAGGAATATTATCATTTTGGGGGTTATAGGCTTGATTCTGGTCTGGCTTATTTCTGAAAATGCCTTCAGGCTTGTGGGAACTATTTTGCCTGCGGTATCTGAGGGTGAAGATACTATGGGCTTGCGTTATGCTCTCTGGGAGGCCGCCTTCCGTATGTTCAGGGAGAAACCAGTTACCGGTGTAGGAATAGGCGTATATAGTATCTTGGTACCTTTTTATAGTCAGGATCTGCCATTTATCGGCGGCCGCAATCTTTGGGTACACAATACCTACATCCAGATCCTGGTTGAGACCGGGTTTGTTGGCTTCATTCTGTTCTTTGGCATGTTCCTTAATACTTTCCTCAACTTTCTCAAGGCTAAATTTCCTCCTAATGATGAGAGAAACAAATTGGTGAAGGTCTGGTTTATTATCTTCATTGTCATGCTAATCGGTGGGCTCACCAAGAGCGACCATGCCGATAAACTTACTTGGGCGGTAATGGGTTTCAGTGTGATTTTCGCCAATCAGTCCCGGTCTTTGGATCTGGTAACAGAAAAACGGAAATTTACGCGAATCCGCTCGTACAGAACTTTGTCATCCGGTCGGCGTGTGAGGATCAAAGGATGAGCGCTCCCAAGCCTGTTGCTATCATCGCGGGGCAGCTGGTTGTAGGCGGGGCGGAGCGACAGCTTTACCTCTGGCTCTCCCATTTGGATCGAGATAAATTCGGACCAGTGGTCCTCACCTTGCATCCTGATCATGATGATTACTGGGAAAAACCTATCGAAGACCTTGGCATACCCTTGCTGCGTGTTCCCCAAAAGGCCAATCGATTGCAGAGATTATCAGAGGTCGTAAAACTTCTGCGACCCTTCAAACCAGAACTCATTCACGGTTGGCACTTTTTTGCCAGTGCATACGCAGGCCTGGCTGCCAGGTTGCTCGGCGTACCTTGTGTCGGTGGCATCAGAAGCAGTTACTCAGCTGATCAACGGAATCTGGAAACTTTTTTGGTCCACCGCTATTGCGACGCCGTCGTGGCAAATTCTGCCTCTGCCGCGCAAACCTATCAATTATCTCTGGGTAATCGGAAACAGCCTGTTTTTACAGTACCCAATGCCATTCTGGATTCCTTTACCAGTCGTGAGACCGTTCGCGAAGAGTTATCAGGGCGTTTCGATCTGCCCGGGGACGCATTATGGATCTGTTCGATTGGCAGGATGGACCCGCTGAAGCGCTTTGACCTTTTGCTTGAGATGGCTAAGCGCCTTGGAGCCTCTCACGATCATTTCCAATTTGTCCTGATTGGTGATGGTCCTGAAAAGGATCGTTTGGAAAGTTTATCCGAATCCATCGGCGTTACTGACAGAGTTACGTTCCTGGGTGAGGTGCCGAACGCCGCTGATTGGATGAAAGGCATGGACATTTTCTGTTTTCCTTCCACCAATGAGGGCTTGCCAAACGTAATCATGGAAGCTGCTGCGGCTGGTTTGCCTATCATTGCCTGGAAGTTACCTTTCATTGAAGAATTATTGCCTGACAAGTCCATGTCTTTGCTGAGTTATCCCGGCGAATTGGATTCCATGGTGAGCAACCTGAATGAACTGATGCACTCGCAAACCCTGCGCGAAAGCATCGGGATGGCCGCTCAAAAACACATTCTCGAGAACTTCAGTGTTGAGCGATACGTCAGGGAGATGACCTCCGTGTATGACTCTGTTCTTCAGGCGGATAGATAGCCCTTATGATCCTGCTTTATCACCTCATTTTTCCCGATACAACGCCAAAAGACTCCTGGAACGCGGGGCTTGTTCTGAGGATGTCACAGTTCAAACGTCAGATCTTGTGGCTTAATAAGCGTTATCAGATTCTGAAACTTGTTGACTATGTCGCGCTTTACCGCAATAATCCTGATTTGATTAAAGATAAACTTGCGATCACTTTTGATGACGGGTATCGATCGGTGGTTGATTTGGTAGCCCCCTTTTTTGAATCTGAGCGAATCCCAGCCACATTTTTCTGTAACACCAGGCATTTTGAACGACAGGATTTGCTCTGGTTTGTTTATTTCAACGCCCTGTGCAGCGAAAGAAGTTACGACAAAATAAGCTTTGAAGGTCGCGACTATCGACTGGACACACGTAAACCGGCTCTTGAAACATGGAGGATGCTGATCAGGACAGCGAGGGAAAGCGGTGACCCGATCGGCTTTGCCAGCGACCTGGCCCAAAAGTATCCACTGCCAGAATGGGTAATGCGAAAATATGAAGGGGTTACAGAAAAGCAGTTGTTGATGATCGCTAAGAGTGAAGTGCTCTCCTTGGGCGGACATACCCACAACCATCCTTACCTGGATCAGCTTCCTTTGGATGCGCAAATTCAGGAGATGGCGGTCAATAAACAGATTCTGGAAAATGTGAGTCAAATTCAAGTAGCGCTTTTTGCTTACACGGGCGGCGTTTATAACCACGATTCGTTAACGGCAGTGCGCTCGGTGGGTTTCGACGCAGCCTTTGCGATCAAACCAAGAAATCTTAGTGAGGACAGGATGTTGGAGATCCCAAGAAACGATATTTACTCTCCATCCTTGCTCAAGTTAAAATTTAAAACTTCAGCTTTACCGGAAAAATTGGGACGGATTGTTCGGAGGGACTCATAAACACGACCAATAAACGCATCTTAATGATCGGGAACTACCTCACATCCCCTCGCCACAATAAAAACGTGTGGCAGGCGTTGGCGGAGCGACTGCCGTCGATCGGTTGGGAAGTGTATATCACATCGACAAAAGAGTCTCAAGTTCTGCGCTTGCTGGATATGCTCGCAACGATAGTCATCAAACGAAACCATTATGATCTGGCTCAGATTGATGTGTTTAGTAGTAAAGCCTTCATTTATGCCGAGTGCTGCGCAAGGCTTTTGAAAACTATCAATAAACCTTTTGTATTGACACTTCATGGCGGCGGCTTACCTTCATTCGCGAGCCAGCATCCTAAGAGGGTCGCCAAACTTCTGTCCTTGGCTTCTGAAGTTGTTACGCCTTCGCCATTCCTGCAGCAAAGCTTGAGCAAATATCACAGTCAAATCAAGGTCATTCCTAACGGCATTGATATTTCTTCAATCCCTTATAAACCTCGCAAGTCAATTTCCCCAAATTTGATTTGGGTTCGCGCTTTTCATCAGATCTATAATCCTGAACTTGCAGTCAGGGTTTTGTCGAGTCTGGTCATAGATTACCCTAACACCCGGTTGACCATGGTCGGACCTGATAAGGGTGATGGCAGTTTACAAATAGTAAAATCTTTGGCTGTAAAGTTGGGTGTTGAAGGTCAGTTGAATATTCTGCCGGCTATACCTTACGAAGAAGTGCCTTCCTTGTTGGAAAAGGCGGATATTTTTATCAATACCACCAATTTTGATGCTGCTCCAAGGAGCCTTCTTGAAGCTATGGCAAACGGGGTTTGTGTTGTCTCGACCAACGTAGGTGGAATCCCCTGGATGATCACAAATTTTCAGGATGGGCTGCTGGTACCTCCTGAGGATGAGCTGGCGATGGTCGATGCCATTAAATCTCTTTTAGAAGAGCCTGATTTTGCCATGCGCATTTCGCAAAATGCTCGCCGAACTGCTGAGCGTTATGACTGGTCGAATGTGATTCCAGAGTGGGATACTCTTTTCAGTGATGTGTTAGGAGGAATAAATGGGGAAAACTGACCGACTTTATCAACTAAGCCCCCTTTGGCTGCAAAATGGCATGGTTAGCCTTTATGGTGCCTGGTGGCATTGGCTGCGCTTTGGTGGGGACTATTCAAGATACACAAAGGAGATCCGCCAGCGCGAGTTTTTCACCGGTTCTCAGTGGCAAGAATTTCAACAGGCGAAGTTAATCGATCTCCTTCGGCTTTGTGTTGACGACGTGCCATATTACAAAAATAATTGGAGCCAATTACAAAAAGAATCCGCCTTAATTGGGGATCTGACTAAATTACCCCTTCTCGAAAAAAAAGCTCTGCGAGGCTTTGAACCATCATTTTTAAGGCGAGGTTCGGGCGGTTTATTCAAACAAACCTTCTATACCAGCGGCACCACCGGCACACCTATTTCGACAACTTTCACACTCTCTGAATTGCGCGAAAGTCTCGCTGTGAGAGAAGTCCGATCAGCGAATTGGGCGGAGGTTTCTTTTACGCAGCCCCGGGCAACTTTTTCTGGCAGAATGGTGGAGCCTGATTCGGAAGAAAAGCAACATGTTTATCGCTACAATGCAGCTGAAAAGCAAGTCTATTTTTCCGCTTTCCACCTGAGCCCCAACACAGCCCACAGTTATGTGGAAGCCCTTAAAAAGTACAAAGTCGTTTGGCTGACCGGGTACGCGGTTTCTTATTACCTATTGGCACGCTATATCCTTGAGCAGCAAATCGAAGTGCCACCACTCAAGGCGATTATCACCACGAGCGAAAAATTGACGGAGCAGATGCGCTCTATAATGGAAAAAGCCTATCGCTGCAAGGTTTACGAAGAGTACAGTACGGTTGAAAGTGCCCTGTTTGCCTCTGAATGTGAACACGGCAGGCTTCATGTCAGCCCTGATATAGGCATCGTTGAGATTCTCCGCCCCGATGGCACTCCCTGTGCGCCGGGAGAAGTGGGTGAGGTGGTTACTACATGCTTGTTTCGTTCCTATCAGCCGCTTATTCGTTTTCGCTTGGGGGATCTGGCTGCCTGGGATCCTGAGCCTTGCCCTTGTGGTCGCCAGATGCCCGTGATTAAAGAGGTGGTTGGCCGTATTGAGGATGTGGTTACGGGTCCCGATGGCAGACAGTTGGTCCGTTTTCATGGCATTTTTGTGGATCAACCAAATATTATTGAGGGCCAAATTATCCAGGAGAGTCTGAGAAATTTTAGAGTTAAAGTCATCTGTACTAAAAACTTTTCTGAATCGGATGTTGTAGAAATTAAAAAGAGGATGACACAGCGATTGGGCTCAGATGTGGATATTAATGTTGAACAAGTCGAAATTATTCCCAGGACTGCTGCTGGAAAATTCAAGGCTGTCATATCAAATTTGAAAAATGATTAATCCTCCTTTTGTTTCTCTGGTACTGCCGGTACGTAATGAAGAAAAATACATAGGATCCTGTCTCCAGGCGCTCGTTTCTCAGGACTATCCTGATGAAAAATTTGAGATTCTCATTGCTGATGGTCAATCGAAAGATCGAACGCGCGAAGTGATTGAAAAATATAAAAGTGTCTTTCCCAAAATATTCCTCTTTGATAACCCTGGTCTAATCGTGCCAACAGGATTAAATATTCTGATACGCCAGGCAAAAGGTCAATTTATCATTCGAGTGGACGGACATACTGTCATTGCTCCAGACTATGTACGGCAATGCGTTTTGGCTCTAACAGCTTCAGGAGCCGAAAATGTGGGCGGTAGAATGACCGCGATAGGCTCAAATTATTTTGGCAAAGCTGTTGCGGCGGCTACCAGTGTTCCTTTTGGCATCGGGAACGCCCGATTTCACTACTCTGAAAAAGAAGAGCTTGTGGATACAGTTTACCTTGGCGCTTGGCCCATTCATGTTTTCAAAAAAATTGGCCTTTTTGATGAGGAGCTTGTTCGGGATCAGGATGATGAATTTAATTATCGTTTACGCTCATCCGGAGGAAGGATTTTGCTTTCCCCTAAAATTAATTCTATCTACACAGTCCGCGGTTCACCACTCTCTTTATGGAAGCAGTACTTTCAATATGGTTTCTGGAAAATTCGTGTGCTACAGAAACACCCCAAACAAATGAGTTTGCGGCAATTCGTCCCCCTGGCATTTGTGCTCTCGCTGATCCTATCCCTGGTTCTGACGTTGGTCCAGCCCTGGGGGTGGGTTTGCATGATAGCAATTCTGGGGCTGTACCTTTTGACGAATCTGGCTGTGTCTTTGGCAATTGCAAAGAAGCAAGGTTGGCATTTTTTGCGCTTGTTGCCTCTCGCATTTGCCATTATTCACCTTGGCTATGGCTTGGGTTTCCTGGTAGGCTTGTTCAAGTTTTGGAACCGATGGAAGGATAAGAAAGGTCAGGTGCCTCTTTGGCTCCCATAATTGATCAGAACCCGGACCTTCGGAGACTTCGCCAGGAATATGCTCGTCGTGCTGAAAAATTGGAGACCAAGAGCCTTTATTCATCAGAGAATCCAGCTTATCAATGGATGATTTCTGATCGTCAGAAAAACATCCTCAATCTCTTGAGCTCGACTCATACAGCCGATCTGGTTGACCTGCGAATTCTGGAAGTTGGCTGTGGTACTGGGGGTGTCATTAATGAATTCATACAATTGGGTGCAATGCCCACGCGAATTGTTGGAATAGATCTGCTTCTTGACCGCCTTCAACAAGCATCCACAGATCTTCCAAATTGCTCTTGGGTCAATGCCAATGGGCAGCATCTTCCCTTTCAGGAAAAATCCTTCGACTTGCTGCTTCAATTTACAGCTTTTTCCTCAATCCTGGATCTTGAAACAAAGAAAGATATGGCTGCAGAAATGCTGCGGGTCCTGAAGCCTGGTGGCCATATTCTTTGGTACGATTTCATCTGGAACCCAACCAATCCACAAACCAAGGGTATTGGTCTCAAAGAAATCAAGTTCCTTTTTCCTGGTTGTGAACTCTTTCCGTCGCGAATTACTCTTGCCCCACCACTTACCAGGCTGCTGTTGCCTCGTTATCTCCAATTGGCCAATTGGCTCTCATCATTGAAACTTCTTAATTCTCATCTACTTGTCTGGATCAAAAAACCAGATTGATTTTGGTCATTACGACAATTAATTTTTTCCTGACACGTGTTTTGTACTGGGTTACTAATTCAACCTACCTTTCCTTCTTAATCGCGCCAAACCTCTATAATCTCTTTTTTTTTGTTTACAACTACTATATAGCCATATCAATGGAGAGTATCTGCACAATGGTGGCCATCCGAATAAACTCTCACTCTCTCTCCCCATGTCCAAGACTTGTGCAGCCCCTTCTTAGAGAATGCGACCACAACCTGCGTCAGCACATTGAAAACCTTTTTTATCTTCCTAAAGCTGGTTATTCGATATAACTCTTGCCCACCTGCTTTGGCTGTGGTAATATCGTCAAAGTAGAAACCTTTTTTTGATTTATTATTCGCATTTCATTATCACTATTCAAAAGGGGAACTATGGCTGAAGTTTCAGCGCAGAAAATAATCGAAAAGAACGAAGAGGTCCTAAATCCTCCATTTATATATCGCCGACAAACTATAACGTCCGCTTTCAAGCGTCTGGGCGATGTCTTCATCTCTGTGTTTGTCCTGATTTTGCTTTCGCCTGTCTTTCTCTACATTGCCTTACGAATCAAGCACGACTCGCCTGGCCCGGTTTTCTTCAAAGGCGATCGCATGGGGCG
>WOZC01000076.1 GCA_011620465.1 Anaerolineaceae bacterium | reverse complement strand
CATATAAAAAAACACCCCTATTGCTAAAGGTGTTTTGTCGGGGCGGACGGATTTGAACCGTCGACCTCGCGGTCCCGAACCGCGCACTCTATCCGGGCTGAGCCACGCCCCGTGAGGCGTTATTATAGCACAATCGTAAGTTCGCGAGAGGATTTTTCAAGGCCTAATCAGCACTTTCAACACGCCCGGTTGCCCGGCACGCTCAATTGCCTCTAGCCCCTGGTCGAGCGAAAAAATCGAATCGACCATCTCGCCCACCTGGATCAAACCTGAAGATAACGCGTGCAATCCTGCCGGGTAATTCCCGCAGCGAGATCCGACCAGGGTAATTTCATCGACAACAAGTTTTGATAAATTTACGCTGACATCCCCGGCAAATGTCGATTTGAGAACCAGGCTACCTCTCGCTCTTGTCAATGCCCTGGAAAGCTTGAATCCTTCTGGTGAGCCAGTCACTTCCACGACGATGTCCGCCAGCTGCCCTTTGACTTCCTCCGGGTAAACCGCCCTGATCCCCCAGCCTGTCAAAATTGCCGCGGGTTCCGCCCTCCGTACAACCACGTTCAAATCGCATCCGGTGTTCTTAAAAGCCTGCGCAATCAACAAGCCCAGCTTACCAGCACCGACCACGATCACCCGATCGCTGGGTCTTACCTGGATTTGATCCAAAATTCTTAACGCGGCTGCCGTTGGCTCGCTAAAAACAGCCAGTACATCCGAAACTGAATCAGGTACAACGGTAAGGTTTCTTGCCGGCAGCTTACTATATTCAGCAAAAACGCCATCATAGCTAAATATGCCCAGTGTCCTCCGATTCATGCACTGGCTCGTTTCCTGGTTCAAACAGCGTTCACATTCTCCACAGCTGATGTTGATATCTCCGATCACACGCTTTCCCAGCAATTCCGGGTGCCCGTTTTCATCCTGAACCAGACCAACAAATTCATGACCTGGAACTCCGGTGAAATCGTAGTAACCTTTCATCATCTCAAGGTCGGTGGAGCAAACACCAGCCAGCAACACCTTGATTAAAACCTCATCCGGCTCTAATTCAGGCATCGGTAAATCAGTTCGGAAGTTCATTTTCCGGTCTTCCAACCATAAACCCTTCATCAGCGTGCTCCCCGCCTTCCAAATTGCTTTTCGAGCAGATTCGCGCTCAGGTGGATCATCGTAGGACGTCCATGTGGGCAGGTGCGGGGCGACTGGCTGGCTTCCAGGTTGAGCAGCAAGTTGCGCTGCTCTGCTTCCGTTAAGCTCTGCCCGCCTTTGACTGCCATCCCCTTGCAGACTCTGGCAGCAACTCTTGCCTGGGCTTCATTCTCCAGGGGAGTTTCGTCTTCTTCAAAAGCGTCCACAACAGCTAAAATCGCATCTTTCGGGTCTCCCCGGTCTACAATCATTGGTATCGAGCGGATCAAAAAAGTATTTGGACCAAACGGCTCGATCTCAAAACCAAGCGAAGCCATGGTCTCCAGGTTGGCTTCCAGGATTCCCGCTTTTTCAGGGCTGAGTTCGACAGATACTGCATCAATAAACTTTTGAGATGGGATCATGGACGCGCGATACTGCGCCATCATCTGATCGAATAAAACACGCTCGTGGGCGGCATGTTGATCGATCAGGTACAGTCCGTCCGGTCCTTCAGCCACAAGGTAGGTCGACGCAACCTGCCCCACCAACCGTAATAATGGCAAATGTGTGCCTGGTAAAGGTTCTTGTTGAACTGAAACAACATCAGCGCCAGTTGGTGTTTGAACCGGCTCAACCGGCTGTGCCTGCCATTCTTCATCGAAATTGGTTGGAATTGGATCCAGTGCTTGCCTGCCCCATAAGTTCAAACTGTTCAGATCTGGGATCGGAGTGTAGGCTAACAATCCCCGCCTGATTGCGCGCTGCACACCGCTGAAAACATGGTCCTGATCCCGAAAGCGCACTTCCGCTTTGGTGGGGTGAACATTGACATCCACCAGGTTTGTCGGTATCTCCAGGAACATTACAACCACCGGGTAACGTCCAACCATGAGCATCGTGTTATAGGCTTTGATGACCGCTGCGGTTAATGTTGAGTCTTGCACCCAGCGACCATTGACAAACAGGGTAATATCTTTCCGGTTCGACCGCGTCAGAGAGAGGTCACTGATAAACCCATTGATTGCAAAGTCTTTCTCACCAAAATTAAGCGGCATCAGGGATTTTGACTCATGAGTGCCAAACAAAGCCTGCAAAATCTCCAACCGATTGCCATTCCCTGTTGACTGGAATTCGGGGCTGCCATCCTGGCTCAATGTCCAGCGAATGTGGGGATAAGCCATGGCATAACGGGTCACCAACCCGCTGATATGTTTGGCTTCGGTGATATCCTTACGTAAAAATTTGAGGCGGGCAGGCACATTGTAAAATAGGTCTTCCACCGTAATTTCAGTGCCGATCGGAGCTGCTACTTTTTGTAATGGTGAATTGGTACCGCCATCGACCGTCAGCTTTGCTGCCACATCCGCATTGGCGGGTCTCGAAATCAGCGTCAAATGGGAGACCGATCCAATAGATGCCAGCGCTTCACCGCGAAAACCGAGGGTCTTGATATCAAACAAATCTTCCGTCTTGCTCAGTTTGCTGGTTGCATGCCGGCTGACTGCCAGCGCCAACTCCTCATGAGGAATTCCTTCTCCATTATCGCTGACTCTAATGAATTCCCTGCCAGCCTTCCGTACCTCAACCTGGATCTCGCTGGCTCCAGCATCAATTGCGTTTTCGATCAATTCTTTGACCACCGAGACAGGACGATCGACCACTTCACCAGCGGCGATTTGAGAAGCAACGGTATCGGTAAGTTTTTTGATCGTCATTGTGATTTCCCTGTTCAAATTATACCCAAACCATTGATGTAAATCTTACTTCAATCGGTTAAAATGAAACCATGACTTGGTCAGAAAAGTTAGACTCAATTTTAAGTTCCTTGCCGGAGTCTCCTGGCTGCTATTTGATGAAGGACGAAAACGGCAAGATCATTTATGTTGGTAAAGCCATCAACCTGAAAAACAGGGTGAAATCGTATTTCCAGAAATCCAGCGACCACAGCTACAAAACCCGCAGGATGGTCGACAACATTCGGGATATCGAGTGGATCGTAGTCGCCTCTGAACTGGAAGCGCTGATTCTGGAGATGAACCTGATCAAGGAGCACCGCCCATTCTACAATGTGCGCCTCAAGGACGACAAACGCTATCCCTATATCAAGATCCACTGGCAGGATGAATTCCCCAAGGTTTCTGTGACTCGGAACATGATCCAGGATGGCTCCCGCTATTATGGACCCTACACATCAGTTTGGGCAGTCCATCAAACTCTGGATATTCTGCGCAAGATTTTTCCGTATTTAACCTGCGCGCGTGAAATTACCGGTAAAGACCCCCGTCCCTGTCTCTATTTTGACATCCATTTGTGTTCAGGTCCCTGCATTGGCGCAATCAGCAAAGCAGACTATCGTCAAATGATCGAGGATCTGGCAAAGTTCCTTGAAGGAAAAACCGATCCGGTCCTAAAACGTCTCCAAAATGAAATGGAAAAGGCTTCAAACCAATTGAATTACGAGAAAGCTGCTGTCGTTCGCGACCAGATCCAGGCAGTTGAAAGAGTAGTAGAACGGCAAAAGATCATTTCCAACGAGCGAAAGGATTCAGACGTGATCGCCATGGCTCGCAGTAATGGCGAAGCTTGTGTTCAGATTTTCTTCATCCGTTCCGGTAAATTGATCGGTCGGGAATATTTCATCCTTGAGGGAACGGAAGAAGAAGATAACGCTGCCATCCTGGAAGAATTCATCAAGCAGTTTTACTCCCAGGCAGCTTACATTCCCAATAAAGTGATGCTGCCCCAGGAAGTAGAAGAAGCCATGATCATCAACGAATGGCTCAATACAAAGCGTGGGGGCGAAAAGGTCCAGATCACAGTCCCAAAACGGGGTCAATCCAAAGAGCTCGTAAAAATGGCTGCAGAAAACGCGGCTGAAACCTTGCGAGCGCTTGAAATTCGCTGGAAAGCCGACAAAGACAGGCAGCGTGATGCACTTGGGGAAATCCAGGAAGCCCTTGGTATGTCCGAACCACCCAATCGTATTGAATGTTACGATATCTCAAACACCCAGGGCTCTGCCAGTGTTGGCAGCATGGTCGTGTTTGAACAGGGTATCCCAAATAAAAAGCTGTACCGACGGTTCAACATCCGCACTGTGACAGGTCCAGATGACTTTGCCTCGATGCGTGAAGTGTTGAAGCGTCGATTCTCGAATTATTTCTCAGAAAAGGAAGCCAAAGATTCCCCAGGTTATAAACCAGACCTTGCCTTCAGCATTCTTCCTGATCTCCTGATCGTCGATGGTGGAAAAGGTCAGCTGCGCCAGGCAATTGAGATTTTGGAGGAAAATGGTTTGACCGGGCAATTTGAAATCGTAGGGTTGGCAAAACAGGAAGAAGAACTATTCAGACCGAATTTTGATGAATCAATACGCCTGGATGATCACTCGCAAGGTTACTACCTGGTTCAGCGCATCCGCGATGAAGCCCATCGTTTCGCGATCACTGCTCACCGGAATAAGCGTGGTAAAATCGGGTTGACTTCCAGGCTGGACAGCATCCCTGGAATTGGTCCTGCCCGCAGAAAAGAGCTGATTTCAAGGTTTGGTTCAATCCAAGGTATCCTTGAAGCTGATCCAGAGGAAATCGCGAAAATAAAAGGCATTTCGATTGAAAAAGCCAATGCAATCAAAGCTGAATTGGAGTAAGTATGGCAAAAAACACGAAGAATTCATCACAAAGCATTTATAAAATCATTATGGCTGCCCTGGCAATCATCATCGTCCTGGCAATGTTGCTTTCCATGCTCAGATTTTAGGGCAACAATGGACAACGCTGAAGATCTGATTACCCAAATGCACTTGACCACCAGCAGCGATAATCTGCCTCTTTCAGCAGAAAAACAAAATATGCCCTACCCGCAATACCTGGACAAAGTAGTAAGCGAATCCGATTTAATCGCCTTACCGGACAGTTCTGGTTTTATTCCACAGGACAGGGACCTGCTTAATGTCCTGGCAAAACGCCGGTCTCTGCGGCGTTATGATGACACCGTCGAAATGTCAATAATGGAGTTATCTTACCTGCTCAAATTTACCCAAGGAGTGCGGGAATTTGATGAAAAACGTAAGCTGACCAATCGTTTTGTCCCTTCTGCCGGCTCCCGCCATCCTTTTGAGACCTTCCTGTTAATCCAGCGAGTTACCGGTTTGACCCCAGGTTTGTATCGCTATATTTCCCAGAAACATGCGCTTGAGGTGTTCGATTCGAGCTCTGCAGCCATCCAAAAAGCTTACGATAGTGTCTTCAAGCAAAAACAGGTTATTTCTTCCGCGGTCACATTTTTCTGGGTTGCCAATGTCTACCGGACCAGCTGGCGCTACAGTACGCGGGCTTACCGTTACATTCTTCTGGATGCCGGGCACGTCTGTCAGAATTTATACTTATGCGCTGAATCGATAGATTATGGCGTCTGTGCCATAGGACATTTTGATGACCACCTGGCAAATGAGCTTCTTGGACTCGATGAGATCGAACGCTTTTTGGTTTACGGCGCTTCTGCAGGCAAAAAGTTACAGCAAGCTTAGTGGATAGCCCCTCCTCACCTGTCTTTACCGTTCTTGTATCTGCTGATTCTGAATGGCAGATCGTTGTTGATACCATTCACCCTGCTCAAAATGATTCATCACCGCTTGGAGATTGGTTCGTAAGCTCAGTCGGAACCCATAAAGTTGTATTTTTTCATTCAGGCTGGGGAAAAACCCGCAGTGCCGCAGCCACCCAGTACGTCATCGACCGCTGGCATCCAGAATTAGTGATCAACCTGGGTACCTGTGGTGGGCTTGAGGGTTTCGCAACTCTGGGTGAGACCTTGCTGGTCACCAATACGGTCATGTACGATATCTACGAACGCATGGGGGACAGTCAGCATGCGATCGACTTCTATCGCGCAGAACTGGATACAGATTGGATCGGCATTGATTTGCCTGAGAATACTCGCCGGGCTCCCCTGGCTTCGGCCGACCAGGATATTGATTTCCATAACTTCCATGTATTGATTGAAGATTTCGCGGTACCAGCCGCAGACTGGGAGTCAGCCTCGATCGCCTGGGTTTTGAACGCAAACAAAATAAAAGGTCTGATCTTGCGTGGGGTCAGCGACATCATCACGCCTACAGTATCAGAAACCGACAATAGTCACAACCTGTGGCGCTCCCGGGTTGAGCTGATCATGCAAAAATTGCTGTACGACCTACCGTTCTACCTTGACAAACATCAAGCTTTCAAACTCTGAGTAACGTTAAAAAAATCTTCCCAGGGGTCTTCGTTGAGGTAATCATGATAGTTTTGAATCGTCACCTGGTTGGGGGCAATCTGGTCCAGCTGTTCCCATGAAATCGGCCAGGAGATCGGCAGCCCCGATCTGGAACGAAGTGAAAATGCACATACGCTCGTGGCAGCCCTGCCATTGCGAATCCAGTCGATAAAGATTTTCCCCTTACGTTTCTGCTTGCTCATTGAAGCGGTATATAGTTTTGGCCAGCGCTTTGCCATCTCTTTTGCCAGGTTTTGCGCAAACTGTTTTGCCACTCCCCATTCCGCCTGAGGTTGCATAGGGACCATGACATGGTAACCTTTTCCACCGGATGTTTTGACAAAAGATTTCAATTGGAGCTGGTTTAGCAACCCAAACAAATCACGAACTCCCTGACGAACCTGGGTCAGATCCATGCCCACATCAGGGTCCAGGTCAAATACAAGCTGATCAGGCAGTTCTATTTCAGGCAAACGTGAGCCCCAGGTGTGGAACTCGATCGTGCTCATTTGAACAGCAGACATCAGACCTTTGAAATCTGTAATTGCCATGTAAAGGTCCTCTTCACCAGATTTTTCCCGAACCGGAACATCCTTTACATGGGCTATTTGTCCGCCTGCATGCCTGGAAAAAAATGTTTCGCCTGCAATCCCTTCCGGTGCACGTACCATTGAGACCAATCTGTCCTTGAGATGCGGTAGCATCCACTCTGAGATATCCTGATAGTATTCGGCAACCTGCCCTTTTGTCAGATTATTGTCAGGGTCATAAACTTTATCTGGAGTTGAAATGCGTACCCCCTTGATGGTGACTTGATCGCGGTCTTTCGCTTGTTTTTTATTGCCTACCTTTTTCTTACTTACAGGTGCCTTTCCAGACGTTTCTTTTTCCATCTCCACCTCCAATGGTTTTTTATCTTCACGCAATCCCATAAAGACTGCTTGGCGTACGATTTCATCATCTGTCCACTCAGCAAATTTAACTTCAACAACCAGTTCAGGTTTCATCCAAAAGATCTGCTCTGGTTGCCGATATTGTTCTGGGATGTCGACACTGGCGTTTTCTTGTAGATAGGGTTGAAATTGTTTCACCAACTGCTTAGAGTCCGCCTCTGTAAAACCCGTTCCAGTTCTACCAGCATATTTCAAATTGCCTCCATCGTTGATTGCCAATATTAGCGAACTCAAGCCGGTGCGTTTCTTCTCTGAACGTGTGTAACCAGCGACAACAAATTCTTGTCGCAGAACGCATTTACTCTTCACCCAATCGTCGCTACGCTCACCGCTGTAACGCGAGCCCAACCGTTTCGAAACCAGCCCCTCCAATCCTTTGAGACACAATTGGTCAAACAACCTTAGGTGATCCCCTTCGGTATACGGGCTGCGTATGATTGATTTTGGGGCATTCTGCAATAGCTCCTCTAACAAAGCCTGCCTCTGTTCGAGGGATAAATTACGCACATCCTGGTTTCCGACTGCCAGCACATCGAAGGCAACAAAGGTCAAGGGTTTTTTATCTGCCGATTTCAAAGAAGACTGCAGACTCTGAAAATCAGACCGTCCGGAAGGTTCAAAAAATACCACCTCGCCATCCAATACCAAATTGGCGGTACGTTCCCACCTATCAAAATCTGCCGCCAGGTCAGCAAAACGGTCGGTCCAATCATGTCCACCCCGGGTAATCATTCGCACCTGGGAACCTTCCAAGAAAACCAGAAGGCGATAGCCATCATATTTGATCTCGTGGCGCCAACCTGCGCCCGAAGGCGGTTTAGATACCAGTCTGGCAAGCATAGGCTTCGCGGAAGTAAAAGGCAATGCTTTCAGCAAATCTGCTTTTCCAGTTTCGGTTCTGCTATCTCTCGTACCAGGCTCTTTTTTCATGCCTTCCTTGGTGATTTCTTCCATTGTCCGACCAGAGCTGATGCTGGTTTCCAGACCGCTGATCCCACTCTCTTCACGTGCGTGATCATCTTTTTCTTTGATGAGCAGCCAATTATCGTCCTCGTCATTGTCTGAACGGATTCTTACGAGGACAAATCTTCCTTGAAAGCGCTTTCCGTCAAGTTCAAACTTCAATTCCCCTTCTGCCAGAGCCTTATCCACGTCCTTCAGCGGCGTCCAGGTGCCTTCGTCAAAAAGCTGGACTGTTCCTGCGCCATACTCGCCCTTGGGGATGACACCTTCAAATTCACCATAGTCCAGGGGGTGATCTTCCACATGCACTGCCAGTCGTTTATCGTGTGGGTCCATAGAAGGACCCTTTGGCACTGCCCAAGAGAGCAAGACCCCCTTCCATTCCAACCTGAAATCGTAGTGCAAACGCCTGGCAGCATGTTTCTGAATCACAAATTGCAGTTCTTCACCCGATTGCCCGATTTCACCTGCTGGCTCAGCTGTCTTTTGGAAATCTCGTTTCTTGTTATAGGTTTCTAAGTCCATAGAGTTATTGTAAACAAACAAACTCACCGTTATCAAGCTTTGTACATATTTGCACGATACTTTGATGCAGCATATATAATGCCGTTATAGAGGAGATTGGAGGAATGTGAGAGCAATTTGGAAAGGCACAATTTCGTTTGGTTTGGTATCAATACCCATCAGCCTGGTTTCTGCCAGGCAGCGGAACGAGATCAAATTTAACATGCTCGACAGTGAAGACTCCAGCCGCATTCGCTATTTAAAGGTAAACGAGAACACTGGTGAAGAGGTGCCTTGGGATCGCATCATCAAGGGCTATGAATTTGAGGAGGGTAAATATGTAACCCTCACTGATGAGGACTTCGAGCGCGTGGAAGCAGAGGGCACCAGGACGATTGACATCGAATCGTTTGTCGATGCCGAGGATATTGATCCTCTGTTTTTTGAGACTCCCTATTTTGTTCTGCCAGCTAAAGGCAGTGAAAAGCCATACTTACTTCTTCGAAAAGTCATGAATAAGGCAAAAAAAGTGGGCATAGCCAGGATCGTCATCCGCGGAAAAGAATCGCTGGCTGCCCTTTACGACTACAAAGAAGCCCTGGTGCTAAACTTGCTGCGTTTCGAGGAGGAAATCCAACCTGCCGAAGACCTGGAAATACCCTCAGATGCCAAAATAAGCCAAAAAGAGGTGGATTTAGCAGAGCAATTACTGCAGAATATGACCGAGAAATGGGATCATGGTCAATACAAAGATGAATACCAGACAAAATTGAAAAAATGGATCGACAAGAAGATCGAAACAGGCGCGACAACCAGTCCCGAAACCCCTTCAGAACTGGAACCCGCTGCTACACCAGCTGAAGATATCTGGGAGACCTTGATGAAAAGCATCGCGGAACAAGGTGAAAAAACTCCAAAAAAGAAGGCTACCAACCGAAAAAAAGCAACTACCAACTGAGTTCGATGATCATAGGAGAGAAATTGATCGCACCGGCGTTTTCACCCTCTCCTTGAAGAAGCGAAGTCTTCGTTAATCAGAGGGCTTGCCCAATCGCAATCGCTCTTCTTCAACAATACTGTGGTCGAGTTTCTTGTACAAGGCAGCCGGCTGATTGAAAGGTTTGCCTTCTTCCAACACTTCCGCTGTCCACAAATCCGAGCCTTCCTTCACTAGTGATTTTTCATTGTCAAGCCCAAGCACCTGGTGCGATCCGAGTGAATCCGAAACCTCCTGAATAAAGGATGTCCCAAACAGGGACTTCTCGTAAGCCAGGATTTGATGCAATCTTTCACTGGAATTCGGCAGGAAAGGTGCGAACATAATTTTTAGCCAATCGATCGCCTGGATGGCTGTGAAAAGCGACTTTGCCGCCTCATTCCTGTCAGTTTTGATTTCAAACCAGGGCGCGTGAACATCCAAATACTTATTTACCTCGGTTGCTAACCGCATGGCTTCAGCCAGGGCTGCCTTTAATTCCACCTTCTCGATATGGCTGCCTACCAATTCAAAACCAGCCTTGATTGTATCCAGCAAATCAAGGTCCGAATCGCGTAATTGGCCAGGGGTAGGTATCTTGCCTTCAAAGTTTTTCCAGGTAAAGGACAGAACCCGGTTGACCAGGTTGCCCCAGGTCGCAACCAATTCGTTGTTATTGCGTTGGAAGAATTCTTCCCAATCCCAGTCCGTATCCCTGTTTTCAGGCATAGCGACCGTCAGGTAATATCGCAGCGCGTCACTATCGTAACGATCAAGCGCGTCCAATCCCCACACAGCCCAATTCTGACTGCCGCTGATCTTCTTACCTTCCAGGTTCATAAACTCATTGGCAGGAACATCGTAGGGTAAGACCAATGGTTCTGGTGTAGGATTCTCCATTCGCCGGTCAAAACCATCGCCCATGCCGAGTAATTCGGCTGGCCAGGTGACGGCATGGAAGGTGATGTTATCTTTGCCAATAAAATAGAACGACCGGGCTTCCTGGTTCGTCCACCAATCCCGCCAAATATCGGGCTGACCGTTCAGTAATCCCCATTCAACAGAGGAAGAAAGATATCCAATCACTGCCTCAAACCAAACGTAGAGGCATTTGCCTTCCCAACCTTCCAACGGAACCGGGATGCCCCATTCCAGGTCGCGAG
This sequence comes from Anaerolineaceae bacterium, assembly GCA_011620465.1. Taxonomy (GTDB): domain Bacteria; phylum Chloroflexota; class Anaerolineae; order Anaerolineales; family Anaerolineaceae; genus Mesolinea. Next base: position 11,707 of record WOZC01000076.1, on the reverse strand, counting down.
TTACCGAAGTCGGTTTCAGACCAACGGACTGAATGGTCCCTAAGGATTGACGTAAGACATTGGGTCGCCAATAATCTTCCCGTTCTTTGAGGAAACTCTGGATTTTGGGCTCCAGGGTTGAAAGATCGAGGAAGAAATGCTCAGTTTCTCTCAGTTCAGGAGTAGATCCATCTATTTTTGAGCGAGGGTTGATGAGCTTTTCAGCTTCCAGTTCGTTGCCACACTTCTCGCACTGGTCAGACCGCGCACTTTCGTTTCCACAGATATAACAGGTGCCTTCCACGTAGCGGTCAGGTAAAAACCGCTTTAATACCGGGCTGTACCACTGTTTGGAAACATACTTGTTCAGATATCCATTTTCAAGCAGGCTTAAAAAGACTTTTTGAGAAATCGAAAAATGGTTTTCTGTATGGGTTGAGGTGAACAGGTCATAACTAATCCCCAGTCGTTGAAAAAGTTCGATGAATCGAGGATGATAATGGGAATAGATGGCATGTGGAGTCTGACCCGTTTGATCGGCTTTGATTGTGATCGCCGTGCCGTGGGAATCCGAACCTGAGACCATCAAAACCTTGTTCCCTCTCAAGCGGTGATAGCGTGCAACGATATCCCCGGGAAGGTGAGATCCGGTAATGTTCCCGACATGGATGTCAGAATTCGCATACGGCCAGGCTACAGCAATCAAAATGTTCTCGTTCATAGTTAACTCCAAAATAATAGCGTCGGCAAATTCTATCATTATCCGCCGTAGGTTTCAGGTATTTTTGATGATCGTTACAAGTATTCTATTCCGTGGTTATGCTCGCAGGTTCCGGTATTCAGGTTTTGCCCGCAATCCAGGCAGATTCCCTTACAGTCTGCTTGACAGAGGTTGTTGATCGGCATCTCCAAGAGCAGGTAATCGCGGAAAGGTATGCCGAGTTCAATATATCCGTCGTTGGGCACTTCTTCTTCGTCCAGTTCTTCTTTCATGCGGGTTTCGAAAACGTATAAATCTTCGAATTGCGTGTTCACATGTACAGGGATCGGCTCCAGGCACCGGCTGCATTGACCCTCAATGTCCGCCCCCAAATCCGCTCGAAGCAGCAAGCCTTCTCTTGTGCGGGAGAAGGAATAGGTGCCTTTGAGATTAGTGGCATTTAGGTCAGGTTCGATGAAAATCTGCGGGAAATCAATCTCGAATTCCCGGCTGTAGCCTATCGGTTTATTGAGAAAATAGCCGACATTTGTACGAAGGGGATGTCTTATCTTTTCCATGGTCAATTACAATTGTTAACGTGTTTTCCTCGATTATATCACGTGGGCATTTACCACCCACTTTAGATTGGACAGTTGATGAAAGAAGTTCTGATAGCCAGCAATAACGCCCATAAATTCCATGAGATTTCTGCCATTCTTGCGCAGTTGCCGATCAAGTTGATCAAACCTTCCGACCTTGGTCTGAAACTCGATCCCCCGGAGTATGGCTCAACCTATTTTGAAAACGCGCTTCTGAAAGCCAGGGCGTTTCACCAGGCAAGCGGGATGCCTGTGCTCGCCGATGATTCCGGGTTGGAGGTTGAACTTCTGGGCGGTGAACCAGGGCTGCATTCTCACCGTTATTCGAAAAAACCAGGTGCTTCTGATCACGACCGCTGCGTTTTCCTGCTTTCGAAACTATCAGGAAAACCAAAACCCTGGTTGGCAGCCTTTCACTGCCATGCTGTTTTTTACTTGCGTGCCGACCAGGTCCGTGACAATCATGGCATACTCCCTGGTGAGGTGATCGAAGAATTCCGCGGAAGCAATGGATTTGGCTACGACCCGATTTTCTGGATCCCACAGGAAAATAGAACAATGGCTGAGTTGGATTCAGCACGAAAGAACCAGATCAGCCATCGTGCAAGAGCCTTTGCCGGCTTTAAATTTCTCAAAGACTGGGCCTTAGGCTAATAAAACCAGCCAAAAAAATTAGAATTTATATCCGATCATCCTCAAGAAGCGCTTTCGGGTGGTAATATCTTCTTCTGTCTCAATCCCTTTGGGTGAGAAACCGTCAACGACACCTAAAACTGCCCTGCCTAGCTCAGTTTGCAGCAAAGCAACCTCTGTTGGATTCGAAGTAGCACAGAAAATATTGACTACCTCCGGGATGCGCTTCAGATTGGTTAAAATGTTGATCGGGAAGAAGCCTTCACCCAGGAAGAGAATAAAGCTGTGCCCGGCACCGATTCGCATGGCGTTTTCTGTCGCCAGTTCGATCAGTTCTTCATCATTCCCTGTCCATCGTACCAGGCAGGGTCCGGACGCTTCACAAAATGCTAATCCAAACTTGATACCAGGGACAGAAGTTACCAGCATCTCATGGATGTCTTCTACCGTTTTAATGAAATGCGACTGACCAAAGATAAAGTTGATATCTTCAGGTTTTTTAACTGTTTCAAGTAGTATTTCCATAACACCCTCCGGATAGTTTTGTTGATTTTAACATAGAAGCCTGGCGGAACAGATCCTGATCGGTCCATCCCTCCGCAATCAGTCTTCTAAAGGAAACACTTTTCCATTATGCCCTTTCAATTAGGGTAAAATGAACCCATGGCAAAAACTGGCATGCGTTTTATCCTGGCACTCGCCATTTCGCTGATGCTTTTGAGTGCTTGCAATTCACTTACGCGGCAGCCTACCCTCGAATTCAACCCGATGACAACAACCCCGGAACTATCGCCGCCAACTCCCATGCCCACCTATACTCCAACCCCAGCTCCCCTTGGTTCGTTTGAAAACCCGATCGTGATCGGTTTGATCATCCAGGAAAACGTCGCCGGTCAGGCAGAAGCGCTTCAAAGTGTGCTGCTGCATCTCTCCGAAGGGCTTTCGCTATCCTTCACAACCCAAACCTTTGCCAATTATGTCGACCTTGAACTGGCTTTACAACGAGGGGAGGTTGATATGGCGTGGCTGACTACTCCGGAATACCTGCTCGCTTCCCAAAAAGACCTTGTAAGCGCGTTGCTAGTGACAAATCATCTGGGTGTGACCGCTTATGGTATCCAATTTTTGGGGCACAAAGACGCCAATTTCCAATCATATTACGATCCTTTGACAAACAGCTCCCAGGCAACTGCTGCCCAGGCGTTGACTCAACTGGCAGGTTTGCGCCCATGTCTCACCCAGGAAGACTCTTTATCGGGCTACTGGGTACCGCTTGGTTATCTCTCGCAGAGTAATATCTCCTACACTCGCCCGGTGCTCACTTACAGTTTCAGCTCAAGTATCCGCGCCCTCTACATCAAAGGGATCTGCTCCTATGCCGTTACTTACGCGCTTTCGGCTGATCCCCGCACTTCCTCCGAAGTGATCAGCGACCTGACCGACGTTATTGACAAAGTCCCCATCATCTGGATCTCCCCACCAGTTGTTCCCAATTTAAACCTTTCCGTTTCCAAACAGATGGAACTGACCCTTCAGAACCGTATATCGGAATTTTTACGTAATTTTTCCCGCGAGGAGCCCGGCAAGAGTCTGTTGAGCCAGATGTTGAATTATGAAGTGGCTCAATTGGAGCCTCTGCACGACACCAGTTATCAGGCTCTGCGTGACCTTCTTACAACCACAGACGTTCGTCTTGCCGATCTGGTAAGATAACTTCTGAACATGAAAAAGATCCTGCGTTATCTCATAATTCTTGTTTGTTGTGCCTTCTTTCTGGTAGGCGCGCTTCGATTGACGATGCTGTCGATAACGAAAGATGCAACCTACACGCTCGAAACCGTCCCATCCAAACCAGTCGTCCTTGTTCCTGGTGCAGGATTAAACTATTTGGGCGAACCTTCCGCACCCCTTAAAGACAGGCTGGACGCAGCCATTGAGCTCTACCGCCAGGGCAAAGTTCAAAAACTGCTTCTTTCCGGTGATAACACCGAATTAACTTATAACGAACCCGGAGCAATGCAAGCATACGCTTTAGCCCAGGGCGTACCTGAAGCGGATTTGGTGTTGGATTATGCCGGTCGGCGTACTTATGACAGCTGTTACCGTGCCCATCATATTTTTGGATTGGATGAAGTCATCATCGTCACCCAGGCATATCACCTTCCCCGCGCTCTCTTCCTTTGCGAGAATTCGGAGTTGGACACAGTCGGTGTACCCGTCGAGCAATCACGCTACATACGGTCCCGTTACCTTTTCTGGAACATTCGGGAAGTATTCGCCACTGTGGTCGCCTGGCTGGATGTGTACATTTTGAAACCATTGCCGGTTCTGGGAGAAATGGAACCAATCTTTCCATCCCAAATAAGAATTAATCCATGAACAGAGAACAAGCCTTTCAATTGGTCAGCGAATATGTCAGTAACGAAAGCCTGATCAGGCATATGCTCAGTGTCGAAGCAGCCATGCGCTTCTACGCGAGAAAGCTGGAACAAGATGAAGAAGTATGGGCGGTTACCGGTTTGCTCCATGACTATGATTGGGAAGTCCATCCAACTGTTAAAGAACATCCGCTCATGGGGCTACCATTATTGCGTGAAAAAGGCGTTCCTGAAGAAATCATCGAGGCAATCGGCGGTCATTCCAACAATGCAGGTATTCCAAGAAGAAGTTTGCTTTCAAAAGGATTGTATGCCTGTGATGAGGTGACAGGGTTGATTACCGCGGTCGCCCTGGTGCGCCCATCCCGTTCTCTTCACGACCTTACCCCAAAGTCAGTCAAGAATAAATGGAAAGATCGTTCATTCGCCGCCGGAGCAGACCGGGCGATGATCACCGCTGCTGCAGAAGAATTTGGCGTTGAACTATGGCAACACGTCGAAAATGTGATTATCGCTATGCGCAGTATAGCCGGAGATTTGGGGCTTGACGGTACAATCGAGCCGTAGGGGAGTCGCTAAGCCTTTTCTTCACCCCAGTAGTCACTGTAATCCATCATGGTCGTAAAGCCGATCACTTCATCGCCGGCTTTCAATGGATACATGCTTTGTCCATTGGAAGCCCGTTTGCGGCTGATCGCATTCGTGATCGTGAAGACTTTGCTGGCAGTTTTGCTGAAATGGCAGATTCCTTTATCCGTCAGTTTACCAACAAGCATTGCTGCAATCTGATCCCCTTCGCCCAGTTTCCAGCCAAACACGCCCTGGCCATACCTTCCCTGCACCGGGAAATCGCTGGCTGGTATGCGTTTAGCCAAACCCAGACGAGTCAGCAGAGCAACTTCGTCTTTTTCGGAAATTAAAGAAGCGCCTACAATGAAATCATCTTCTTTAAGCTTTATCGCATTAACGCCTGCCGCTACAAGCCCCATAGCCCTGACTTCGGTTTCATTGAAGCGAATACACATACCGCTGGCTGTGGCGATCAGGATATCCTGGCTGCCATCAGAGATCAAAACCTGAAACAGTTCGTCCTCAGCATTGACTTTGCACAAAACGAAGTTGCTGACCGAAACACCTGGCAAATCCTTTACCGCTGAGCGTTTGATCATCCCCTGGCGAGTGACAGTGATCACATAGCGTTCCGGAAGGTCTTCCGTGTCAATCGGTACTGTGAAAATCGATTGTAGTATATCGTTGGAATGCAGAGGTGCCAACTTATGCGCTGGCACCGCGTTATTCTCTCCGCGTTGAACCGGGATGGAAAGTGATGCGATCGCTGCGCAAGTCCCTTCAGTGGTCACCAGGAAAATCGTCTGATGAGAATTGGTTCGTACCAAGCTCCACGGTGCCTTTTCGCCGCCCAGTCGGTTAGCCTTGTCATTCTCAGTACGTGAAAGCAGCCCGTCTTCACTAATTTCCACCCAATAGTGCTCTAAAGGCATCACATCAGTAACAGTCAGGAAATCGGAGGCTTTTTCACCCTCACGCAAAGTGTAGATTTGCGTCTTGCGGCTGTCGCCAAACTTTTCTTTGACTTCTCGTAATTCATCGATCACGACCTGCCGCATCTTTTTGGGTGATTTCAAGAGGGCTTTCAGGTCTTCGATGGTTTTACTGACTTCCTTATACTCATCCTCGATCTTTTTGCGCTCCAATGACGCCAAACGACGTAGAGGCATTTCAAGGATAGCGTTAGCCTGGATCTCATCCAGCCCATACTTGGTCATCAGGCTCTGCCGGGCGTCATCCACAGATTGTGATTTTTTGATGATCCTGATGATCTCATCGATGTTCTGAATGGCGATGCGTAATGCCTTTAGGATATGCAGCCGCTCTTCGTTCTTTCGCAATAAGAATACGCTTCTGCGCCGGATCACTTCGATGCGGTGTTCAACAAACACACGCAAGGATTGTTTTAGAGACAACCGATGAGGACTTCCATCTACCAGGGCGAGAATATTGATCCCGAAGGTGCTTTGCATTTGAGTGCGTTTGTAAAGCGTGGTCAGAATGGTCTCGTAATCAGCATTCTTGGTCAGATCAAAGACGATACGCATGCCTTGTCGATCTGATTCATCGCGCAAATCTGTGATCCCTTCCAGACCGCCTTCACGAATTATCATAGCGATTCTTTCGATCAGCGAAGATTTATTGACCATGAAAGGCAGTTCTGTCACGATAATGCGCATTCTTCCACGTGACATCTCTTCCAATCTTGTTTGCGCTCTCATTTTGACAGTCCCATGCCCTGAGCCATAGATTTGCGAGAGCGGCTCAGAACTGTCATCCTGCAATATCATCCCGCCAGTTGGAAAGTCAGGACCTTTGATATACAGCATCAAGTCATCCACCGTGATATCTTCAATACGATCCCAGTTTTCCAGCATCATCACTAAGGCATCAACTACTTCACTCAGGTTGTGAGGAGGGATATTGGTAGCCATTCCAACGGCAATACCTGAAGCGCCATTCACCAACATATTGGGTATCGCTGAAGGCAGAACTGAAGGTTCTTTGAGTGTGCCGTCAAAATTATCTGTAAAATCAACAGTTTCCAGGTCGAGTTGGCGGAGCAGTTCAATGGATACTGGAGAAAGCCTGGCTTCGGTGTATCGCATGGCAGCAGGTGGATCGCCATCGATGCTCCCAAAGTTGCCTTGTCCATCTACCAAGAGATATCTTTCCGAAAAATCCTGTGCCATACGCGCCATGGCATCATAAACCGCCGTATCACCGTGAGGATGATACTTGCCAAGCACCTCGCCGACAATTCTGGCGGACTTCTTATGAGGCGTTGTATCGCGAATGCCCATGTCATACATGGCGTACAAGATTCTACGCTGTACTGGCTTCAAACCATCCCTTGCGTCGGGTAATGCGCGGGAAACGATAACGCTCATCGCGTAATCCAGGTAGGATTGCTGCATTTCAGCGTTGATGTTGACTTTTGTGACGTTGGTAGAGGTCATAACCTAATACTCATGTTCTGATTATTCGTTCGGGTGCTAACAACCCTTAACTATAGCACAAACACCCGGAGTTTTGATTTCTCCGGGTGTTTGTAAATTCAGTTTATTACAAACTAATCTTCGTCTTCATCCCCGAATAAGTCGTCGTCCTCATCCACGTCGATTTCAAAGTCTTCTTCGTCATCATCAGTAAGATCCTCGTCGTCAAGGATAACGGGCAGTATGCCTTCTTCATCATTCTCTTCAGGATCAAGAGAAGCCTCAAATTCGTCCAGTCCTTCGAGATCAGTCTCATCGTAAAGATGTTCGTCTTCTAACTCGTCGAACGGATCGATTTCCACTTCAGGGAATACCTGAAATTGTTCGACTTCAATGTTCGGTTTGCCAGGAATCACAACGTCTTCAGCCTGATCAAAGCGTCCGGGTTCAAAACCCGTGCCCGCAGGGATCAATTTGCCGATGATGACATTCTCTTTCAAACCGTACAGTGGATCAACCTTAGATTCGATTGCAGCCCCTGCCAACACCTTAATAGTGTGCTGGAAGGAGGAGGCGGAGAGGAAAGAATCCGTGCTTAAGGATGCCTTTGAAACACCGAGCAGGATCTCTGCATAACGTGCAGGACGCAGACCCTTGGCGAGCAATTCTTCGTTTTCCTTGCGGATCTCAAGCCGATCTACCAAGTCTTGCGGCAGATATTTGGTGTCGCCAGGTCTGGTGATCTGAACCTTGTTGAGCATCTTACGGATGATCACTTCAAAGTGCTTATCATTGATGTTCTGACCCTGGGTACGATAAACCTGCTGGATCTCCTTGAGAAGGTAAACCTCAGTTTCCTCGCGACCTTTGATCCTCAGAATAGTGTGAGGGTTCATTGAGCCCTCGGTCAGTGGTTGACCAGCTTCAATTTTCTGTCCATGGCTGATAATCAGACGGGCTGTAGTGGGGATATCGTAGTTTTGAACTTGTGAATCTTCGTAGGATACGATGACACGATGTCCTTCGAATCGAACGCGACCGGCATTACTGGCGGTGATTACGGTTTCATCATGGCTGGCAATAACATCGCCCTTGGCTATTTGAGTTGCTTCGCTGATTTTGATCTCCCAATCTTCAGGGATTTCGTAATCATCGGAGATCATGACGGTATCTTCAATACGTACAGTTCGTTGGTCTGGATTGCGTTCTGATTGCACAACCGACGCGATACCCGAAATCTCGGAAATGACAGCTTCATCCTTCGGAGCACGTCGGGCTTCAAACAATTCTTCAACTCTGGGCAGACCAGTAGTAATGTCACTACCAGCGGCAACACCACCGGTGTGGAAGGTTCTCAAAGTCAGCTGTGTACCAGGCTCACCAATGGATTGAGCCGCGACAATACCAACTGCCGAACCCAATTTAACCATTTGATTACGACCAAGATCAGTGCCATAACAGCGGGCACAAATACCATGAACGAGTTCACAGGTCAAAGGCGAACGCACAAAAACCTTGTCGACATCCGCGTCATTGATTGTGAGGATTAAATCCTTAGAGATCAATTCATTCCGCTCAGCGATGATCTCGCCAGTTTTCGGGTGCACCAGGCGCTGGGCTAACAGACGACCGATCAGACGATCACCAAAAGGTTGACCGGCAATATCATCAGCTCTGTTGATCCAAATGCCTTCTTCAGTGCCGCAGTCCTCATTGTTAATAATGATATCCTGGGCTACGTCAACCAAACGACGAGTCAAATAGCCAGCTTCTGCAGTGCGAAGAGCAGTGTCAGCAAGACCCTTGCGGGTACCATGGGTGGAAATAAAGTATTCCAAAGCCGACAGACCTTCCCGGAAGTTGGATCGAATAGGCATTGGGATAATACGACCAGCAGGGTCAGCGACTAAACCGCGCATACCCGCCATTTGAGAAATAGGGCTAAAACCGCCCTTTGTCGCTCCTGATTGTGCCATAGTTGAAAGGTTGCCGCTCGGGTCAAGGTGCTTTCGCACTGCCTGACCGACTAATTCGGTTGTGGATTGCCATACTTTAATGATGTTGTTGTTTTGCTCAGTCTCGGAAGACAAGCCTCGGTTATAAGCTTTTTGAATCTCCTCTACATCAATCAGCGCCTTGTCAATGTATTCTTTTTTCTCAGGAGGTACGGTGATGTCAGAGACAGCCAGGGTCGAACCGGATTGGGTTGCATAACGGAAACCAATATCCTTTACGGCATCAGCAATGCGGGTAGTCTCATCCAGACCTTGATAATCATAGATCTCACTGATTAAATCACGAACACCACCCTTGTCGAGAGTCATGTTGATGAACTGCATTTTGTCGGAAAGAATATCGTTAAAAATTGCCCGTCCGACAGTGGTATTGATAATCCTTCTCTCAGGCTGAGTTAAGCGATCGCCCTTATCATCAAACCAGGTATCAATGCGCAGTTTAATGCGGGTGTGTACCTTAACCTGGTTAAGCTGATAAGCTAACAACACTTCGTTGATCGAACCGAAAACGCGCAATTCACCAACCTGGGGCTCGGTTGGTTCCATGGTAAGGTAATAGACACCCAACACCATGTCCTTTCCTGGAGAGATAACAGGTTCACCGCTGGCGGGTTTGAGCAGGTTTTTGCTCGCGAGCATTAATTCCCGTGCTTCCAAAACAGCTTTTTCAGATAGCGGTACATGCACAGCCATCTGGTCACCGTCAAAGTCGGCGTTGAACGCTGTGGTCACAAGAGGATGAAGTTGAATAGCACTGCCCTCGACCAAAATTGGCTCAAAAGCTTGGATACCAAGGCGATGCAGGGTTGGAGCACGGTTCAGTAAAACCGGGCGATCTTTAATGACTTCTTCGAGAACTTCCCAAACTTCAGGTCGGTTGCGTTCGATATACTTTTTCGCACCTTTGATATTGCTCGTATAGCCGTGTCTTTCCAAACCGGCGATCACAAATGGTCGGTAGAGCTCCAAAGCCATTGTTTTCGGCAACCCGCACTGGAACAACTTGAGATGTGGACCAACAACAATTACAGAACGTCCGGAGTAATCCACGCGTTTACCCAACAAGTTACGGCGGAAGCGACCTTTCTTACCCTTGAGCATATCAGAGAGGGAGCGAAGCTCGCGGCGACCACGTCGGGAGAGCAAGCGCCCTCGTTGCGAATTGTCGATCAGGGAGTCAACTGCTTCCTGGAGCATACGTTTTTCGTTGCGAACGATAACGTCAGGGGCACCCAATTCCAACAGTCTCTTAAGGCGGTTGTTTCGATTGATAACGCGTCTATAGAGATCGTTGAGGTCAGAGGTTGCAAACCGTCCACCATCCAGTTGAACCATCGGACGCAGATCAGGAGGAATTACCGGTAGAGCAGTGAGGACCATCCATTCGGGACGGTTGGTTGAACGTCGGAAAGCCTCAACAACTTTCAGTCGGCTGGTAGCTTTCTTTCTTTTCTGCTTACTCTTGGTAGTACGGGCTTCGTTCCATAATTCTTCAGAGAGGGCATCAAGATCCAGGCGTCTCAGGACGTCATAAAATGCTTCAGCGCCCATATCAGCCTTGAAAACATTGCCCCAGCGTGATTTCAATTCGCGGTAACGTGATTCGCTCATGAAAGTGAAAGGCTTAAGATCGAACAGTTCATCACGCTTGCGGGCATTCTCTGTTTTGGTTAATCCTTCTTCATCATCCAATTGGCTGCGAAGACCTTCCATGGTCAAATCAGCTCCGGCTTTGATTTCCTCACGCTTGATGGCAAGTTTTTCGAGTCGTTCGCTTCTTTCAGCCTTGAGACCCTTTTCAAGCATTTCCATCCGTTCGCGGACTAAATCCTGAACATCAGCAACGTGTTTGCCTATTACTTCCTGACCAGGCTCAACAATGGTTTGTTTCACGCCTTCGACTTCAAAAACGATAGCTTTGCGAATAGTTTTCCCGGTTTTCTCGCCTAATTCACGTTCCAAATCCTGACCTGCAGAAATTACGGGTTCAAACAGGCTGGCAACCTTCTCGTCATATTCTTTTTCGATATTAGCGATCTCGAGATCAAGTTGTTTCAATTGAGCGTCACGTTGTTTCTTGGTTTCAGCAATTTTTCCATTCAGCTGTTCGCCAAGTTCACGTTCTGAAACGCTGATTTCGTCTTCCAGTCGCTTGAGCGCTTTTTGACGACCATCCTCGTCAACATAAGTGACGATGTATTGTGCAAAATAAAGCACGCGATCAAGATTCTTGCGAGAAAAATCCAGCAGCAAACCAAGATAAGACGGGATCCGGCGGGTATACCAGATATGGGCTACCGGTGCAGCCAGGTCAATGTGTCCCATCCGTTCCCTGCGGACAGACGACTTGGTAACTTCAACTCCGCATTTATCGCACACAATCCCTTTGTAACGG
>WOZC01000021.1 GCA_011620465.1 Anaerolineaceae bacterium | reverse complement strand
AAAAGGTTGCAGGGAACAGGGAACAGGACAGGCGGGCACGAGGTCCCGGCTGACGAAAAACAAGAAGCCGGCTTCAGATGCAGAAGCCGGCCTACGAAAAGATGGCTACCTGTACTCGCCACGAAGTGGACGGGTATCAGCTGCGACTTAATAACGAAGGTATAATTGCAGGCGACACCCATGGCGTCCATGAAAATACTTTTCGGAGGATCCTAATGAACTATGCCCTGATTATGGCTGGAGGGGCGGGCACGCGCCTGTGGCCGCTCAGCCGGGAACAGCATTCCAAACCATCCCTTTCTCTTTACAGCGATCAAAGTATGTTCCAAATTGCCGTGGAGCGTTTGTATCCCCTGTTTACCCCCGGGCAAATCTTGGTGGTTGCCAGTCAAAATCATATTGCCGGACTGGCTGCCCAGGTGCCTGAGATCCCGCAGGAAAACTACATTGTCGAGCCCGAAATGCGCGGCACAGCGTCTGCCATCGGGCTGGCGGCGGTGCATTTGGCGCAGCGCGACCCGGACGCCACCATGGCGGTTTTGACGGCTGACCATCACATCGGCAAACCCAGGGTCTTCCGCGAGGTGGTGCAGGCGGGGCTGGAGCTTGCCCGGCAGGACTACATCATCACGCTCGGCATCACCCCCACCTGGCCTTCCACCGATTACGGTTACATCGAGCTGGACGGCGCGGTGACTGAGATGCAGGGCTACAAAGCCTACCATTCGATGCACTTCGTGGAAAAACCGAACCTGAATAACGCCCAAAAGATGCTGGCGCTGGGAAATTACTGTTGGAACAGCGGCATGTTCATCTGGAAAGTGCCGGTGATCATGGCGGAGTTTGCGCGCCAGATGCCCGACCTGCACAGCAGCCTCTTGCGCATAGCCAGCCTGATTGGCAAGCCGGAATACGAGCAGGAAATGCCGGCGATCTGGACCAGGATCGAGAAACAGACCATCGATTACGGGGTGATGGAGCACGCCGAACGCGTGGTCGTGATCCCGGCGGATATGGATTGGCTGGACGTGGGCACCTGGTTGAGCCTCAAGTCGCTTTTGCCGATGGACGAGAAGGGCAACAGCGTGAGAGGCGACGCGCTCTTGAAGGATTCGGAAAACACGCTGGTTTTGGGCAGCACGCGCCTGATCACGGGCATCGGGCTGAAGGATTTGATCATCGTGGACACCCCGGACGCGTTGATGGTCTGCGACCTGAACCATTCGGGAGATGTGCGTGAGCTGGTGAAGCTTTTGAAGGAGCAGGGTCGCAGCGATTTGGTTTGAAGATAAAACCCACCCCCCGGTTTACTCGTCGGTCCACGGCGGGCACAGGTCACCATCCCCCTCTTAAGATGGGGTAAAAAAAGTAATTCCCCAATCCTCTGATGGTATAATCGACCGATTATCCACCGAGGATTCCGGAAAAATGGCGACGCTTCTACTCTTAGTTATTTACATGGCTTTTATCAGCCTGGGTTTGCCCGATTCAATGCTGGGGGCAGCCTGGCCGTTGATGCAGAAGGAATTGGGGATGCCGCTGGAAGGGGCGGGGCTGGTTTCCCTATTTGTCACGACCGGCACCATCATCTCCAGCCTGCTGGCAGGAAGGCTCATCAAGAAGTTCGGTACAGGCAAACTGACCACCCTGAGCGTCCTGACCACCGCGCTGGCACTTTTAGGCTACTCATTCACCACCCATTTCCAGTGGCTGTTGCTGATGGCGGTGCCGATGGGCTTGGGCGCGGGAGCGGTGGATGTGGTGCTGAACGATTTTGTGGCACGACATTACAGTTCACGGCACATGAGCTGGCTGCATGCTTTTTGGGGGGTGGGGGCGACCGCCGGACCGCTGCTGATGGCGTGGATGATCAGCCTGACGCAGCGCTGGCAGAACGGTTACCGCGCGGTTTCAATTGTGCAGTTCGTGTTGGTGGCAATTTTGGTGGCTTCGCTGAAGCTCTGGAAGAATGGCGAGCAGGCTGCGGTTGAAGAACATTCGGAAGAACACGGTAACGGAAAATTATGGAAACTGCCGGGGATGGGACCGAACCTGGCGGCTTTCTTTGCCTATTGCGCCCTCGAGCTGACCGCCGGCTTGTGGTTTGCCAGTTACCTGGTGCAGATCAGGGGGGTGAAGGCGGAAACAGCCACGGCATGGGCGGCTTCGTATTATTTCGGGATCATGCTTGGGCGTGTTATCAATGGCTTTTTGACCATGCGCTTCTCGAGCAAGACGCTTATCAGAGCTGGGCAGACCTCCATTTTGGTGGGGATCGGGCTGTTGTTCTTCCCGGCAAACGTCTTCAGCCTGGTCGGGCTGCTCTTGGTGGGGATGGGCTGCGCGCCGATCTATCCCTCCATGCTGCACGAAACGCCGGCGCGTTTTGGCGCGGCGAACTCTTCGCGCCTGATGGGCATCCAGATGGCATCTGCCTATGTGGGACTGACCGTCATGCCGCCCCTGGTGGGCTTGATCGCTTCCAAATGGAGCCTGAAAGTTTTCCCGTTCGCACTGCTGGTCTTGTTGGTCTTGATGGTGTGGGGCAGCGAGCGCGTGAACAGCGTTGTGGCAGGGAACAGGGAGCAGGTTACAGGGAACAGGTAACAGGGAACAGATATCAGCTATCAGTTACCAATCCCTCGCGGATGGCAAGGATGACCGCCTGCGTGCGGTCGGAAACGCCCAACTTGGCAAAAAGGGTGCTGGTGTAGTTGCGAACAGTGCCCTCCGACAGGTAAAGCCGGTGAGAGATATCGGCGTTGGATAAACCCTGGGTAAGCAGGTTCAGGATATCCTGTTCGCGGTCTGTCAGGTTATAGGAGTGCTCTGCGGGTTGTTTATTCGGTGAGGCAGCGACATTGCTTAAAACCTTGCCTGCAACGCTCGGGTCGATATAGGCATGTCCGGCTATGGTGCCGTGGATGGCGTCGAGCAATTCCTGGCGGGGGCGGTCTTTCAACAAGTAGCCGGAGGCGCCGCTGCGAATGGCATCAAATAGCCATTTGTCGTCCATGTAGGTGGTCAAAACCAGTACCGGTAAGTCGGGATGGCTGACTTTGAGGTGATGGATCGCCTGAACACCGTTCATACGCGGCATTTGCAGATCCATCAGAACGATATCCGGCAAATCGGTGTTGATCAGATCGAGGGCTTCCTGACCGTCATTAGCGGTGGCGATAACATTAATTTCCGGATCAGTCTGCAGGATGCGCTTCAAACCTTCACAGACGATTTTCTGGTCATCGGCAATCAGTACTTTGATCATACAAAACGCTCCCAACTTAACTTGATGGTGGTTCCCTCACCGGGCTGGCTGAGGACCTCAAGGTCCGCTCCGATGGAAGTAGCGCGCTCTTTCATGCCCTGGAGACCAAAATGACCGCCACCCGGGTCGGTCTGGGGTTCAAAACCTATTCCGTCATCGCGGATTTCCATGCGAACCACACCGTCCTCTTCCTCCAGGCTGAAGAAAATCTTTTTGGCGCGTGAATGGACGGAAATGTTTTCAATCGACTCCTGTGCGATGCGATAGAAGGCTTGCTCAACGTTGGGCGGCAGGATCTGGAAGAGGTTGGAGATGCGGATTTCAGCCAGCATTTCTTGCCGTTCAGCCAGGCTTTCCACCATAGTTTGAAGAGCAAGCTCAAGACCGAGATCCTCCAACGGCTGGGCTCGAAGGTCGTTCAGGGCACGGCGGGTGCCGTCCAACCCACGGCGGGAAGCCGAGAGTGAGTTATCCAGCATGACGGTGACGTCGGTTTGACCTTCTGGTACCATAGTTTTCAAGGCTTCAAGGTTGACCGAGATACCGCTGAGGGTGTGGGCGAGCGTGTCGTGCAGTTCGCGGGCGAGGCGGTTGCGTTCACGGCTGACTGCCAGGCTTTCGAGCGTGTTGGCGTATTGACCCAACTGCATATTTGCCAGGACCAGCTTGTGTTTTTGCTCGCGTTGTTTCTCGTTTAGCTGGTTGACCACGAAGCCCACCAAGGCAAAGGCGAAGGCACGAACGACGGGCAGGGTGAGGAGGGGCAAGCTTTCCAGGTTGATGTGACCGATGATCAGGAAGGTGATGATGAAATCAGACAGATTGGTCAACACGGTGTAAACCAGGACGGCGCGATAGTCGTATTGCCAGGCAATAAACACCACCGGAACGATCAGGATCGGGACCAGGGAATAGGATTGAGAGATAAAATTCGTGATCCCGCGGTTGGGTTCAAGCAGGTAAAGCCAGCTGCCGCCTACCATGGCGAGAGTGTAAATGATCAGGATCAGGGGGAAGTACTTGTCTTTGAGTTTGTTTTCCAACCAGGGGAAGGAAAGGGCGAGGAAAAGCAAACCGTGGATAATGACGTAATAGACGGGTTGGAAAGCGATAACGGTGGTGAGTGGGATGCTGACGTCGGTGTAGACCCAGCGGGCGGAGAAGAATACCAGTCCGATGAGGGAGAAGTAACGAAACAACCGTAACAGCCCCGGTTCAAGCGGATTTTTCATAATTTTATATTACCACTTAACACCC
>WOZC01000113.1 GCA_011620465.1 Anaerolineaceae bacterium | reverse complement strand
TACCCGGGTGCTACTGCCCCTGTTTGAGCATCTCACCCTTTAAGACCGTGACTGCCTTACCGCCAATGAAAGCGCGGTTTTCTTTGAGCCGCACCCAAACCTCGCCGCCACGGGCAGAAGCCTGGTAGGCGTAGAATTGACTTTTTCCAGTTTTTCCTTCCCAATAGGGTCCGAGAAGACAATGTGCCATGCCGGTCACAGGATCTTCCGGAATGCCGGTTTTAGGAGAGAAGAAGCGGGAAACAAAATCGTACTTTGTATCTTGCCCTGATGCGGTCAGTGCCAGATCGTTGAAATCCAACTGCGCAATCGCATCACAATTAGGCGCAAAGTTGCGCACCTGGTCTACGTTGGCAAGCTCCGCGATGAGAACGCCGTTTTCGGACTCAGCGACTGCAATCGGGTCAAACCCGAGGATCTCTTTCAATAAGGCTGGAGCGGTGGCAGGAGTGACATTCAGGCGAGGCATGTTGATTTCGATCGTCCCACGGTTGAACGTGGAGGTGAGGACACCACTGCGCGTGTGAAAATTGATGGTCTCGTCTGGATCGTAAAAACCGAATTCATACAGGATGTGCGCGCTGGCAATAGTCGCATGACCGCACAAGTCAACTTCTGTAGTGGGAGTGAACCATCGCAATTCGTAATCGTGACCCTTAGGGCGCAGGAAAGCAGTTTCAGAAAGATTTATCTCTTGAGCGACAGCTTGTAACCAGCTATCTTCCCGGATGTCTTCCAACATAATTACCGCGGCTGGATTGCCTTTAAATGGTTTGACCGTAAAGGCATCGACCTGATAAAACGGAAATTTCATCATCAACCTCCTGAGGACTGGTTGTAGAAATTTTACCTCCATTATCCATACTTTGGATAGGGCTCAAAAGATAAGAATTGACGAAATAAAAGGGTATGCGATAATTTGCTCGTAAATTCTTTACGGTTATAATGCAATTGTGAAAACGAAAAAACATTTATTGATTGCATTCGTACTTGCAGTCGTCATGCTGTTGAATTCCCAGGCGGTCATTGCTGCTGAAATTCAGACTGATGGCGGACAGTATTACGATTTACCGCTGTGCTTGCCAGGTTATTATCCCAATGACCCGGGAGATTGCCTCCCGTTGGGTCCTTCTCAAACGATCACAGGTTTGCGCGAACAGGGTTTTACTTATCCCCTTGCCGGGTTGCCCGCCAATACGCCAGATCCAGCTTTGAATAATTTGCCAATTCGGATTGCCAGTATCAATGACGGACAGACAAAAGTTTATGCCAGCCTCAGTGATGCCACCAGCGGTGGAACGGTGATCCGTTCGTATCCGGGAGGGTTAAGGCGTTACGTTGCTTTCGTTGAGCAGGCAAATTCCGGTGGACGAACTTTTGTCCGACTTTTGGGCGGAGGATGGATAGAGGCAGAGCCGCTTTATTCGATTCCCAACTGGCAGGGCTTGGAATTCTTTGATTCCCCGCAAAGTAATCTGGGGTTCACGATCGATGGAACCGGCTCCTACAATGGCGCCAGTTTTTCCTCCGGAGCGACCGGCAAGACTTACAACAAGTATGATTCCTTCCCGATCTATAATGTGGTGGAAGCTGAAGGGTACGAATGGTACCAGGTTTCGCCAACCGAATGGATCCCATCCTTGAAATCCCGTCGGGTTGTGGTTGATACCACCACTCCTCCTGGTGTGGAAGGCGGAAAGTGGATCAACATCGATCTGTACAATCAGACCTTATCGGCTTACGAGAACAACGAATTGGTTTTTGCTGCAGTAGTTGCCACTGGTTCCGGAGATCTCTATTCCGATCCGGGAACATACCGGATTTATGAAAAGAAGGAAATAGAGCAGATGCAGGGTTCGTACACGAGTGATCGTTCCGATTTTTACTACATGGAAGGCGTTCCCTGGGCAATGTACTACAATCGTGCCCAGGCGATCCATGGCATTTATTGGCCGGCAGTATTGGGTTTCAAACAGTCCCATGGCTGCGTCAACATGTTCCCTGGTGATGCACACTGGTTGTACAACTGGGCTGAATTGGGCGATTATGTGTACGTGCACGACCCTTCGGGTCAAACGCCGATCCCTACCCCGACACCGATGGGTACACCAGCGCAGGAATTGATCTACCCAACACCAACTCCGGTTAATTAAACAAAAACTGCCTCAATCAGAGGCAGTTTGAAAAATTGTTGTTGAAATATTTTAACAAATCTTCCAGCGTAAGCCTTTCCCCTCAAGAACATTCACTACTTCTGAAGCAATATCGCTAGCAGCGCGAATTTGCGCTTCAATGGTTTGTCCGCCAATGTGTGGGGTTGCGATAACCTTTTCATGTCTGACAAGATCCCATTCCACTGGAGGTTCTTTTTCATATACATCCAGGGCTGCGCCAGCAACTTTACCAGATTCCAGCGCGCGGAGCAGCGCCTCTTGATCGATCACTCCACCGCGGGAAGCATCGATGATATAGACCCCATCTTTCATTTTCGCAAAAGTATCTTCGCTGAGTAAATGTTTTGACTGAGGAGTCAGGGGTAGGTGTAGACTGATGAAATCAGCCTGTTCAAGGACTTCATCCAGCGATTTTTGGGTTGCGTTTTGTTGGCGCACAAACTCGGGGTCCCAAATAAGTTCATATACAATAATGTTCATCCCGATCGCACTGGCATATTTCGCCACAAGCCGACCGATTCTCCCAAAGCCAATTATTCCGAGGGTTTTTCCTTTTAGTTCAACTCCCATCAAACTCTTTTTTGCCCAATCTCCTGCTTTCATAGCTGCGTCTGCACGAGGTAGATCGCGGGAAAGTGCGAAAAGCAGTGCCATCGCATGTTCAGCGACAGCTTCAGAGGTGGCAACAGGGGAGTTCACAACGGTGACCCCATGCTCTTTAGCTGCTTCAAGATCGATGTTATCCACACCAACACCAGCACGACCGACAACTTTGAGGTTCTTTGCAGCTTCAAAAACCTCGCGGGTGACTTTGGTACGACCGCGAACGATCATGCCATCGTATTCGCCAACTTCCGCTAACAGCTGGGCTGCATCGATACCTTTTCTGTCCACGGCTTCACCGACCTGGTTGATCAGGTCCTTTCCGATACTTTCCAAGCCGTCTGTGATGAGTACTTTAAATGCCATAACTAATATCTCCTTTTTTAGAATGGTAGTAAGGCTATTGTACTATCTTAAAGCGCGGAAGTCACCTTTTCGATAAGTGAATCCAGTCAGATCGAAGTATTCCAGGACGGCTGAAGCATATTTCCGGCTGGTTTTAAAGTGATCACGGAATTGAGCCAGGCTTAACTGACCTGCTGTGCTGATGATTTCCTGGACCCACTCCCGCATCTGGTTGAGCGCATCTTGAGTGAAAAGCACTTGGTCTGAGACAGCAACCAGTTTTTGGGAAGAGAGAAGACCTTCCAGCAGGTCAGGTCCAATTTCAGTCTGAAGCTGGTTTACATCTGGTGGGCTGAATGGGTTTGCCTGGAATTCAGCCAATATTGGCGCGACCCTGGCTTCATCCTCCTGGCTTAAAACAACTTGATGTCCGAACGCCCAAACGAGGCTGCCTTTCTGGACGAGAAGGTCGTCATCCACCAATTTATCGACAACCTGATCGAAAAGTGCCTGTGAAAGACCAAGCATCGTTTTGAATTCTTCTCTGGGCATTCCTGCCTTGTACGGATAGGTACGGTGAAAGGCTTGTAAACTTTCGAGACAGTTTTGCTGAAGAGATTGCCAATAGGCAGGGTAAACCAAGGTGAGTTTTGCGATATCCTTGTTTTTACCAAGGCTAAGCACTTCATTGTCCTGGAGCATCGCAGTCACGATCTGTATGACTTCTTCAACTGGCAGGGCGGATTTTTGAGCCAAAGCTGCTACATTGGTCACTTTCTGGTTTTCAAGGATCTGGCTGAGGAGTTCGCTCTCGCTTCCGGAAAACATTTTGCCAAGTCGTTCCAGGTTGTCCGGGTGGTAGCGTTTGTAAGCTTGACCTGGATCAGGGTCCAGGATCACACCGCCACCAAGTGTCTCCGATGGGGATGGTAAGCGCAAAATGAAGCGGTCACCTTTTGAAGCAACTACAGGATGATTTGTGCGCAATTGGATAAAGGCATCCTGCCCGGGTTTCAACCCCTGGCTGCCTAAAAGGCGCACGTGCGCGGTTGTTTCGCTGGCACCGAGGAAAAGTTTGACCTCCAGGTTGTGTTTCACTGGATAAGGGCTATCTTTCAGCAAGCGGAAATGGGCGTCCAGCAAGGTGGTCGGTTTGTAATCACCGGGGTGGGCGATCACATCTCCACGCTTGATATCCTGGTAGTTCAGATTGACGATGTTGATCGCTGCCCTGAATCCGGGATCGATCTTCTGCAATTTGTGGTGATGGTTTTGCAGTCCCCTGATGCGACCGGTCTTCCCGCCAGGCAGACAGACGATCTCGTCAGCAATTTTGAAACTGCCATCCAAAAGCGTACCAGTCACCACGGTACCAAAGCCTGTCAAAGTAAAAACCCGGTCAACTGGCAAACGCGGTTTTCCAAGGTTCTTGCGACCGGGAATTCCTTTTAATGTTTGTTGGACTTGCTCAAGCAATTCCGGAATACCCCAACCCGTTCGTGCAGAGACCGCCACGATGGGCGCATCTGCCAGCGAGGTGGGCTGGACGAGTTCGCGGATGTCCATCTCGACCAGTTCGAGCCATTCAGGGTCGTGAACGAGGTCGGTTTTGGTCAGGACGATCACGCCACGCTTGATCTCGAGTAAATCCAGAATTGCCAGATGTTCGCGGGTCTGCGCGGAAACACCCTCGTCCGCCGCAACGACGAATAAAACTGCATCGATCCCACCGATCCCAGCCAGCATGTTGCCGATAAAGTCCCTGTGACCAGGAACGTCAATAATGCCCACTTCTTCGCCATTAGGAAGGGTCATCGAAGCAAAGCCCAGTTCGATGGTCATCTCACGGGCTTTTTCTTCCTTCAAACGGTCAGGGTGGGTGCCGGTTAAAGCGGCGATAAGGGTGGATTTCCCATGATCGACGTGACCGGCAGTGCCAAGAATGTACATAGGCTAAGAAGCCTTGTTATCCACGAGTGGGGCAATATTCTGGATAGACTCCTGGAAAGCAACCAAAATCGTTTGGACATGCCTGACAGTTTCACGGCTCAAGTTGTCCAAATCGTCCCGCATCAAGGCGGTCAGGTCATCCATCTCCTGCAGTTGTTTGGTCAGTTGAGCAAATTCCTGGGTGGTTTCCCGGGATTGCTCTTCCTGGGCGAGCATGTAATTCGTCCAGCGCTTTACATCATCTGACTTGAAATTGGTCCACTCCTGGCGATAACGGTCATCGTTAAGACGTTGAAGCTCGGTGATCTCGTTGATGCGGCGCTCGAAGCGTTGCGAAGCTTCCTCAGCCGTTTGAATTGCCTTGGTGGCAGACAAACGGATTTTTTCGAGTGTTTCGATCTGTGATCCCAGGTTCGCATTGAATTTATCGATTTCCGCGAAGCGTTTCTCCCAAATGGCAAAAACCTTGTCTTTCTCAACAAGGGAACTGTTGACACGGTCAATGAACTGGGATTGGTTTTCACGACGGTCTTTTTCGTTGTTCTGGATCTCAGCGATGCGCGTGTCGAAGGTACGGAAGCTATCGCTAAAGCTATCAAAGCGACCGCGGGTTTCTTCCAGGCGTTTGCGAACCGAGGCAACTTCACCCTGCAGATCGGTGATGCGTTTGGCTTCCTGGCGGCGTCCTTCTTCAAGTAAATGAAGCGAACGGCGATAGTCTTCATCAAAACGACTGACATCCTGAATCTTAAGTTTCAATTCTTCGTTCAAGCGTGCCATGCGGGTGTCTTCAGCTTTCAGTGCGGCGATGTCTGCCCGAATTGGGTCAAACATATCCATCAGCGGATAGAGCTCAGCAATGGTCTTCTTGGTCGAATCCACCTCGATTTTGGTTCTTTTTTGAGCTTCAGTGAGATTATTTTCAGCCCGTTCGTTCACTTCCCGGATTTGTTTGGTCAGGTCGATATTCAAGCGCTCGATGCGATTATCATACTTATCCATGCTGGCAATCTGGGTGGAATTGCGATTGATCAGTACCTCGAGCTCTTTGAGCTGCTTTCGCAAATTCATATTTTCACCTTCCAGAATGGTCAGGCGATTTTGCAGTGAAGCGAGGTTGGTTTTATCGTTGCGGCGTTCGTTGTCGAGCCATTCAACGCGTTTTTCAAGTTGTTCTATACCGGAATATTCGTCCATAAGATCCTTATCTTTCAGTCAGTCATTTTATGAGATTATACACAATTTCAATTTTCCTCTTTTACTCAAAGTAAAAGATTCTGGAAAGAGATCAAAAGACTCTGTATTGGGGCAGAGAAAATTTGAGGGAAAAGCCCACTCAGCACCATGAGCAAGACGATCAGCACCACAGGGACAATAAAGACAGGCTTTTCTTTTTTATCCTGATCTGTAACTTCAGGGGGTTGGACCATCATTCCCAAAACTCTCAAGACCATGGTGATCATACCAAGTAGGCCAATGCTGATCAACAGGCGGATTGTCAGGCTCTCACTGGCGAGAATACTCCAGATGATGCGATGGGAAGGAAACAGCGAGAATAACGGCATGCCAATGATATTCAGCAAGCTGCAGAGCAAGAGGACACTGATCAGGGGGTAGCGCCAGATCAAACCGCTCAGTTCAGAAAAATCGATTTGTTCGGAACCCAATGCCTCCCTCAGCAAAGAGAGAGCGTAACCGAGTGACCAATAGGCGAAGACGCAGGGCAGTAAGTATAAGCTCAGAACATCGAGCCAGCCTTGCTGTTGGAAAGCCATGGACAGAACGATGTATCCTGTCCCTGACAGGTAAAGGTAGCCGAGGATGCGGCTCAATTTTTTTTGAAAAACCACCATAGTTCCCGCGGAAATGATACATAACGCGCCTATCCATTTGAGTACCAATTTGATTTCTTCCAAATTGCGGAGCCAGGCATATTGATTTAGAAACTTGAGAAAGAAAATGGCAAGGCTGATTTGCATGATGGTCTGGAGAAAACTGATAATCCAGGGATGACTCTCTTCAGTCAGCATAGGAAGCCAGCTGTGGATCGGGAAAATCCCAGCCCAAAGGCTGAACCCGGCAATGACCAGCAGGGAACCCCGCAGGATGATGGCTTCAGCCGATGGAGATGTCTCGATACCGGATACCATCCAGCCGCTAATCAGGATGAGCGGCATTGCCAGGGTCTGCATACTCAAAAAGCGGATGACACCGCTTCTGGCGGGTGTGCCCCGAGGGGAAAGCAAGGGAACGCTAACCAGCGCAATTAATTCGATGACGACTGCAGAATATAAGAAGGGGTTGATAAATTGTACTGAAACCCAAAGGGCGGTAATGATCAGGCTGAGACTATTGAACCAATGACCCACCTTGAACAAACCGCTGAGCAGGTTCCAGGCAAAGCAAAGAAAATAGAGCAGCGCGATGATACCAAGCTGATCAGCCGTGATCTGAATCGTGCGACCAAAAATCACCAGGCTGTCAACCAGAATGAAATACCGACCAAGAACGAGGAGTGTCAAACCTTTTGAAAAAACCACGGCAAGTACCGTAAGGACAAACGGAATGAGGCTGCCCAATACAGCTGAGAGCTTTGTCTGGCGTTGGATCAATACCAACGCGAGACCCAACAAAGCTGGCAGCACAATCCAGATGATGACTGTGTTGTTCACGCAGACTCGCTTTCAGCATTTTTAACGATAAAGAAAGCGCCTACGATTGCTAAAAGCAGATTTACTGCTACCAGGAGGGCTTCCAACAGAAAAGAATACTCCAATGCTGAATAAAGCAATTCGATGCCTGAAAGAAACGTGAGCATACCGATAGCCAGGTAGAAGGGCTCACTAATAGTCCCCAACTGCGTAAGTCCAATCAGGACCAACCCAATACTGAGAAAAAGATGATTGCTTGGAACCAGCGGGAAGACAGCTTGTTGAAATTGAGGTAAAAAAGTTCCCAGGATTGCTAATAAAAAGATCCCAGCCAATCCACGAAATATCTCGCCACTGGTAAGGGAAAAAAGAAGGTTGATTGCTTTGATTCCACCAACACCTAAGAGGGTCAGGTAAAGGATCAAAGTTACCATCAAGCCAGTGAATGGTTGGATCAAGGCTAATTGCAGGGGCAAAATTTTCAACAGCATTGGAAAAAGGCAAGCAAACTGCACAACCAGGGCAATCAGGTTTAGCGTCCACTGCCGGCGCACAAGGTTGAGCAAGGCAGCCAGGAGGGCGATGTAAACGGGCAAAGATTGTAGAAATTCTGTCATCTGAGCCCCGGAGCAAGAAAGAGAATCGAGAGAATCAGGAGGAAGACCAGCGACCACAGAATGCCGCCATCACCCTCGAGAATTTGGCTGAAGAACCCTGCCAACCCAGCCACAGGGGTGTAGACCCGTTTGACAAGACCCGGAACCCAGGAAAGGCTGAGGGCTTTCCGGAAGAAGTTGAATACGACCGAAATGAGCCGATAGAAAGGTATTTTTTGGGAGAGCACATCCATCTCCACGCGGAACCCAAACTGCCAACCGATAAGAAGTCCAATTAGAACTAATGAAAGGCTGCCCAGGCTGCCTCTCAGGTCACCAATAGTGAGCACGCCAGGCCAGCCAACCAAACCCAACACCAGAATCGTCTGTATCAGCGTTACCAAGCCGAGAGGAAAGGTGATGCGCGCGTATTTTTCAAGCCCTGTGACCGTGCTCTCTGCCCCAATTATGTGACGTATGTAGCCAAGAACGAGAAAGGCGTGCGAAATTATCATGATCACTGAAGTGAATTTGAGAGTTTCTTGCACAAGCCCTTCCCAACCCGACGCTGCCAGGGTGTAAGGTAAACCGATAAAACCGAGTAAGCCCAGCATCGGCAAGAAACGGATGCGCCGAATTGGCGGATTAAACAAGAAAAGTAAACTTCCAGATAGTAAGAGCGCCAATCCCCAAACCCGGCTGGCTTCTGGATTTCCGTTTAAGGCACTCTGAATGGCATAGGCTGAAAGCGTGACCATCCAATAAAGACGGGCTTCATAATTTGTCTTGCGGGTAAGCCACATCAGCGAGGAATAGAAAGCTGCGATGAGGGTCAGAATTTGGACGATGTTGACCAAGTTCTGGTTAAAAATCGTTAAGCCTGCCGGTAGATGGGCAATGAGAACCAACGCAGATGCCGCTGGAGTAAGACGAAAGAGTGTGCCTGCCCCCCAACGCAATTCCGGCGAGTCCAGGAAAGGCAGGTTAAGCGGGAAAACACCGAGGCGCAAACCTGCAGCAATCAAAAAGAACAGGCTGGTATTCGGCTGCATAACCTCGAAACCAGCGAAGGGCTGCCCCTGCCAGGCAACCGAGGCAGCGATGGTAAGCATAAAGGTGCTGAGAATGCGAATGCTGAAAAAACTTACGATTTTCGAGCCCAACTCAGCGGCTTTAGAAAGTCTCACCAAAGTCAACAATTCAACCAGGTCGGTGACCATCCAGGCAATTGCCATGGTAAGTGGGTTGGCAGCCAGGATCGCGATCAGGTTCAAGCCGGTGATAGAGATCGTCTGTGCCCAGGAGTAGGGGGTTATCCCCGGGTCAGAACGCGTTGTATCGGTCAGGAGAGCCGCTACACTCATGCTCAATACGGCCACCATGTAAGGCCAATTGAGATAATCAACCTCAAACCCCAGGCTCTCTTTAAAAATCGTACCCGGAAACCACGTTATTAGGTTGACCTGCGTTGGCAGATAAAGACGCAATACAAACGAGGCAACCCAGGCAATAAGCGCTGTGATCATGGCGATAACCCAGGAGCGGGCTGTATTGGGTCGGTAAGAATGCAAGATCATTATCAACAATGACCCAAGAAATAGCACTCCCAGGATGGCGAATAAGATCATCTGTTACTGACCAGTCTTAAAGGACTTCTCCACTCAAACGCTGCAAGAATCTTCCCTGCCCTGGCTTGCCAAACCACTGACCGTGATCGACGAGGATTTTTCCGCGCTGCATTACCATGACTGGCATCCCTTTCAAGTTCCAGTCTTCATAAAGGTTATAGTCGGTGCGGTGCCTGGCGATGTCTACACCGTATTTGACACTCAAATTTGGATCCCAGATGGCAATATCGGCGTCTGAACCGGGCTGCAAACAGCCTTTTTGCGGGTAGAGCCCGAATATTTTGGCAGGATTGGTGGAAGTCAGCGCCACAAACCTCTCCGGGCTGATTCGACCAGTGGCGACCGCATGCGTCCAAAACACAGGCATCCGATCACCCAATCCTGGTAAACCATTGGGAATTTGCGTGAAATTTTCCCTGCCTAATTCCTTGCCCGGAATGGCGACCTTTTCACCTTCATAGTCGATTGCTTTCTGACCATTGAAGAAAAAGGGGCAGTGGTCTGTAGCCAGGACCTGGATGATGCCATCTTCCAAACCTTGCCATAGCCCCATGTTGTCATTTCTGGAACGCATCGGAGGAGAACAAATCCATTTTGCTCCATCCGGCTGCTGCAGGTTTTCTTCGGTGAAGAACAGGTATTGAGGGCAGGTCTCGCCCATGGCATAAACGCCTTTTGAGCGGGCATATTTCAACTGGTCGACCTCTCCTGCCATGTTCATGTGTACAAGGTAGACGGGAGCGTCCGCTTGAGCCGCCAGAGCGAAGGCACGTAAGCTGGCTTCCACCGCACCCCAGCCCGGACGCGTCAGGGCGTGCCAGATGGGTTGGGTGTGACCGGCTTCAAGGGCTTCTTTGGTCAAAATGTCAATCACATCGCCATTTTCCGCGTGGACCATGGTTAGTATATCGTTTTGACCCGCGACTCGCATGGCTTTGAAGACATCGCCGTCCTTGATGCGCAAACGATCATTGTAAGCAGTGAACACTTTGATCGTACTGATGCCAAGTTCGGGCAAGCCTGCGATTTGTTCAGCAACCTGGTCATCAAAATGAGTAATATTCATATGAGAACCGTAATCTATGCTGGTGGTACTGTCCGCAAAACGGCGGTGAGCCCGGACGCTTTCCTCGAGGCTGCCTGAGCCCTGCGAGACAAAGTCGATCACCGTTGTGGTCCCACCGAAGGCAGCTGCTTTGCCGCCAGTGTAATAGTCATCCGATGAGACGGTACCTGCCATTTCGAGATGCAGATGAACGTGAGGGTCGACCCCACCGGGCAAAACCAGTTTTCCAGCTGCATCGATGACTTTGGCGTCATCCGTATCGATTGATTCAGCGATTTGGCTGATTTTTTCACCTTCGATGAGAATGTCGCTCAGAAAACTGGCTTCTGCAGTTACCAGTTTACCGTTTTTGATGATGGTTTTCACGATGGGTGCCTTTCTCACTATTTTGACCGGCTAAAACCACTTAAAAGCGCCAGGAGGGCTGGGTCAAGTGGGATTTCGGGCAGTTCATTTGCCTGGTATTCTTCGCTTTTTAGCGCTCGCTCTCGCAGTGCCTGCCATAATATTGGTCTTTCTTCGTCATGAACGGGCAAATCGTTCATGCTCTCAGCATTTTTAACGCGCTGACCGGTTGTGTAGAAGAAGGTGACCCGTTTCCAGCTTTTGGCTGGAAGCGGTTTTTTTAATTCCAGAAGTGGACCAAGTTGAATTTTGAAATACTCTTCTCTTGCCCGGGGGTGATCCGCCTGGTCTTGCATCAATTCAGCCCTGGTGGTGAGCTCATGCCCAAGGATAGGTGCCATCCAGCGGATTAGAGCCTTTTGGTCCCTTGGGAAAGCTGAGGTCTGGTAAAACGCCAGGTAATCCACCGCGATGATCTTTGGCGCAGATTTCAACGGAATGCGATACCAACCCAGCAAGCGCGCGATATCGAGATCGCGGGTCGATGGTATCACAGCCACCATCACGAGGCTTGTATCAGAAATTGCTGCCGATTGATTCAAGCGGGCTCCTTTAGAGTTGGACTGCGGCTTTGTGGTTAAACTCCTCGATCAATGCGTCGATTTCCGGCCCTTGAGACTGGATTTCTGTCCAGTACTCCGGATCGTACCATTGCGCCATGATTTCTTCATAAGTGCGCCCTTGTTGTTCCACCCAGGTGTAGTACTTCAGGTTGTGGATGCGCTTGCGGTCGCGGTAGCCAAGTTCCTGCATGTAATCGATTGCCTGTCCCTTGAGATAGCGGGCATCATCGGCGACGGCGTTGTCGCGGGTATATTCGCCAAGTTCATCATGCATTTCTTTCAAGCGACTATTATACAATTCCATTGAATCGGTCAGGACGGTCAGGACGATATCTTTGCTGGTCAGTTCGTTGTACTTGGCGAACTTGATCGCCGAAAGGAGGTTTGAAATACTGGAGAAACCAAGCAAATTCAGGTTTTTGACAAAATCTTCATCTACGCCTGATGCAGCCAGGTATTCTTTACCCGCTTCTTCGTTGAAAAGGCGAGCCAGGTTGACCACGGCGTTATCGTCGATGGCGGTTACAAAATCGGTATTCTTTACGTTGTGCACCCAGGGAACGTGCTTGTCGCCGATGCCTTCAATGCGATGAGAACCAAACCCGTTTTCAAGGAGGGTGGGACATTGCTGAGCTTCACTGGCGATGATTTTAGTGTAGGGGAAAACCTGTTTCAGGTAGTCACCTGCGGCGATCGTGCCGGCAGAGCCGGTAGCGGATGCAAAGCCAGCCATACGGTCTTTGGGCCCCATGACTGCCCGAGCAGCCTGCTCGAGCGCGTTACCGGTGAGGAGGTAATGCCAGAGGTAATTGCCAAACTCTTCGAATTGGTTGAAAATCATCAAATCCTGACCGCTACGGCGCAGTTCCCAACATTTGTCAAAGATCTCCTTGACGTTTGATTCAGTCCCAGGGGTGGCGATGACTTCATCAGCAATGTTTTTAAGCCAGTCAAAGCGTTCTTTGCTCATACCTTCAGGTAAAATCGCGATCGATTTACAGCCTAATAAAGCAGAGTCATAAGCACCACCGCGGCAATAATTACCGGTCGAAGGCCAGACAGCTTTCTGGGTGGTGGGGTCAAATTGACCAGTCACGAGGCGCGGAACCAGGCAGCCAAAGGCTGCACCGACCTTGTGCACCCCACACGGGAACCACTTGCCCACCAATGCGACGATGCGGGCATCCACGCCAGTGAGAGATTTGGGAAACTCAACATAATTCACTCCACCATAAAGCCCGCCTTGAGCAACAGGCTCATTCTTCCAGGTGATGCGGAAGAGGTTGAGAGGGTGCAGATCCCAAAGTCCGATCTCCTTGAGTTGTTCCTGGATGCGTGCAGGGACCAGGCTGGGGTCTTTTTGTTGTGCCAGGGTGGGGATGACGATTCTCTTTTCACGAACACGTTCCAGTGTGTGGATGAGACGGTCATTCATGATGGTCAGGTCAATTTTTGTCATGTGAGTTCCTATTTGTGTTTATTCTTTGATGTCCAGTCTGGTGGGATTAAAAGGTTCTTTTGGACCCTCTGCGACAATGTAGAGTGGTCTGCCTTTGGCTTCGTCATACGTTCGTCCGATATACTCGCCGAGGATGCCCATACCGATGAGCAGGATGCCCGAAAGGAAGATCAGGCTCAGCCAGGTGGCGAGTACGTAGGTGAGGTCGAAATTGTTAAAAATTGCCAGCAGTAAATAGATGAATAATAAAACCAGGCTCAACCCGACCAATACGATGCCACCAGTGGTGAGGAGTTTGAGAGGATAGGTTGAGAAGCCGGTGACGGCGTTCAATGCGAGTTGAACCATCTTCTTGAGCGGGTAATGGGTCTGACCGGCATGGCGGGCGTGGCGTTTGTATTCCACACCAATTTGCTTGAAGCCCACCCAGGCACCCATCCCGCGTAAAAAGCGATTACGCTCGCGCATGTTATTGATAACATTAAGGGCGGTGCGGTCGATCAAGCGAAAATCACCTGTATTGAGGGGGATCTTCACATCGGTAATTTTGAAGATCAGCTTGTAAAAAAGTGACGCCGTGGTGAGCTTGAACCAACTCTCACCTTCGCGTTCCGAGCGAACGGCGTAGACGATTTGGTAGCCTTCACGCCATTTTGCGATCAGATCAAGGATCACCTCAGGCGGGTCTTGCAGATCAGCGTCGATAATCGTCACAGCCTGACCACGGCTGTAATCCATCCCGGCGGTCACGGCGATTTGGTGACCAAAATTGCGCGCGAAGATGACCGGTCTGACTCGATCGTCTCCCTCAGCTAACTTGCGAATTACGTCGGTTGAGCCATCAGAACTGCCGTCATCGACGAGGATCAGCTCCCAGTCTTCACCAGTGGTATCCATGACTTCTTTTATCCGTGCATAAAGCAGGGGCAGGTTCTCCAGTTCGTTGAAAATGGGTGCGATCACGCTAAATGTAGGTTCAGACACTTAAAACCTCCTTGAGTTTTTCCAACCTTGGTTCGATGATGGGGGCGGGTTGGACAGATTGCATAGCTGCCCTGACATCTTTCAATCCGCTGCCCGTCGCCAGTACGAGAGCTGGGGTACTTGGGTCGATCTGGTTGGTTTGCAGGGCTTTTACCAGACCAGCGTAAGCCGCAGCTGCGGCAGGCTCAACAAACAAACCGGCGCTGCCCAGTTGGGGGATGGCAGTCAGGATTTGTTCGTCGGATACGGTGATGAAAAATCCGTTGCTCTCTCGCACACGTTTCAATGCGCGCAGCCCATCTCGGGGCAGGTCGACATTGATGCTGTCTGCGATCGTGTTAGCTTTTACCGCTTCGACCCGGTTGCTTTTTTGAATGAAAGCGTTGTAAATGGCACCAGAACCTTCGGCTTGAACACCAATCAGCCGGGGAAGTTTATTTATCCAACGCAGAGCGAGCAAATCCAGGAAACCTTTGGCGATACCAGAGAGAATGTTGCCGTCACCTACGGGAATAAAGACGTTCAGGTCGCTGCCCGAAGGCAGATGACGCAATACCTGTTCCCAAATTTCAAGCCCGGCAGTCTTTTTGCCTTCGACAGTATAGGGGTTGTAAGCGGTGTTTCGGTTATACCAGCCAAACTCGTTCGAAGCGGCAATACTTAGATTGAAAGCATCATCATAGTTCCCGTCCACGAGGATCACTTGCGCTCCGTAGGTCAGTAACTGGGCGATTTTAGCGGGTAGTGCCGTGCGGGGAGCCAGGATGATGGCTCGCTTGCCCACGCAGGCTGCCATGCATGCAAGAGCAGCACCGGCGTTACCGGTCGATGCGGCGATTATGGTCTCAACATCTGTTTCTATCGCCCGACTGACAACAATGGCACTTGCACGGTCTTTGAATGAAGCGCTGGGATTGCCGCTCTCATCTTTAATGAAAAGTGTTTCTAACCCCAACTTTTTCCGCAGAATTTCAGGCTGGTAGACCGGGGTGAATCCGACACGGTGAATTGGCATAGTTTCAAAACCAGGGTCAAAGACAGCGAGCAGAGGTGCATAACGCCAGATGGAGGCTTCTCGGCTCTCTACGACGGCAGCCTGGTTGACTTCAGAGGGGTTTTCTTCAAAGCTGAAATGCGCATCCAGGTTCCCACAACAGGTCAGGCAGGTGTAGGTGACTGTTTCGGGCTCAAACTTACGCCCACAATGAGAGCATTGAAAGTAGCTAATTGGCATTCTTTTTCCAAGCATACAACAGTAGAGTCGAATGTTAACTGTTTCACCCCTTTTTTGGGGGATTGTTCTACCTCTGCCTCATCTTAATTGGGAGGGGGAGGCAGAGGCTTTTTGTCTATTCTACTGTAATCCTTTTTTTACGGCACGATCCATGTGCCAGTCTTACCATCGAGAGCGTCTTTGATATGTTCCGGATCAGTGATCAGGGCTTTCTTTCCGCCATTAGCCATGTATTTCAGAATTGCTTCAATTTTCGGCAGCATGGAACCCTTGGCAAATTGACCTTCCTCAATATACTTTTTCGCTTCTTCAACGGTCATTTCATCCAACCACTTCTGATCGGGCTTGTTAAAATTGATCGCTACTTTTTGAACGGCGGTACTGATCAGGAACAAGTCTGCCTGGATCATACTGGCGAGAATGGCAGAGCCGAAATCTTTGTCGATGACTGCTTCCACACCTACCAGGCTGCCGTCTTCCCGCTGCACCACAGGGATACCACCACCACCAACAGCCACGACAACGAAACCGTTGTCAATCAGGCTGCGGATGGCGTCTGCTTCCACGATGGTTTGGGGAATCGGGGAGGGCACCACACGTCGCCAACCACGCCCGGCATCTTCCACCACAACCCAACCGTCCTTTTCTCTTTTTTCCATCGCCGTTTTTTCGTCCATAAAGGAACCGATCGGTTTGGTTGGATTTTGAAAGGCGGGGTCATTGGAATCGACAATTGTCTGAGTGACCACGGTTGCTGCTTGTTTCTGAATGCCGCGTTCCTTGAATTCGTTATACAAAGCCTGCTGGAACATGTAGCCAATCGAGCCCTGTGTATCCGCGCCGCAATAATCGAGGGGGACTTCGTGTAATTCGTGGGATGCGATCTCGGACCGACGCAAAATGAAACCGACCTGTGGACCGTTGCCATGGGTGATGACTACGTCCCAGCCGTCGATGATCATGTTTGCGATGTGTTTCATTGTTTTCACCGCAGCGTTGAATTGGTCGGGCACCGTTTGGTGATGTTTATCCAAAATGAGTGCGTTTCCTCCAACTGCGACGACGGCTAAACCTTTTTTTTGCATTAATTATTCTCCTTGTTTCTCCCGATGGTAAGGGATTGATTAGACTTGCATCAGGCGTTTTGCCGCAGCATTGTGTTTGCGGACATGCGCCTGGATATCGAACTTGGTAAACTGACCTTCGCGGACGATCACATCGCCACCGACCACTGTCCAATCAGCTTTCAGCGGAGCACAAAATACTACCGCTGCGACCGGGTCTTGCTGCGCGCCGGCATAATCGAGCTTGTTCAGATCGATGGCGAAGAAATCGGCACACTTGCCAACTTCAAGGCTGCCAATATCGCTGCGACCCAAAACAGACGCTCCACCCCGGGTGGCGATGGAAAGTGCCTGGCGGGCGGTCATTAGTGGTGGGGCATCAGGCGCGGAACGGGAAGCTCCTTTGACACCACTGTTTAGGCGTGCCAGCAGCATTGCCTGGCGAACTTCGTTAAGCATATGGGACCCGTCATTGCTGGCAGAGCCATCCACGCCCAAACCGAGTTTAATACCTCTACTGAGCATGTTCATCACTGGTGCGATGCCTGAGGCAAGACGCATATTCGAAGAAGGGCAATGGGCAACCCCGCAGCCATAATGGGCGTATAAGTCCATTTCATCATCATTCACCCAAACAGAGTGGGCGAACCAGACATCATCACCAATCCAGTCGACTGACTGCATGTAAGCGACCGGTTTGAGACCAAATTTTTCCAGGCAGAAGTCGTCTTCATCCTCAGTTTCAGCCAGGTGAGTGTGCAGATGAACATGGTATTTACGAGCCATGACTGCAGAATCGCGCATCAATTGGGTGGTGACGCTAAAAGGAGAGCAGGGTGCCAGCACAATCTGTAGCTTGGAACCAAAAGAAGGATCGTGATAACGCTGGATGAGGCGTTCGCTATCTTTTAGAATCGATTCTTCACTGTCCACCACGCTATCGGGAGGTAACCCGCCCTGGGATTGACCCAAGCTCATGGAACCGCGCGAGGCGTGCAAGCGCATCCCGGTGGTGGCAGCGCCTTCAATCTCATCGTCGAGTTTGCTGCCGTTCGGAAACAGGTAAAGGTGATCGGATGCGGTTGTGCAGCCTGAAAGCGCCAGTTCTGCCAGCGCGGTTTGTGCGCTGATGTGGATATCTTCCGGGTTCATGCGCGCCCAAATGGGGTAGAGCGTGGTGAGCCAATTGAAAAGGTTGGCGTTTTGTGCTCCTGGCAATGCGCGGGTCAGGGTCTGGTAAAAATGGTGATGGGTGTTGACCAGACCAGGTAAGACGATGTGGTCTTGCAGATCCAGCACCTCGTCGGCTTCCTGTGGAAGCTCTGAGAGTGGTCCAATTTGTTCGATCTTGCCGTCACGGCAAAAAATCGCCGCGCCAGTTAATTCACGGTCGTTTCCATCCATGGTAACTATGACAGAAGCGTTTTTTACCAATAAGGTAGACATATGTCCTCCGCAGCTTGATAGGATTCTTAATCGGTCAATTCGGCGGCATGCAGGGTGTTTTTGAGCAGCATGGCAATGGTCATCGGACCGACACCCCCCGGAACGGGGGTGATCGCAGCGGCGACTTCTGAAACTTCGGCGAAGGCAACATCGCCAACCAGGCGATAACCACGCTTGGCAGTAGGGTCTTCCTTTTGGTTGATACCAACATCGATGACATATGCTCCAGGTTTGACCCAGTCTTTTTTAACATATTCAGGCTGCCCAATCGCGGCTACCAGGATATCTGCTTCGCGAACGATTTCCGGTATGTTCCTGGAGTGAGAATGGACGATGGTGACGGTAGCGTTGGCTTTGACCAGCAACAAAGCTACAGGCATGCCAACGATATTCGAACGACCAAGCACAACAGCGTTGGCGCCAGCGATCTGCGCACCAGCTTCTTCGAGCAGGAGCATGCAGCCAGCTGGAGTGCAGGGAACAAAGACCGGTTCGCGCCCTTTTTGAGCAAGGCGACCGATGTTGATCGGATGGAAACCGTCCACATCTTTGCCAAGGTCGATGGAAGCCAACACCCTTTCTTCGTCCAGGTGCTTCGGCATAGGCAACTGCACCAAAATGCCGTTTACAGCTGGGTCTGCGTTGAGTTTGCGTACCAACGCTTCAACTTCTTCCTGGCTGGCATCGCCGGGCAGATCGTGACCGAAGGAATTGATGCCAACTTCGGCGCAGGCTTTCTGCTTGTTACGTACGTAGACCTTGGATGCGGGGTTCTCACCCACCAGCACCGTAGCCAATCCAGGGATCGATTTCCCGGCTGTTTTACGTTTTTCTATCGCTTCTTTAACCTCGCCGCGGATGCGTTCGGCTGTTGCTTTTCCATCAATAATTTTTGCTGTCATATTAAGTTTCTCTCCTGCCGTGATTATACCTGAAAGGAGGTTATAATTTCGGCATGTCAGCAAGCAGACCTCCTTACGTCATCGGAATTGCCGGTGCTTCGGGCTCCGGGAAAACAACCCTTTCGGAAAAGATCCTCGAGGAAATCGGACCGGATAACATTGCTTTTTTACCCCACGACGCCTACTACCGAAACCAGGATCATAAATCCTTTGAAGAGCGCCTCAAGGTAAACTATGATCATCCCTCCTCCTTGGAAACTGAACTCTTGATTGAACACCTCGGCTTATTAAAAGCCGGGCATGCGGTCCAAATTCCGGTCTACGATTTTATTAACCACACCCGTGCCAAACGAACTAACTTGGTGGAACCCAAGAATTTGATCATGGTGGAAGGCATCCTGATTTTTACCGAGAAAAAGCTCAGGCAATTATTTGACATGAAACTTTTCGTGGATACTGACCAGGATATTTGCTTCATTCGCCGTTTGCAGCGCGACCTGGTGGAGCGCGGCAGGACCATGGATTCGGTGGTGAGCCAATACCTCGAAATGGTGCGACCGAGTTACCTTGAATTTGTAGAACCAACGAAACGTTACGCTGATGTGATCATTCCTGAGGGTGGGCTCAACCTGGTGGCATCTGAGATGGTCATCGCCCGACTCAATAGCCTTCTTCATGGCTAACTCTTTGGAAGTACAACCCCAATTCTCCAGGCAACAAAAAATATGGCGAATAGTGCTGCTTGCAGCAGTGCTGGTTTTGACAATCCTCCTGCTGGTAAATCGCGACCGGATCCAGCACCTGGAAGCTTATGGTTACCCGGGAATTTTTCTGCTGTCCATTTTGACCAACGCTACTGTACTAATTCCTTTACCAGGGGTGGTGTTCACCTCGGCAATGGGCGCAGTTTTCAATCCGTTTTGGGTGGCGATCGCATCGGGTTCCGGGGCTACTTTAGGAGAACTTTCCGGTTACATGGCTGGGATTGGTGGACAGATCTGGTTGACCAATCTGGACTGGTATCACCGACTGGAAAATTGGATTAAGAAATACAATCACTGGCCAATCATTCTGCTGGCTTTCATCCCAAACCCACTGTTTGACATGGCGGGGTTCATCGCTGGTGCTGGGGAAGTGCCGCTTTGGAAGTTTTTGCTCTTTACCTGGATTGGTAAAATCCTCAAAATGCTCCTATTTGCCTATTTGGGAGCTGGAATTTTCAGAAATCTGTAATCATCAATCGCTTCTCCGTCCAATTTTGCCATTCGATTGGCTTTATAATCATGCAATGCAAACCTGGCAAGAATGTGCAAAGACGGACTTTGGTGTTGAGTTGTCCTCTACTCAAGCGGAGAAGTTTGACCTCTTCCTGCGTGAGTTGCTGGAATGGAACCAAAAGTTCAACCTGACTGCTATCCGCGACGTGGATGGTATTCTAATCAAGCATTTTTTGGATTCTCTCAGCGTGGTGATGGCTTTTCCGGAAGACTGGAAGCCCCAAAGTATGATCGATATCGGTACTGGAGCAGGATTACCGGGTATACCACTCAAAATTATTTATCCGAAAGCCAGGCTGACTTTGGTGGAATCGATCAAAAAGAAAGCTGGCTTTTGCGAGCACATGGTTGAAGTGCTGGGCTTGACAGACGTGATCGTCAGCAGTGCCCGGGCTGAAGAGATAGGGCAGGATCCCACTCATAGAGAACAGTATGATTTGGCTTTGGCAAGGGCGGTAGCAAAAACACCAGTTTTAGTGGAATACCTGTTGCCATTGGTCAAAGTGGGTGGTTTAGTGGTGATGCAAAAGAGCGCCAGCGCTAAGGAGGAAGTTGACGCCAGCCGCAATGCCATCCGGCTGATGGGTGGAAAACTGATATCCATCCTTCCTGTGAAATTACCCGGGATCGAAGACGAACGTTACCTGGTTGTTTTAGAAAAAACCAAACCAACCCCGGATGAGTTTCCCCGCCGGGTTGGTATACCCGCAAAATCTCCGATCCTGAATTGATGGTTATTACGCTCATCCGGTCTTTTTTCAACTACTCCGATAAAAGCCATAATTACAAGAATCAAAAGCGCAACTTAATTCTCCAAAGAGCGTTAACTATCATGGTAATACGATGCATTCCCAACTGACCTTCTTCTGTGAGCTTGATGGACTGGCACTAAAAAAGCTTTTCGAAAGCCGTTTCGTCTATGATGATCTGAAGACCCTGGGTGCTTGTGTCTCTCTTGGAATTTTGGACTTTTCTGATGAACGGGTCGAAA
The DNA here is from genome assembly GCA_011620465.1 of Anaerolineaceae bacterium. Lineage (GTDB taxonomy): Bacteria > Chloroflexota > Anaerolineae > Anaerolineales > Anaerolineaceae > Mesolinea. The sequence goes on along the minus strand of WOZC01000113.1, from coordinate 1,514 downwards.
TCGTTCGCAAATTCAACCGATTGAACATCCCCGTAAAAGCTTGGTTACTTCTCCCAAAAGAAGAGGGGTATCGGTTCAACGTGGAAAACCATGCCCAGGCTTTGCAGCGTTATGCTGATTTTAAAACCTGGACGGAAAAGAACAGCCTGATATGGAGCGGGATCGGGCTGGACATCGAACCGGATTTGAATCAGATGACTGATGCCTATTCGTTACGCCCTCAAGTGCTCAAAAAAGCATTCAAGCGCTACATCTCGAAAGATGCGCTCAAAAAAGCCAGTTTGGCTTACCGAAAATTAGCGGTCAGTATAAAAGACGACGGCTATTTCCTGGAAGCTTATCACTTTCCTTTGATTTTCGACGGCCGCAAAGCCAACTCAACCGTAGCGCAAAGGCTGAGCGGCTTGGTGGATGTACCCGTCGACCGCGAAGTGCTGATGCTCTACTCGAGCTTGTCTAAGCCGTTGGGCAACCGCATCTTTTGGAGCTATGCCGATGAAGCTCAGGCGATTGGCATCGGCAGTACAGGCGGAGGTGTGGTGATGGAAGGCGCAAAGGCACTAAGACCAATGACCTGGGATGAATTCAGCACTGACCTGCGTTTAGCCTGGAAATCTGACAAGCCGGTCTACATTTTCAGCCTTCAAGGCTGCGTTGAACAAAAATTTCTCCCCCGCCTGATCACATTCGACCCCTCAGTCGAAGTGAATCACCCGAATACGACGCTGGTAAAAAACGCGCGGAAAGGACTTGGCGGCTTGTTGTGGCTGCTGGAACGACCTTTCGTTGTATTGGTCGGTCTGGTTGGTGTGATCGGCGCGATTGTCGCGATTCGCTCCGGAAAAAAACGTGAAAAATCTGTTAAGCCGAACGAGCCAACCAGGCTTCAATAAGCCTTTTCCACTCCATGATCGTTAATGTTTCCGCCCGGCGTTGAGGGCTAATGCCGGCATCCAGCAACAATTTCTCACCTTCAGATCCTGAAAGTGATAATCCTGCTGAAAGTGAATTGCGCAGGGTTTTGCGTTTTTGCCCGAACCCGGCGTGAGCTAATTTAAAAAAGGCGTCCTGCTGTTCAAACGGAACCAGCGGCTCTGGGTAGAGTTCCACTTTCAAAATAGCTGAATCCACATCTGGCACCGGCAAAAAACTCTCAGCCGGGATCACACCAGCCATCGAGACCTGCCCAAACAGCTGCACAGAAAGCGACAACAGGCTCATTTTTCCATCCCTGGCTAACACACGTTCTGCTACCTCTTTCTGAACAGTCAAAACCACGCGCTTTGGTTTGCGCTGGGCTTCCATCAGGTGGCGAATGATGGCTGAGGAAATGTAGTAAGGGATGTTGGCGACGACGATGTAATCTTGTTGCTGCATCAGTTCATCAGGCTTGAGTTTCAGAATGTCACCTTCGATAATGCGTACGTTTTCAAACTCAGCCAGCGCCTCCCGCAGGGGGGCAAACATTTCACGGTCGATCTCGACCGCCGTGACCTGCCTGGCACTTTGAGCAA
>WOZC01000103.1 GCA_011620465.1 Anaerolineaceae bacterium | reverse complement strand
TCAGCGCTTCCGCAGTTCGCGAGCAACTCGAAGTTGCACGCCAACTGGAGCTGGTTGAAGTCAAGACGAAAACAGGCATTCAAACCTCCTCATTTTCTGCTGCTCCGGCGATCTGCCTGGCTTATCGTTACGGACTCGAACTGCAGCCGGATTTGATCTGGGATCTTCTTTCGGTACGTCAGCACCTCGAATTGTCTTACTGGCAGGAAGCCGTGGTTCATCTAACCAAAAAAGATGTCGATTTTCTTGCTGAGAACGTTGAAACAGCTTTCAAGAAGATCAATAACCGACCGGTGATCATTCCGATCGAAGAGCACAAAGAATTCCACCTTGCCATTTACCGACCGCTCGATAACAACTTCTTGACCAGCATCATGGAAGCGTATTGGTCCATAAGCCTGGAAACCGGGATTCATGTTTTAAGTGACAAAACCTACCTCCAGAATGTTTGGGCATATCACCGGAAAATTCAGCAAGCAATTGCAACGAAAGAGTACGATCTGGGTTATCAAGCCTTAATGACTCATTTCGAAATTGTTAGAACTCAAAGAAAAGCTGAGATTAAGCAGCGATTTGAATAAAGGAGAGAATCATTAATGATTGAGGCTAGTAAAATCACCTACGAAGGGGACGGACCGATCGTCAATGAATTTTGTATAACAATTTGTACGGTTAATGGTTCGGGCAGCGCTACTGCCAACAATATCTTGTACCGAACTCTTTTTCACCTGGGAATTCCTACATCTGGAAAGAACGTTTTCCCATCCAACATCAAGGGATTGCCAACCTGGTTTGTGATCAGAGCATCAGAGAAGGGACATACCGGGCGGCAGTTACACGACGATATCGTCGTTGCGATGAACCAGGTGACCTTTGAAAAGGATATGCAGTATTTGGCAAAAGGCGGCGTGGTTTTCTATGCGAACAATCTGAGTTTGCCTGAAACTCCCCGTGACGATTTGATCTACTATCCTATGCCGATCAAAAACCTGATAAAAGGCACTGATGTCCCCCGTAAATTGCAAGCATTTATGGAAAACATGCTCTTCGTGGGTATTGTCGGACAGGTATTGGGGATTCCTCTTGAAGCCTTGTATTCGACTATTTACAGTCATTTCTCCTCAAAACCGACAGTCGCTGAATCTAATTTCTCAATGGTAAAGACCGGTTTTGATTATGCAGCAGAGCATCTTGAAAAGAAAGACCGTTTCTTTGTAAAAAAACTTCCTCCATTAACTGACTATATTCTCACGGATGGCAACAACGCTGGTGGATTGGGTTCTTTGTTTGGCGGCGTTGAGTTTTGCTCATGGTATCCCATCACCCCGGCAACCAGCCTGGTAGAAGCAATGATCGACCAGGTTGACCAGCTTCGGCTCGACCCGGTCACCAGTAAGAAAACATGCGTGATCTTGCAGGTTGAAGATGAATTGGCTGCCATGGGTGCTGCCATTGGTGCAGGCTGGGGTGGTTTACGGTCTATGACCGCGACTTCAGGTCCCGGTATCAGCCTGATGACAGAAAATCTCGGTTTGGCTTACTTTACAGAAACACCAGTGGTCGTATGGGATGTGCAACGGGTCGGTCCAAGTACAGGCTTACCCACCCGGACAGCCCAGGGGGACCTTTCTATGCTTTATTACCTTGGTCATGGCGATACCAGTCACATTATTCTCATCCCCGGTACACCAACAGAGTGTTTCGAGTTTGGGTGGCGGTCGCTCGACCTGGCAGAACGGTTCCAGACTCCCATTTTTGTTCTGACCGATCTCGATTTGGGTATGAACCAATGGGTGACAAAGAAATTTGTTTACCCCAACAAACCAATCGATCGTGGACGTATCATCTGGGAAAAAGAACTGGACCAATTCAAGGATTGGGGACGCTACAAGGATATCGAAGGCGATGGGATCCCTTATCGCACGGTGATGGGCAACCAGAACCCGAAAGCGGCATATTTTACCCGCGGAACCGGACATGATGAGTATGGCGGTTACAGCGAAGATCCTGAAAACTGGTCCAGGATGTTAATGCGAATTGAGAAGAAATTGAACAGCGCGGTCCCATTATTGCCTGATCCGATCTTCCGGCGCTCAAAGAGCGAGGATGTGGAAATCGGGATTATCGGTATGGGTTCTACGGATGACGCTCTGCGAGAGACCCAGGATAAGTTGGCGGAAATGGGCATCGCTGTTGACTACATGCGCGTGAGGGCGCTGCCAACTAACCCGGCAGTACGAGAATTTATTGCCAGCCACACCCGAAACTATGTTCTGGAGTTGAATCGGGATGGTCAACTTTGCGAAATATTGTCGTTGGAGATTTCTGAGTACTCGCAGAAATTAATTTCCATTTCTGATATTGGCGGTATGCCGATGACCGCAGAGTGGGCTGTAGAAAGCATCATTAATCAGGAACGCAAGGAAGGCAAACGTGGAAACTGAACCAAAAACTGTTGAACTCAATCTCTGTGGTTTGGCTCTGGGCGATTACAAAGGCAACCCTTCGACCTTATGCCCGGGTTGTGGTCACAATGCCATCTCAGCCCAGGTGCAAAACGCGGTATGGGAATTGGGGCTTCCACCTGAACGCTTTGTTAAAATCAGCGTTATCGGCTGTTCCAGCAAAAGCCCAAACTACTTCCTGAACCGTTCGTTTGGTTTCAATGGGTTGCACGGACGTATGCCGACCCTGGCAACCGGTGCATGTTTTGCAGATTCTTCCATCCACATCCTCGGTTTATCCGGAGATGGTGACACTGCCAGCATCGGTATGGGACATTTCAAACATGTCATCCGCCGAAATGTGCCGATGACTTATATTATTGAGAATAATGGTTGTTATGCTCTTACCAAAGGTCAGTTTTCTGCCACTTCAGATCAAGGCTTGGTGTTGAAACACCAGGGTGTGAATATGCTTCCTCCGCTGGATTTGTGCATGGAAGCACTGATCAGTGGTGCAACTTTCGTGGCGCGGGCTTATTCAGGAGATGCGAAGCAGTTGAAAGAGCTGATCAAGGCTGCCATTTCACAGCATGGTATTGCTGTCATTGATGTGATCAGCCCTTGTGTTACATTCAACAACAAGGATGACGCCTTGCAGTCGTACACCTGGGGGAGAGACAATGAAGCTCCCTTGCATGACTTTAAGTATTTCAGCAGAAAAGAAGACATTGACCTGGCTGATTTTGAGCCGGGAACGTATCGAGAGATACGGATCCAGGATGGCAGTTATATCGTTTTGCATAAGATTGGTAAAGATTATGACCCGACCGATCGAAGTGCTGCCCTGGACTTGTTGACTGAATCTTATAAGAATAAGTACTTTGCCACTGGCTTGATCTATTTCTCTGAAGCAACCGCGACTATCCAGGAACTGTATGATTTACCAGAAGAACCGTTGAACCGCATCAGCAGCGACCGGCTCAGACCAACCGAGGCGATGTTGGCTGAGATCAATCGTTCGTTGTATTGACGGTTTGTTTGTTGATAAAAAGACCGCCGTTCAAAGCGGCGGTCTTTTTTATGGCATTACAAGGAGCGCAGCGACGAAGTAATCTTACCGTTCAAAAGCGGAATACCACGATCTTTTGCCTAAGATAATATGAACCCTCCCTCAAAGCTTGATGGCAAAGTATTTAGTGACGGATTAATGGTCAGTTATAACAAGGGGTGCAGTGGATGTGGCAATCTCCAAAAATGAAACCGGATTCAACTACGGAATCCGGCTTGGAAGCACAGAATAGAACCTACCGACTATGTTATCCCCTGATCGTATAAAGCAACGCCAAATTCGGGGCGGAGAAAGCGCCAACAGGGAAGCCGCTTACGACCACAACCTTATCACCTTTACAAAGGTCGGTCGCAGCAGTGATGGCAGTTTCAACATGCATGATCATCGTCTCGAGCGTATCAGCATGTGGAACTTGCATCGGGATAACACCCCGGCAGATCCCCAGCCAACGATAAGTTGTGAGTTTTGGCGTAAAGGCATAAATCGGCACAACCGGTTTGGCTTTACTCATCCAGAGTGCAGACATTCCAGACATAGTAAAGACGATAATTGCCTTTACATCCTGGTTATCCACCATTACTTTGGTCGCCCTTGAGATGGTGACGACGTCATCGTTGAAAGACTTACTGTCGAGAGTATCGTTATGCCCCCATTCTTTAAGATGCAGTTCAGCCTGACGAATGATGGTGTCCATCATTTTGACAGCGAGCACGGGGTACTTGCCTGCAGCTGACTCGGCAGAGAGCATGACCGCATCGCTGCCATCAAAGATTGCGTTGGCGACATCGGCAGCTTCAGCTCGAGTGGGGCGGGGATTGTTGATCATTGATTCCAACATTTGCGTGGCTGTAATAACAAACTTGCCGTTCAAATTGGCTGTCTTGATGATCGATTTTTGTACCGATGGAACGATTGCTGGCGACATTTCAACGCCGAGGTCACCCCGGGCAACCATGACACCGTCAGTGACCTTGATGATTGATTCCAGGTTTTCAATCGCTTCAGGGCGCTCCAATTTGGCAACAATCGGAGGCAGCCATTGGCTGCTGGTCATTGAGCGTATCGTCTCCCTGACCATTTGAATGTCCCCAGCAGTTTTTACGAACGAAACTGCCACCAGGTCGATCCCGAGACCCAAACCAAATTTTAAGTCATCCAGATCTTTGGGGGTCAAAATAGGGATGTCGAGGTTTGATCCGGGGAGGTTAACGCCTTTGTGAGACTTTAATTTCCCGCCCAGTAAGACCTTGGCAAAGATGTTTTTGCCATCCATGCGGGTGACTTCAAACTCCAGTTGCCCATCATCGAGGAGGATATGGTTGCCTGGTTTGAGGGCTTCATGGAGTTTAGGAACATCAAAAGGAATAAAGGTGACACCATCAGGCAGATCTTCCGGGTTTTCAAAAGAACTGAGAGCAATCTCTTGCCCGGATTTCAAGGTCAAACCGTCTTTCCCCAGGTCGCCGACCCTTAATTTTGGACCTTGCAGGTCCATTAAGATTGTGACAGGTTTGCCAAGCTTGTTTGAAATCTGGCGAATCAATTCGACCAGGGCGGCATGGCTTTCGTGTTCTCCATGCGAAAAATTTAAACGAGCAACGTCGAGCCCGGCCTCCACCATTGCTGTGAGTGTTTTCTCATCAGAGCTGGCAGGACCGAGCGTAGCAACAATCTTGGCAAACCTGGTCATTTCTTTTACCTTACCTTTTTAACACACCCGCGATTTTGGTCAGCGCCCAATCCAGGTCCGCTTTATCAATTACCAGGGGTGGGGCAAAGCGGATCACGTTGTCGTGGGTTTCTTTGGCTAAAATACCTTCCGCCTGGAGCATTTCACAATAGCGGCGGGCACCACCGGCTTCTGGGTATAGTTCGACACCGATTAGCATACCGCGACCGCGGATTTCTTTGATAACTGGGGCATCGATCTTCCGCAGTTCACCCATGAAGTACTCACCAAGCTCTGTGGCGCGTTCAGCCAGGTGCTCTTCTTCCAAAACTTCCAATGCGGCGATACCAATTGCTGCTGCCATAGGGCTGCCACCAAAAGTGGAACCGTGTTCGCCAGGGAGGAAGAGACCTAAAATGTTTTTGTCAGAAAGAACTGCTGATATTGGGTACATACCACCGGAAAGAGCTTTACCTATGACTGTCACGTCAGGGCGAACGTCTTCATACTGGCAGGCAAACCACTTGCCAGTACGGCAAAGACCGGTTTGAATCTCATCAGCAATGAAGAGCACATTGTTTTCTTTACAATATTCCGCAACCTGTTTTAGATAGCCGTCGGGAGGGATGATTACGCCGTTTTCGCCCTGGATCGGTTCGAGCATAACAGCAGCGGTGTTTGGGGTAATGGCAGCTTTGATTGCTTCAGCATCACCGTAGGGGACAACGATAAAGCCAGGAGTGAAGGGACCAAACATTTCCTTATAAAATTCTTCGGTCGAGAAAGAAACGATCGTGGTCGTTCGTCCGTGGAAATTCCCTTCGGCGACAATGATTTCTGCTTCGTATCTGGGAATGCCCTTAACGGCATAAGCCCATTTACGGGCGATTTTGATCGCAGATTCGACAGCTTCAGCACCGCTATTCATCGGCAATACCATCTCATAGCCAGTCAGATCAGCCAGTTTTTTGTAGAAAAGACCCAGTTTGTCATTACGGAAAGCACGCGAAGTCAGACCAATCTTTTGCGCCTGGTCAATACTTGCCTGGACAATTCGAGGGTGGCAGTGACCCTGGTTGACGGCGGAGTATGCGCTCAGGCAGTCAAGATAGCGATTTCCATCGACATCGGTTACCCAGGCACCTTTTCCTTCACATAAAACAACATTGAGGGGTTTATAGTTATTTGCTCCGTATTCTGACTCTATGTTGATGTAATCCTGTGTATTCATTAATTATTTGCCTCCTAATAGGGTGTAAAGAACTGCTTTTTGTGCGTGCAGTCGGTTGTGTGCTTCGGGGAAGAGCCGGGAATGAGGTCCGTCGGCAACTTCGTCGGTAATTTCCTGCCCACGGTGAGCGGGTAGGCAGTGCAGCACGATCGCGTCCGGATCGGCCTCAGCAACGAGGGCGTCATTGACCTGGTAGGGAGGGAAGACTTTTTCGCGTTTCGCGGATTCTTCTTCCTGACCCATGCTGGTCCAGGTGTCGGTGTAAATCACTTTGGCTTTTTTGACAGCTTCGTGTGGGTCACGCAGGAAGGTCAGTTTGCTACCGCTGGCTTGGGCAAAAGGTTTGATGGTTTCAATCGCAGTTGCCGGCATGTCATAATCTTCCGGGTTGGCGATGGTGAAGTTGGCTCCCAGTTTGGCGGCAATTTGCATTAACGATACTGCAACGTTATTACCATCACCGACGTAAGTGATGTTGACATCTTTGATCTGTCCGAATTCTTCGTAGATGGTCATGACATCGGCAAGCGCCTGGCAGGGGTGGCTGTAATCACTGAGACCGTTGATAACGGGGATTGTTGTCCATCGAGCAAGTTCCAACACGTGCTCATGTTGGAAAACACGGGCCATGATGCCGTGGACCATGCCGTCCAAAACCCGGGCGACGTCGGCGATGGATTCGCGTTTCCCCAACCCTATTTCGTTGGGAGAAAGGTAGAGCGCGTCTCCACCAAGGTGGCGCATGCCCATGTCAAAGCTGACGCGCGTGCGCAATGAAGGCTTTTGGAAGATCATGGCAAGGACCTTGCCTTTGAGTACAGGCTGATTGCCGCCTGCCATGTACTCTTTTTTGAGTTGAATGGCGAGGTCTAATAATTCTTGCAGCTCTGCGGGGGTGTAGTCGATGATGTCCAGAAAATCTTTGTGCATAATTAATTTTTTCTCTCCTTTTGAATCGGCTTAAGGCAAAAATTCATAGCTCAAATCTGGAAGCTCTGAGCGATGATGTACTTCAAGGGATTGTACCAGAGAGTTAGGGTTAGCTGGGAAAATGGATGGTTCATATCAGGAAAAATTGTGATCCTGAACGGAGGATTCTGCCTCCAACCGTAGGCCAGACAAGGTGCCCTTTGGGTATTGTGTAGTTCAATCACGGTCTACAACGAGAATCGTCTTTGTGAGGAGTGAGGTGAAGAAGCAATCTCGCAATAATGGAGGTTTAGTCCTTGCAAGGAGAGCAATGATACTTAGGAGAGGAAAAAGACTAACCGAAGGTCAAGAAAACGAGGTCTTACTCATTGTACTGAATACCACCCTGGAGCGGGTTGCCGATCTTCTTGAGGATTTGATCCTGGGCTTTCGTCATTTCAGCCCATTCTTCTTTCTGGTCGTGATCATAGCCTGCCAGGTGGAGTAATCCATGCACGAAGAGCAGCTCAACTTCAGATTGAACGGTGTGCCCACCCAATTTTGCTTGTTGGCGGGCTTTCTCGAAGGAGATAACGATATCCCCAAGATATTCCTCCCCTGTTTCTGGGTCAGTGAATGTGTTTTCAAAAGACAGAACATCGGTGGGGAAATTCTCACCGCGCCAGGCATGGTTGAATTGGCGAATCAGGCGGTTGTTTGTAACCCGCAGGGTTAGCGAGGTTTTCTTTGAAAGCCCGAGTATTTTTGCGCCTTCACGGAAGGCCGTCGCAAGCCGGGTCTGGTCGATCTCCTGGGCGTAAGAATTCGGAAGAATCAGATTTAACATAATGACCTTTGGAAGGGTTCAGGATGATTGCCTTGCTTCGGAAGCAGAGCTTTTTTGTGATCTTTTGGGTACTTCAGGATACTTGATGCGCGGGTGGTAGGATTGCTTCAGGGTATTGAAGAAAGATCTCTTGATCGTTTGCAAATCTCTTAGTGTCAGATCAGTATCATCCAATTGACCGCTGCCCTGCACAACTTCAAACACGCTATCGATTACTCCCATGATTTCTTCATCACTCCTTGGAGTGTTAGCACGGGCGCGTGCTTCTGTTCCGTCAGCCAACATGAGCAAAGCAGTCTCTTTCGAGCGAGGCGAAGGCCCAGGGTAAACAAAATCTTTGATGTCCACCTCTTCAGGATCATCAGCCAGCTCAAGGGCGTGACTGTACTGGTAGCGAGTAACGTTGGAGCCGTGGTGCTCGCGCATAAAGTCGATGATGCGTGAAGGCAAACGATACTTTTTTGCCAGCATAACGCCATCACTAACATGGCGAATAATGGTCGCGGCTGCGGTTGTGGGGTCAACATTATCGTGAGAATCGATCTTGTCCCGGACCTGGTTTTCAATAAAGAAAGTCGGGTTTTCGGCTTTGCCCGCATCGTGATACAGCGCGCCAACCCGAACAAGCAGCCGGTCAGCGCCAATTGCGTCTGCAGCTTGTTCTGCCAGGTTGGAGACCTGCAGGGAGTGCTGGTAGGTGCCAGGCGCGTTTGTAAGGATATATTGGAGGAGAGGATGATCAGGGCGGGAGATGTCCATCAACTGCAGGGCGGTGGGCACATCCAGGACAAAAGCAAAGACGTTCTGAAGCAATAAGGCAAAAGTCCCGGAGGCAACCCCATTGAAGATTCCGGCACCGATCAAAGAAGCGATCCCGACCCAATCTGTAATTCCATCCCCTAACCGGAAAGCGATGATGACGGCAGTTGACAAACCACTGATCACAATACTTGCCAACAGGAAGGATCCAACACGGCGTCCCTTAGCGAGCACAAGCATGCCTGCAATTGTTGGCAAAGTGTAATACAGAGCCAATTCGGTACTGCGGATATGACCATAAACTGTCAGAGTGACCAATAGGAGCGTGGAAAAGATGCTGAATTCACGGTTGAAGAAAATTGCGAGGGTCAAGCCAAAAGCCGCTATTGGGAAGAGATAAGGCAGTATCGTGCGGTCCATCACCAGAAATTTTGCTAACCACAGGTAAAGCAGGAATAAGAAGGCAATCAAAAGGATTGAATTGAGTTGATTAAAAGGTTCTTTTTTTGTTTTCTGGTAGTAAATTATCACAACGAGGGCTACAACAGCAACAATTGCACCGCTGCTGAGCAGGAGGGTTGATCGGTCTGTGGGTTCTCCTAAACCAAAGGCGGTAAATGCTTCAAGGTCGCCAGGCGAAACGATCTCACCCCGCCTGACCAATACTTCCCCTGCCATGATTTGGCGTGTTATGGGCTCAACGGACGAACGGGCTTTATCTCGCGCTTCCTGGGTTTGTTCTTCACTGAAAAGACTGGTGGGAACAATGAAGGGTGAAACGATTGAGATGATCAACTTGGTCTGATTACTTGGAAATGAAAAATCAATAGACGCTGGCAAATTACTTCTAACAGTTCCCAATTGGTTGTTGCGGATGCTTTCCCTTAACGCCACTTCCAACACCCGGCTGGCTTCTTCGCCAATCGCTTGCCATTCCTGTTCGGTCAATTCCAATAGGTTGATGTATTCTGCATCCGTATAGTGCAAATTCCCAATTGACTTCAGGTCCTGAACCTTTTGGATCTGGGTAGAATAGCTATCGTTTCTGACAGTTGAAATGAAATACAACGTGTTTCTCAATTTTTCCAATTGGGCTCGAGCAATATCGGGATCAGGAGGCAGGTAAACCGGTTGAACGGCAGCTGCTGCGCTTTCGCGGGCTGCATCGCTCAGTACACGCGATTCATAGGTTATGGAGTAGGGTGCCAGGATTTCTTGCGAAGAAACTTCACCAATTGCAACCATTTGGGTTTGCTGGTTTAATAAATCGGGCAAGACCAGGGCACCAAAGGCAAGCGCGCAGGAAATGACCAATATGACCACTTTCAGTGCGCCATTCGTGGTCCGTCGCTTTTGTTTCTGAGCTACCTGGTTTGCCATCGTTTACGCTTTGTTCAGCTCTTCTTTCACGATCCGGCTGGCTTCTGAGTTGGTTGTCCTTCCTTGCAGTTTCGGAAGCAGGGTCTTCATCACTGTACCCATGTCTTTGGCAGATGTCGCGTTAACTTCTTTGATGGTTAGTCTGACCATTTCAGTCAACTCTTCCTGGCTGAGTTGAGCTGGCAGGTAGGTTTTCAAAACCTCAATTTCAGCATGGGCAGCGTCGATCAGATCCTGCCGGTGTGCTTTTTCCGCATCCGACAAAGCTTCATTGCGGGTCTTGATCTCTTTTTGAATAACTGCTAAAAACTCATCTTCAGTTAATGGCTGTCCTTTTTCTACTTCAGCCAACTGTATGGTGGTTTTAATCAGCCTGACGACCCATTTTTTGGTGTCATCCCTGGCTTTCATTGCGGTTGCCAGATCATCTTGTAGTTTTTTATGAAAATCCATGGTGTTATTATACCTGTTGAACGAAAATAAGCATTTATGGTGATACGGTGATCAGTTGCTTGAGCGCGTTGAAAGTTGTCTCGCCGATTCCGTCGACCTTTAGAAGGTCGTCGATCGATAAAAAGTAACCATTATTAGTACGATACGCGATGATCGCTTCCGCCCGAACCGTGCCAATCCCAGGTAAACTTTCCAGTTCCTCCTGGCTGGCAGTGTTGATGTTGACCATACTTCCGGGATTTGCCTCCAGGTTTCGCTGGCCGCTATCGACGGTTGTTGTCTCCTCCGAGGAAGGAACGTAAATTCTTTGACCATCGCTCAGGATCGCTGCCAGGTTAAGCAAATCTTCCTGTGCTTTTGCAGTTGGTCCCTGGGCGGCATCAATCGCATCCTGTACGATCGCTCCTTCTGGCAGAGTATACACACCAGGCAACTTCACCTCTCCAGTAACATGCACCTGGATCAGGCTGGCTGTCGGGCTTGGCTCAGGGGTTAGATTGGGGGTGATCGTGACCAGGGTGAAGCTTTGGGCGTTTTTAGGTAAGCTCACAAGTCTGAAGAGCCCGCTCAGTAAGAGCCCGATCAGGATACCAGCGAGTAACCATTTCCAGTGTTTCATGCCTCTAAAGGACTGTTTTCAGCCTCGAGCATCAGGTTGAAGGCTTTGATGGAAACCTCCAACATATCGGTGGAGGGTTCACGGGTCGACAGTTTCTGCAGCCATAAATTCGGTTGGATCAGCCAGCGAACCAAGGCGGATTTGTCCATCCAGTTCGCAGCAAAGCGAATATATTCGTAAGCGATGGCAGAAATAATCGGCAACATCAAAATTCGTGAAATCAGACGCAGATGAATTGGAAGCGGACCGAGAAGTGTGAAAATTAGCACTGAAAGCAAAACCAGGGTGAGAATAAAGGAGGTTCCGCAACGGGGGTGAACCCGGGTTTGCTTGGCTACCTCTTCAGGAGTCATCTCGGCACCTGATTCAAAAGCATTAATGGTTTTATGCTCAGCACCGTGGTATGCGAAGACTCTCTTGATCTCAGGAACTCGTCCCATTAGCGAGAGATAGGTCACCAGGATGATCAGTCGCAACAAACCTTCGAGCAGGTTGCTCCACCAAGCGGACATGGTCAGGAATTTCTCTGCTAATCCTGCCAAGAAGGCTGGCAGAACGAAGAATATTCCCACTCCCAATACTAACGAGATTAACACTGTTCCTACAAGTGCAGGTCCTTCCAGCTGTTCGTCCTCTCCGGAGGCTAAATTAGCTGATTTTGTCAAAAGTCGCGTGCCCAGGCTAAGTGAATCCCACAGACTGATCATCCCGCGAATGAAAGGCAACTTCATCCACTTGGAACGATAAAGACTGGGGAGCTCTTCCTCATAGGTCACAATTTCGCCCGAAGGCGCTCGAACTGCCATGGCGACATTGCGCTTCCCTCTCATCAGCACACCTTCCATCACGGCTTGCCCACCATAAGAAGGCAGGCGTAATACTTTGTCTGTGGGCATGGTTATTCCCCACCAAAACTCAGGTAAAAGCGGATTAAGGTTTCGATGCCTTTCAGCCAGGTTGGAAAGTGCATCCGCTCGTTTGGTGCATGTATGCCGTCGTCCGGCAATCCGAAACCAGTCAGGAGCGATTTGACGCCCAATTCGCGGAGCATGACAGTGGCTACCGGGATACTGCCGCCTTCACGTTTATAGGTAACCGGGGTTTGCCATACTTCTTGCATTGCATCCACAAGATTCTGGGCGCCAGGCGCGTCGTCTGCCAGGTAGGCTGGTCCAGCACTGTGCAGGAAAACCTTTATCCTGACGGTATCCGGAGCAATCGAGAGAATATAGTCCTTCGCCAGATTGAATATTTCCATTGGATCCTGGTTGGGAACCAGCCGGCATGAAATTTTGGCTTTGGCGTAAGCTGGAATAATGGTTTTGGCACCTTCGCCAATGAAACCAGAGTACAGACCGTTCACATCCAAGGTCGGTCGGACTCCCTGGCGTTCGAGAGGGGTAAAGCCAGCTTCTCCGTAGACCGCAGGCGCGCCGGTCATTTCCATGATGCTTTCCTCGCTCAATTGATTCATTGAAATTCTGATTTTATCTTCTTGCGACATCGGAGGAATGCGGTCATAGAAACCAGGGATTGCTACGGTGCCATCCGGGTTGTGAAGTTTGGCGATTATTTGAGAAAGGACGTTGGCTGGGTTGGCTACGTTTCCACCCCACAAACCCGAATGGAGATCAGTTTTGGGACCATCCACGCGGACTTCGAAATAAGTCATCCCTCTCAACCCGTAAACCAGGGTTGGCTGATCTTTCCCGACCATGCCTGCATCCGGGTTGAGGATCATGTCACAGCTCAACAAGTCAGTGTGACTGATGATGAAGCCATCCAGTGAAGGAGAGCCGATCTCTTCTTCGCCTTCAAGCAGGTATTTGATATTGATTGGTAAGTCTCCGGTTTTCAAAACGCTTTCAAGGGCGATAATACTTGCCATCACCTGACCCTTCATATCAGACGCACCTCGTGCATAAAGATAGTCATCGCGAAATTCCGGTTGGAAGGGATCGCTTTTCCACTCATCGAGCGGGTCCGCGGGTTGTACGTCATAATGACCGTAAATCAGGAGTGTCTTGGCATTTGGATTGTTGGATATTTTCTCAGCAAACAAAATTGGGTGCATATCGGTCGGGTGAATTTCTACCCGTTCAAAACCAATTCCTTTCAGGGTTTCGGAGAGGAATTCAGCTGCCTTAATCATGTCACCACGGTGATTTGGATCAGTGGAAACCGAAGGGATACGGACCAAGTCGAAATATGATTCTGTTAATTGCTTTTTATTTTCATAGAAGTATTTGAGTGCTTGTTCAACGGTGCTCATTGTTGTCCTTTGTCTTTTTATTTTCAGTAGATTATATGCTAAGTAACCCTTATTTATGTCAGGATTGTCAGAAAGTGATCCATGAATACGATGAAGTGTACAAACACTTTATTCAAGCTGGCTTTTCGATGTGCATAAATCGAGTAAAGAGGATGAAACCCAAGAAGTTCCACGGATTGAGACAAACAAGGTTACACATTGAGAAAAGTGACCCACTGTTTGTCCGATAATGGAATAAATATTGAAGGTAATATGCACATGCTCCTGGTTACTCCGGCTTAGTTGGTTACAGATCAATTACTTTCTATGAAGTGAAGAACCAGGTACTGAAAGTGGCAAAAAACATTCAGCAAGGATGGTATCAGAATAATGGAAATTGTTGAACACCGACAGATCATGATTTTAGGCGGAGGTCCAGCAGGATTTACTGCTGCGCTATATGCTGGCAGAGCGGATTTGAAGCCATTATTAGTCACAGGTATGACACTCTATGGGCAGGCTTCACAGACTCACTGCATCGAAAATTATCCCGGTTTCCCCGAAGGAGTTGGCGGTAGCGATCTGGGTCAACGTATGAATGAACAGTCGAAACGTTTTGGCGCAGAAATTGTTTACGACACAGTACAATGCGTCAATCTGCAACAACGCCCTTTTGAAGTCTGCCTTTCATCTGGCAGCTATACCGCTGACAGTCTGATCATATCGATGGGAGCAGACGCACGTAAGTTGGGTGT
The DNA here is from genome assembly GCA_011620465.1 of Anaerolineaceae bacterium. Lineage (GTDB taxonomy): Bacteria > Chloroflexota > Anaerolineae > Anaerolineales > Anaerolineaceae > Mesolinea. The sequence goes on along the minus strand of WOZC01000103.1, from coordinate 8,836 downwards.
ACCTGGTGAAAGAGAATTTACAGGAAGAGGCGTTTCTTACTGTGCGACTTGTGATGGTGCCTTTAATAAGGAAAAAGAAATACATATGGTGGGAGGCGGCGATTCCGCCATAGAGGAAGCCCTGTTTTTAACGCGTTTTGCGCGTAGCATTACAATCATCCACCGCCGTGATCAACTGAGGGCTGGTGCGATTCTTGAAAGCAGAGCACGCAATAACCCAAAAATTCACTTTCTCTGGGATACTGTTGTAAGAGAAATTATTGGTGGAGACACGGTCAGCCATCTTCTTATCGAGAATCTGAAGACCGGTCAGCAAGAGACCATTGCAACAGATGGTGTTTTTATCTCAATTGGTCATAATCCCAATACAGCTGTACTTGAAGGGCAGGTAAAATTGACCGAGTTTGGAACAATAGACGTAGACAAGCACATGGAAACCAGTGTAAAAGGCGTTTTTGCTGCTGGAGAGATTGCCGATCCCTATTTTCGACAGGTTGTAACCTCAGCCGGAATGGGTGCGGCGGCTGCAATTTCAGCGACGAAATACCTGTTTTCATTGTAGAAAACCGATCCATTTCTAACAAAAAGCGGGCTGTTGCCCGCTTTTTTGTCTAAATAAATTCAATTATGGTGCTGTTGTAGGTGCGATACCGCTGCCCACCCAGCTGAAAACTCGAAATTCGCTAATTGCTCCAGCTTCTTCGTAAATTGGATTGTTGGGATCAGAATTGATCTGCCTTGCCACCGAAACACTCCACTGGATGATGTGAGGGGTGGTATCGGTCGGTCTGAAGCTGGCTGGCAGGATGAATTTGGTATCGTTCACGTATTGAACCAGGATCTTTTCCTCGACCGAAGTTAGGTCTTGTATCACGACCCGATATACTTCACCAGGATAAAGTGAAGCAACAGACGCCCATTGCAGTGTTACAGCCTCATCTGTCGCAGCAAAAGCAGCACCAGATCGCGGCAACAACGGATTGGGAGCCGGGTAGGGCGGTAAGGGCGTTGGTGTCAGGGTCGGACCAGCGGTTGGGAGACGGTCACACAAGGGGATTATCAACTTATCGCCTTGCCGGACAATGTCATTTGGCAGGTTATTGTAGATGCGGATGTCGGACATGGCGACATTGTAATTCGCTGCGATTGAGCTAAGCGTCATGTTTGCTTCAACAATGATCGTATCGGTCTGGGTGCACATCTCCACGTCTGCAATAAAGGCTTCAGGGGTGGCGGTCGGGATCGGCGAAGGTGTCAGCGTGGGTTGGGGAACCTGCAGAACAACACCGGGGCTGATCAAGCAGTTTGTGTTGAGGTTGTTGGCGAGGATAATGCTTTGGACAGACGTGTTGAACTGTAAAGCAATATCCAGGCAGGTCTCGTTGTCTTTGACTGTATATTCGATTGGAGGCTGAGGCGTCCAGGTCGGCAAGGGTGTCATGGTTGGCGTGTTGCTGGGTGTGGTGGTTGCTGTCGGAGTCACTGTTACAGTTGTCTCCTGGTTTTCCAAACCTTCTGCCTGGGTTTGACCACCTGTGACGATAAAGAAAATCAGCAATCCAATCAGAACCAGGATGACAACGATGATAGCAATCAATGCAATCAGGTTCAACTTAATTTCCGGTATCCGTTTGGAATCGATCTTATCGCTGGTTTTCTTGGATTTGGGGGTTGAAGGCTCGTTCGAAAGGTCAGTGCCACAAACGAGACACCTGCGAGCGTTCTCTGAAAGTTTGGTTCCACATACGGGGCAATTACGGCTTTTACTTCCCAAAGGATTGGGTTGGTTATTTTTTATCGTTCTACTCATTACTGGCTTTTCCTACTGCGCATTTGTATTGGTAAAATTAACCTCATGACGGCAGTTTATATTCATTTTCCATTTTGTGTTCAAAGATGTCAATATTGTGATTTTATCACGTATGCAAACGTGAGTCATTTTATACCAACTTACCTGGATGCCTTGAAAAAGGAAATGCGGTTGGTTTTGCCTGGGGCTAAAAGCGCTGATACGGTCTATTTTGGCGGCGGCACACCATCGCTGCTCAAGCCCGAGCAAGTCAGCGACCTGCTCCAAACCATGAATGGTCTGATTGGCATCAACTCGGACGCTGAAATTACCTTGGAAGCCAACCCGGGTACACTTACGCCGGAGGTTTTGAGAGGATGGAGGAAGATAGGGGTCAATCGCCTCAGCCTGGGTATCCAATCTTTCCTCGATTCTGACTTGCAAGTTTTGGGTCGCATCCACTCTGCCGAACAAGCCAATCAGAGCATTAAAGCAGCCCAGGAATCTGGTTTTTCCAACATCAGCCTTGACTTTATCTTCGGTCTACCGGGTCAGACGCTTCAAAATTGGCAGCAGAACCTGGATGAAGCGCTCACAAAGAGCATTCAGCATCTCTCGCTTTATTCGCTGATCATAGAACCAGGCACGCCCTTTGAACGTGATGTCGCGGCAGGTCAATTGGAATTACCAGATGATGACCTGGTGGCAGATATGTTCGAATTAGCAATGGATTTTTTACCCAAAAATGGTTTTCAGCAGTATGAAATTTCGAGTTGGGCATTAGGCGCGGAGAACGAATCGCGACATAACAAGGTCTATTGGAAAAACGCAGATTACTTTGGGCTGGGAGCAGGCGCGCATGGAAAAGTCGGCGATCATCGGGTCCAAAATGTGCCCACGATCCCCGATTATATCTCCAGGATTGAGCAGGCTCCGGATGAAAAAGCAATATTTTCTCCGGCATTAGCTGAGAAAACCTTTGTTGACGAAAAGACATCCATGCAGGAGAGCATGCTCCTCGGGTTGCGGATGACAAGGGAGGGGATTTCTGAAAACGAATTTCGAAACTGCCATAAGGTTGAGATGAGAGAAGTTTTTCAGGCCGAGATCGGCAGGATCCTTCAAGCCGGACTGGGACAATGGCAGTTGCAGGCAGACGGTGAGCACCTGGTGTTAACTCACAGAGGAATCATGCTCGGAAACCAGGCTTTCCAGGAATTTGTCTGATTATTTGTGTACGTTGATGATGGTGCCCCAACCGTGTTTAACCCAATCCTGAGGTTCGGCGACCGGAGTCGTCCAGCGATAGATCCATTTGGCATTCTCGGGTGATAGGTTAATACAGCCAGCGCTCATCGGTGTGCCAAAATTTGTGTGCCAAAATGTACCATGTGTCGCCAAGCCCATGCTCATCTCGAAAAAGCAAGTCCAGGGGACACCCATCCAGATTCTTTCACGTATATTGCTGGTCAGAACCGCGTTTCCCATATGCTTGGATGGCATCTTGGTCTTGATCGCGTATTTTCCTTCGCCAGTAGGGAATCCGGTGGAAACTTTCGTCTCGAAAACTAAGGTTTCGCCTTCGAAGGCCTGCAAGCGCTGGAGAGGAATGGAAACGTCAATATGTTTATCATCAAAAGGAACTTCCGGATGGATGGGGGCAAATTCTTCATCCGGGATAAGGCGGGCATGCTCGTAGGGGATTGCCGTCTTGGTGCGTCCCAACTCGTCTTCAACGCGGTACCAGGGTCGTTTATCAGGACCTTCAATGACATCGGTAACCCAATGAGTGGAATGATAGTAGTACATCCAGAGCGGCTCCCAACCGCCATCATAGCTATAAAACATAGAGCGGGTATGGGGGACCGTGATTTCTGCTAATTGACCCGTGTATCGTTTGGGTTTTGAGAGTGGTTGGTATTCGTAACGAACTTCGTAGAGCAGCCCGCTGAAAACATACCCTCCCCAACAACGATACCAGATCGGATTCCAGGCAGGTCCGTTTGGACCGATCACCGCTTCGTAAACATTGATGATCTCATTGTATTGGCGTTGGTAAAGGATCTGGCTGGATTCGTCCGGTTCTTTGTAAATGCTGACTCCGTCCTTTTCCCCAACCAGCATCAACCGCGGGTGAGTTACAGATGCGGCTACCTCATCATGGCTACGGAAAGCCGAAGCACCGAGTCCGAGAAGGCTGAACTTGAGAAACTCGCGGCGGGTAAATTCCATGAAACTTATTTCAATTTCTTTAAGTCGATATGAGCAACAGATTCGTAGACCATTTTTGGATGATATGGAAATTTATCGATATCCTCAAGTTTGGTCGAACCTGAAAGTACCAAAACCGTTTCCATGCCTGCAGAAAGACCCGCAAGGACGTCGGTATCCATTCGGTCGCCGACCATATAAGTGTCTTCTGAGTGCATATCGAAATGGTTCAAAGCGGTTCGCATCATAAGCGGATTGGGTTTGCCAATGAAAAATGGGGATTTCCCGGTCACTTTTTCAATCAAAGCTGCCATAGCACCGGTAGCAGGAACGATCCCGCTCTCCGATGGTCCGCTTGGATCCGGATTGGTGGCGATAAAGCGCGCACCAGCTTCGATCAAACGAATCGCAGTTGTGACTTGATCCAGATTATAGGAATAAGTTTCACCCAAGACCACAAAATCTGGATTAACTGATGTCTGGATATATCCCTGGCTATGGATTGCTTCTGTTAAACCAACTTCACCGATGACAAAGGCGGTTCCATTTGGGCGCTGATTGTTCAAAAACTCAGCTGTAGCAATGGCAGAGGTGAAGATGTTCTCTTCGTTAATGTCGAGACCGGATTGCTTCAGGCGATGAGCTAAATCACGAGTGGTGTACTTGGAGTTGTTGGTAAGAATGGCAAATTTACGTTTTTCTGCAACAAGACTTTGAATAAAGATGTCAGCACCAGGGACCATTTTGGAACCATGCACCAGTACGCCATCCATATCGATCAAAAAATTCTTTTTCATATTTCTATTCCTTCTGTTTCTCTCCAAGGCAATAAAAAACCACTGTTGATTTTATCAACAGTGGTTTTATTATACGGCAATGTTGAAGGTTTACTTCTTGGTCAGGATGATCCGGGCATCGACGACCGAAACGCCTTGTCCGTCTTCATAAACAATGACAGGGTTGGCATCTGACTCGGCGATTTCATCCTGAAGATCATAGATCATATAGGAGTAGTGTGCAAGAACCTTCGCCAGAGCTTTCTGATCACGGGGCAACTCACCGCGGACACCCTGCAGGATCTTGGAGCTCTTGATCTCGGATTGCATATCCAATGCTGTAGCTTCATCGATGGGAGCAACCTTGAATGTTACATCTTTCATGACCTCAACGAAGATACCGCCCAGTCCAAACATCAGGGTAGGTCCAAAGGTGGCGTCGTTGACAGAACCAACGATAACTTCTGTTGCCCAGGGAGCCATTTCCTGAATTGCTACTCCATCGATTTCGGCATCGGCTTTATAGGCAAGGGAGTTTTCCAGGATGAGTTTCCAGGCGTCCCGAACACCCTGTTCGTTCTTGATGTTAACTTTGACTGCGCCGGCATCTGATTTGTGCAGGATATCAGGGGAGACGATCTTCATCACAACTGGGTAACCGATTTGTTCAGCAAGCTTGACAGCTTCATCTTCGTTGTGGGCCAGGTCCGTGGGGGCTACCGGCAGACCGTAAGCTTTGAAGACATGCTTGGCTTCGACCTCGGTGAGTGCATTGCGACCCTTGGCGCGAGCGCCAGCAATGATTTGGCGGGCCTTTTCGCTGTCAACATCATCGGGTTTGTAAAGACCGTTGTGGGCGGTTTTCAGCATTTCGTTCTGTTTGCGCAGAGATGCCATAGCTTTGACTGCCAGGTCGGGGGCATTGTAGGTGGGGATGTCACGCTCGATCAGCCATTTCATTGCAGTTTCGCAGCGGTCGCCACCGATTAAGGAGACAGCCACAGGCTTGCCGCTTGCGCCAGATTCCTGTAGGGCGTTGTAAATAGCTTCGGCGATTTCCTGTGGGTTGGTGACAGATGTTTCGCAATAGAGTACGACCACGCCATCGACCCAGGGATGCGCGTAGGCATACTTGACACCTTCGTAGTAGCCCTCCAAACCAGCCTGACCAGTGATATCTACCGGATTCTTGGCAGAACCGAAGGAAGGCATATGCTTGCGCAATTCAGCCTGTACGTCTTCGGGGGCAAATTTGAGGGGCAGACCGTATTTTTCAGCTGCATCGGTTGCCAGAACGCCAACGCCACCGCCATTGGTGACGATCAGGAGGTTGTCGCCTTTCATAGTTGGCTGCAGGGAGAGCGCCAGGGTGGTATCGAACATGTCGTTTAGGTCTAAAGCCTGGGCAACACCAGCTTGCTCGAATGCAGCTTCGTAAACCTTGGCACTGCCAGCCAGCGAACCGGTGTGGGAAGCGGCAGCAGCTGCGCCGTGGGCGGAGGAGCCGGCTTTGAGGGCGATAATCGGTTTGGTGCATTTGCGGGCTTCTTGCATGAAGCGGGGACCATCTTTAATGCCTTCGATGTAAAGGGTGATACAGGTTGTGTTTTCGTCTTCGTTCAGGTAGGCGATCAGGTCAGCAAAGTCGAGATCAGCCTGGTTGCCGATGGAGATCATCTTGTCGAAACCGACACGGCGGGTGTAGGTGGCTGCGTCCATAGCGATCAGCAGGGCACCACTCTGAGAGACCAGGGCGGCTTTGCCTTCTAATGGGAGGAAGTTGGTGAATGAAGCATTCATCTTGTCACTGTTGGAAAGCACACCGATGATGTTCGGTCCGATGATGCGCATGCCGTACTCACGAGCGATCTTGACGACTTCTTCCTCAAGTGCGTGATCGCCGACTTCGCTGAAACCAGAGGTGATGATGCTGAGACCCTTCACGCCTTTTTCACCTGCTTCGCGGGTTATGGTTGGGACAACTTGGGCAGGAACGGTGACAACAGCCATATCCACCACGTAAGGAACATCCTTGATGTTAGGATAGCATTTGTAGCCGAGAATCTCTTCGGCATCAGGGTTGATTGGATAGACAGGGCCTGTGTAGCCGCAATTTTTGAGGTTTTCGACTACTTTGAAACCGATCTTGTTCGGTTTGGTTGATGCGCCAATGATAGCGATGCTTTTTGGTTTAAGAACAGCATTAATAATAGGATCCACTTTTTTCCTCCGGTAGTGTATTGTTTGAATTACCAATGGATTAGTATACCGCAATTAACCTCTCTCTCTGATCGAAAAACTGATCGAAAAACTGAAAGCATACAATAATATGACATGTACCCTTTGCAGTAGGTAATCTTTCTGAGGAAGAGACTTAGTTGAGTCTTATGGAAGGTTTGTTTCAATTGCCAATTACTAGGTGCTCTTGGCAGATAGCTTCGTGTAAAAAACTTTGCAACCCGGAGTTAATAAAAAAGCTGATCTTTATCAGACCAGCTTTTTTGATGTTTATTTTTTAGTAAAACTAAAGAATTGTCACATCCTGAGCCTGGGGGCCTTTGGGGCCTTTGGCGACGGTGAATTCTACTTTTTGATTTTCCTGCAGGCTTTTGAAACCGTTGGAAGTAATAGAGCTGTAATGTACGAAGACATCCTTTTCACCCGATTCTGGGGTAATGAAACCAAAACCCTTTTCATTATTGAACCATTTGACGGTTCCAACTTGACGTTCTGACATTATTAATTGATCCTTTCTTGATCGAAAAACTAATTTGGTTGATTTTACTGGGGGTTTGGATCCGTATGACAAGCACTTTGAAAAGCAAACTACCAATTACAAGAATAAATATATCACAGATTGGGAAGGAGTCAAGTGTTTTGCCTTGACATGTTTGTCAAGTCATGAGCGTGGGAAAATAACAAGTGGATCTTGCGAAGTAACAGTGCCTTCTACTTTACCGGTATGTTACTGATCGTTCTGAGCTTGGCACAACGGAAAGGAAGAACACAAAAAGGTTCCGACGATCAACAGCAAGATTGTTTGAAAACTTGGTGCAATGATTAAAGGGGGAAAAACAAAGGTGTTTTACTAACCTCGGGTGAGTTCATTTCTCGAACCCGGGTCTAACCTGTGATGGTTCAGTTCGATAAGTGGCTATAATATCTTCAAGGAGCTTCTTATGACGAAAATGAGACTTGGCTATATCGGACTCGGAACCATGGGTGGGGCCATGGCTGAGAATTTGATCAAGGCTGGCTACCCTCTGACTGTCTATAACCGCACTGCCAGCAAGGCGGAAAGGTTTATCGACTTGGGTGCCCACCTGGCGGAAACCCCCGCGGAAGTTGCACGTAAGTCCGAAGTTGTCTTTGTGAATGTTTCGGACACACCTGACGTTCTTGAAGTGGTGTTAGGTGAGAATGGTGTAATCGAAGGAGCCCATCCCGGAATGATATTGGTGGATCATTCCACCATCAAACCCAGCGCCAGCCGCGAAATCTACCGGCGATTGCAGGAAGTTGATGTCAGCACGTTGGATGCTCCGGTCAGCGGTGGTGATATCGGCGCAAGGAACGCAACCCTTACCATTATGGTGGGAGGTGATGCAGACGCGCTGGAAAAAGTGGTGCAGATCCTGGAAGCAGTTGGAAAAAAGATCACTCACGTGGGCGAAGCCGGTGCCGGGCAGGTGGCAAAAGCCGCCAATCAAATCATGGTGGCGGCGCAAATGGTAGCAGAGGCTGAACTGATGCTTTTCGCACAGAAATCCGGTGCGGACGTGGCAAAAGTGATCGACGCGATCAAGAGCGGCGCAGCCCAATGCTGGACACTGGATGTCAAACCTCAGCGGCTTTTGGCAGGGAATAGAGCACCGGGCTTTAAATCCAGCCTGCAGGCGAAAGACCTCAATATCATTATGGAAACTGCCCGCGATTACGAAGCCGTTTTACCTGGCACAGCCATTAATGCGCAGCTTTTCAACGCCATGGTGGCTGCAGGCAGTGGCGACCTTGACAATTCGGCGGTGATCCAGATCATCGAAGGTCTGAATAACGAGTT
>WOZC01000094.1 GCA_011620465.1 Anaerolineaceae bacterium | reverse complement strand
CACTATATTGACTCAGCATGCGCGTAGCCACTATTGATCTATGCAAAGTAATCGCCTGATAAATTAAGGCAAAGTGATCGTAATATAGGGCTAAACAGAATGCCTTCAGGGTAGAGTGAATCACCACGAATGGTTATTCAAATCAAGTATTCATCTTTATTCGTTTTAGCAAGATTATCCGTTGTCGGATTTAGAAAACTTAACGGTTTTATGCTTCCCAACGTACTTGGTACTTTCAACTCTCCCCATTCATTTTTACAACTTTGATCAGTTTGCGTCGATGTGGTAAAGTACGGGATTGTGGTTATGCGCGTAGCCATTTATGCACTTAGGCTTTGTCTCAAAAGCAGAGGGCAAATGCAACTGCAAGCCATCCGATAAAGACCACTCGCGCAGAATGTCAGTTTGAACACCAAAGGGGGACAAGACCGAGCTGGCAGCCCGGATCAGCAGTTCTACATACTTGGCTGTGTCGATGTCAGAAGGTTCAACTCTGATTCCTAAATCCCACGCGACCACGTCTGGTTCGCCACGCGTGTAAACAAAGCGTATCCGCATACCAGGTCTGACCGCCATGCCGGCACTTTGCATCTGTTTGGCAGCCCGAACTGATGCTGTTGAGGCTTTGTACGCTTCCAGAGCGTAACTGACCTTGCCATTGATCACCAATTCTTCCGGTGGTACCAGCCCGGACTTCAAAGCCCGCAGTGCTTGTTGGTAATAGTTAAAGGCTTTCTGGATGCAGCCATCAAGCTCCGATTTTTTGCGTGCCTGTCCCAGCAGGTTGATCATTTCTTTTTGCACTGCAGCGATCCAAAGCGGCGTGTCGCGCCTGCGAGCCTCCAACCCACGCACCTTGATCTCACCACTCTGAAAAACGCCGAAATAGCGGTTGGCAACGGGAATGCGTGTGTCAACCTTGGAAGGCAAAAATGCCACCCAGCGGTAAACCCCATCCAGGTTGATGGTCAGTCCGGTGCGGTGGTTGATCTTTTTGATCAGTTCGGTGAAATGCTCGGGTTTGTTACAGCCCTTTTTCTTGACCCAAAGCGCGTCCACATACATATGCAGCACTTCAAAACCCTCTTCCTCTACCACGTCCTTGGCGCGCAAGAGCACCTCGCGTCCGCCCCTGGTTACAGCTTCGTGTGCTTCGATGCGCCCATATCGGGCGTTTTTGTAGCCCAGAAAGCCGAAGCAAACCACCAACAACCATTTGAGTGCCTGGGCGCGTTCTTTCAGGTTGGCTACCATGGGATGATTTTCAGGGTAGGTTCTGACCTTTTGCTTCATAGCGACCCGTTTTTCGTAGAGTGGTTTGAGCGTCAGCGGCACCACGCCTAATTCTTCGTGTGCGGGGGTCAGCCCATCCGGCAGCGGTACTTCAGGCGAGATATTACCCAGGATGATGACAGCTGGATACATGGAAACAAAGTCGATCTGGGCTACATCCGTGTGCAGTCCGGTGAGGGGTTGATAGACCATGCCGCCGCGGTCAGATTGGATCAACTGAAGACCTGTTTTGAATTCCTCGAACTGGCGTTTTTGGTAAGGCACCAGGATGTCCTTTTCCAGCGCTGTGATGACCTGCATCGCCGAGATGCCCTGACCCGGAGAAACACGAGCCGCTTTTTCGATCGGGAGGGTGGTTACACGTGCCATTTCCAGTGTGCCCGCCAGGCTGTAATCCGACCACATCATGGAAGATTTGCGGTCGATATGGCAGCGGCCAAACAGGTGCGCTTCCTCTGGGCGGTAGATGATATGCCCGTAGGAGAAATAGGTGGTCTCTTTTTGCCAGCGCACCGGTCGGTTGCTGTCACGGTTGAGTTGGAGTGGGATGCTCTTTTGCTCGGACTGCTTGAGCAGAAAGGGGATCAGCCAGCTGTCGCCCCAGTCAGTTACCAGGATGTCCGGGTTGTAATCTGCCAAAATCTGATCGAGCAATTGCAGATAAGCACCCTGCGGATCGAGAGCCAGGCGCTGTTCAAAGCGGTCAGAGTGGATCAGGAGTGACTGGACGCTGCTGCGGGTGGGGTCAGCATCCGGGCTGACGTGCAGCACGCGCAAAGGCGGCAGTTCAGGAAAAAGCTCCCAGCGGTCATTGAGCGTCTGGATGGATTGGATCACATTGTTTTCGTCCACCTCCAACTGGCACAGTGCCAGCGGGAAAGCTCCATAACGGGCGATGTAACGCGTGCTGATGGTCAGATCGGCGCCATAATAAGTCAGATCCGGGAAAATTTTTTCGATTTCATGAAAGAGCTTCACCTGGCTGGCAGGCGATTCCATGTTGACCTCCATCACGTCTACCGGCTGGTCTTCAAAGACATCCTGCTTACGCTGCCGGCTGAGCGAAAGCACGCCTGGCCGACCTGAAGTCATTTTCCAGAGTGTGCGCAGGATCTCGTTTGGACCGGCAACGTAAAAACTGACTGGGAAATGCTGCCTGAAGCAGACCCGGCTGTCGTCATCGGCGGAGATAAACCACAGACTCAGCCCCTCCTCCTGGTTCAGGTAGAGGTCCAGCAGCCAACCCCGGAATGTGCGTGTCTGGCTCATGGTGCTTCCTCAAAATCGGTATAGGAACAGTGGCTTTCTGGCTCAGTCATTGGTGGTTCTTCTTCCTCTTGGGCAGGCGTGCCTTTCTCTTGCTGTCCTTCACGCGGAGCCTCCAGGTAATTGGTGATCAGTTTGAGAAAAACGTCTTCTTCCTCCAGGCGCGCCTGGTCTTTGTGCTGATCGTGGTTGTACAGTTCGCGTTGGGTGGCTTTGAGTTGCTTGTAAACCTCCAGTAAAATGGCGATCAGGTACATATCGAGCGGGTAGAGATTGGAAGCGTAAGAAGCTTCTGCCAGGTGCAGGCGCGACATGACAAGAAGCTCATCCAGAATAACCTGGTCATCCTTGCGCAGGGCGCGTTTGAAGCGATTGAGTGCGGCTTCTTCTTCTTGCCAGGTTTGGGTGATGGATGCAATGGTTCTTCCCATAATTTCCTCACTTAAAACAATGCCAGCTGCAACTCCTGGCTGCTGGGGAGGGGAAGCGGCTCTTCCCAACAGATGTCGACGCTGGTTTTGAGCCGTTCGAGCAAAATGCTGCGGTTTTCAGCAATAGCGGGGATTGGGCGCGTGCTGATTACCACCGGCGCAAAATGGCTCATGTCTTCAAGAATGTCCAGGCTGTGATTGAGCAGACGCTGGCTGTCTTTAAGCTCCACATCCTCATCCAGAAAGGTCGCCAGCAGGTCCAGCAGCACCAGCGGCTCACGGGGCGGGTTTTTGGCAGTTGCCTGGATCATCGCCAGGACCTGATAGCAGGTGAAAGCGCGTGAAAGACGGATGTTGTTCATTACACTGACGGGGTCTGTCGTATAAGGGCGGATCAGCTTGGCTACCGCATACATGTTGGAACGGTTGCCGCAATCCAGCACGGTGACAGTCTGCCTCAATGCCAGGGCGGAGATGAGCTGCAGCATGCGATCCGAGAGCGCGTGTGTGCCGATGGCAAGAAAACGCTTGGGCGGCAGCGGCATTTTGAAGAGAGTCAGTGAGTCAGAGCGATCGTGTTCTATCATGTTCTAATTATATAGAACGTTTGTTCTAATGTCAAGAAAAATGAGGGGTCAAATGGTAAAAAGGGTGGGTTAGGAGCGCTATTCTATGAGATAATACAGGCAGACAATCCGGTCTGGAAGGCAGTGAATAAGCTCGCCTTGGTTTAAGTTACGCTTGTTTTCTGTCTAATCTCTCACTCCAGACTGATAGAGAAAGGGAAGCGTTTATGAACAAGAAAGTCGTCATTGCAGGATCGTGTCGTACCGCGATTGGGAAGATGAGCGGAATGCTTTCGACAGTTCCCGTGGCAAAACTGGGCGAGGTCGTTATCCAGGAGGCAATCAAGCGGGCAGGGATCCAACCATCTGATGTTGATATGGTTTACATGGGCTGCGTTCTGCAAGCGGCTCAAGGGCAAAATGTTGCCCGCCAGGCTGCTGTGAACGCGGGGATTCCCGTGGAATCACCGGCAGTGACCATCAACGTTGTCTGTGGGTCTGGTCTCGAAGCAGTCAATATGGCAGCAAGGATGATCATGCTCGGTGAAGCTGACGTTGTGGTTGCTGGTGGCATGGAAAATATGTCGGCTGCGGCTTACGCGTTGCCTCAGGCACGCGCTGGTTATCGCCTGGGTAACGGAGTCCTGGTGGACACGATGGTAAATGACGGATTGACCGATGCTTTCAGTCAACTCCACATGGGGATCACTGCTGAAAACGTTGCTGAGCAGTGGGGTTTGACTCGTGAGGAGCTGGATGAGTTCTCTGCGAAATCACAGCAAAAAGCAGCCAAAGCACAGGCAGATGGCAAATTTGCGGACGAGATCGTTCCTGTCCAAATACGCATCAAACGTGATGTGGTTGACTTTGTCGAAGACGAAGGCATTCGCGCAGACGCGACCGCTGAGGGATTGGCAAAGCTGAAACCCGCCTTCAAACCGGATGGAATGGTTACTGCAGGTAACTCCTCCACGATTAATGATGGCGCTGCAGCAGTGGTCGTTATGAGCGAAGAAAAAGCCCTCGAACTGGGTGTTACTCCCGAAGTGATCTGGCTTGGAAGCGCTCTGGAAGGCGTTGAGCCTTCCATCATGGGCATTGGTCCCGTGGCAGCTACCAGGAAACTGCTGGAAAAACTGGGCAAGACTATCG
>WOZC01000139.1 GCA_011620465.1 Anaerolineaceae bacterium | reverse complement strand
CAGTTGACCTATGCTACATCGATCCACCTTTTAATTCCAACCGATCATATTTTCAGATTTACAGCGGGATCCAGGGCAAGTTGGATAAAGCCCAGGCGCAAGCATTTACGGATACCTGGAAGTGGGATGATGCAGCTATTGAAGGGTTCGAAGAAATAACCACCAACGCAGGTGGGCGGTTTACCAGGAAATCCATTGAGTTAATCAAAGGATTAGAACTAATCTTGGGTCGACACGATCTTTTAGCTTACCTGGTTCACATGACCTTGCGGGTGACAGAGATTTTCAGAGTCCTCAAACCAACAGGCAGTTTTTATTTGCACTGTGATCCGACTGCGAGCCATTACCTAAAACTTGTATTGGATGCAGTTATTTGCGGTCAAGGAGGGGACTTCGTCAATGAAATAATATGGAGTTACAAGAAATGGTCGGTCTCAGGGAAAAGTTTTTCCAGAAATCATGATGTGGTTTTGTTTTATGTAAAAGATCTAGGCAAGGCAAAATTTAACGTTCAATTTCAACCAAGAGCTTTATCTACACTAAAAAGATTTGGAAATAAAACAATTGTTTCTGGCCACGATGAAAGTGGTAAAAGAATCCCGTCTATAACTCTAGAAACCGAATCTTTAGGTGTGAAAATGTCAGATGTTTGGGATATTTCGATAATTGCTCCGGTATCAAAGGAGCGCATGGGTTATCCTACCCAAAAACCTGAGGCTCTTTTGGAACGCATTATCAAAGCCAGCAGCAATGAAGGTGATGTAGTTCTGGATGCTTACTGCGGCTGTGGGACGACTGTCGCTGTGGCGGAGCGCCTAAACCGGAAGTGGATCGGTATAGACATTACCTATCACTCGATCAGCCTGATGTTGAAACGCCTTACAGATACATTTGGAGACAGTGTTCTTGATAACGTAATCGTCGAGGGAATTCCAAGAGATTTGGAATCTGCCCGCGCCCTGGCAAATCGGCAGGATGATAGGGTGCGCAAGGAATTCGAGAAATGGGCTGCACTGACATACACAAATAACCGCGGCGTGATCAACGAAAAGAAGGGAGCAGATAAGGGCATTGATGCTGTTGTCTACTTTGCAGCCTCAGCTAACGAGACTGGCCGCATGATCATCCAGGTAAAGTCCGGGGGCGTCAATCGGGGGGCAATTGCTACACTTCATGGAGATCTAGAGAGAGAACGAGCTGACATGGCTACGCTGATCACACTTGAAAACCCGACTGGCCCAATGATCGAAGAAGCAAAAAAAGCAGGGTACTACGAGCACAAGATTATGGGTAAAAAATATGACCGAATCCAGATTGTTACGGTGCAGGAATTGATAGAGCAGGACCGAAGAATCGACTTACCCCTAAGTTTTGATGTGCTCAAGCAAGCTGTAAAAAGTAAAGGCAATTCACAAATAGATCTAGGAATTTTCAACTGAATATAGAGCGGCATCGAATTGGTCATTCGATGCCGCTCAGTTTGTCACCTACTTTGAGATCAAAGGCCCCAATTCATTACAGGGGATGCATTCCGATGGGCAGCTGCGACATCGGCCATAGCGATTGAGAGATAGCGTTTGACCATATCCAACGTGCTGTGGCCAAGGATCTTCTGGAGAGTGAAAATATCCCCTCCATTCCTGAGATAAGTTATGGCAAAGGTATGCCGGAATATATGTGGGTGGCAATTCATGACGCCCGCACGTTCACCAATCCGTTCACAAATGTGCCGTATGTTATGACGATCCAATTTTCTGCCAAATTCAGTGGCCAGGAGGGATAGATTGACATTCGTGGTTTCCCTGGTATTCAAATAAATCCAAATCGCCTGACCGGTTACCGGGGAGAACGGGATATAGCGTTCCTTGGATCCTTTACCGAAAACGCGGATCTGGCGATTGCGGAGGTCGCAGTCTTTGATCTTGAGATCACAAAGCTCAGACACTCGCAATCCGGTATCGAGCATGATTAGCAACATAGCCCTGGTTCGTTTCTCTTCAGGAAGTGAACGTTTGACGTCTGAGTGGCCTTTGAAATAGTAAGGCTTTGTACTATGGATCGAAGCCATGATAAGTTTCACATCCTGATCCGTGAAAGGATGGATCTCCCGATGCTCAGGACGGGGAGCTTCGACAGACTGCATCAGGTTCTCGGTTACCAGGTGCTGGGATTTCATCCAGTTCCAAAGAGCCGAGAGGCCGGTGTGGTAATTCAGCTTGGTTTTCTGACAGACCTCATCCTGTTCCTGCAGGAATAGGTCAATATCAGAAGGTTGGATCTCTTTGATAAGCTTGTCTGCCCCCGAAAAGGAAGCAAATTTGCGGAAGGTATTCGAGTAATCCGCTATGGTATGCGGGGACTTCCTGGATTCTGCGAAAATCAGGTAGCCATCAACAGCAGTGCCAAAAGTTAGGTCTTTCATCCGTCAGGTCTCCTTATCCCCGGAATAGGTTGTGATATTGTGCTGATGGCTTGGGGATAGAAAAAACCACCAGACTTTTTTTTATCTGGTGGTTAAGCCTCTCTTTTCTTGACCCATCCATGAGGTCATCAAAAAGAAAACTGTGAGGTCGATAAGCTAATTCTGCCTTATCTTCCTCGTTGAAACTTGCTTTGTCGGGGCAGGCGGATTCGAACCGCCGACCTCACAGTCCCGAACCGTGAAGGGAAAAAGCCCATTTATCAACCTCATGTCGGGCAAAAGTGGCAAAATGAGAGGTCGGGAAATGATTTATCCGTGGGAATGGCAAGTCCACCAGAATACTTATGCGATTATCAAAGTGCGAAGGTACGGTTATTGCAGATCGTCGATAAGGCTGTTGAATTCATCCTCAGAAATGATTTGGATCTTGCCGCCATTCTCGAGAAGCCGGCGAGCTGCTTTTTCTTTTGTTGAGGGAGCATTATCGACCCAGTGAACATGTGATGGAATACCAACTACCAGGTAATCAATCTGGTCGTTTACGGTATCTCTTACATTCCCACCCAAGCTGGCTGTCAGAGCGGCAACCTCTTTTCTGGGGGTTGCCAGTGCGCCGGTAAAAACAAAACTTAATCCCGAGAGAGGACCACCTTCTTCACCGTCCTGTCTAAATCTGGAAGTGCTCCTATTACCTGAACAACGCTGTTTAAGAGATTGTTCCCACTCTTCAAGGGTAGGAGGATAGTTTGAAAGCAGGTAGAGGACGACCTGGGCAGCCATGTGGGCGTCCCAAATGGCGTTGTGAGCTTCCTGATACTCAATGTTGTAATAGGAACACAGATTTTGGAGCCCATAGCCTTTGTGCAAGAAGCGTCCGTCTGCCCGACGGGCCATCTTCGCGCTATCGATATGCCTGAATTCTATCGGTGGTAAGCCGTATTTCTGAGATGCCTGGGTTAGCGCGGTGCGATCGAAAGATGTGTGGGTAACGACAATCTCGCCTTCAATGCAGTTCAACAATTCCGGAAGCAGCTTAGGAAAGGTGGGTGCGCCTGCAACGGTTAGTTCATCGATGCCATGCAGCCAGGTATTGGAAAAATAAGTTTCTGGATCGACATAAGAGCCCCAGGTGTGGGTTATTATGCCATCCTTGACAAACGCAAGGCCAACCTGGCAGATAGAAGCCAGATCCTCATTGGCAGTTTCTAAATCGAGAGCAATGAAGTCATACTTGCGTTGATGGTGCAAGAGCTCTTTTTTTGGTTGTTTCTTGCTGAGGTATTTGTCAATAAAAAAGCCAGAGACATCCTGCGCTTCTTCAAGGCGGTTATGTCTTTGCAGGGCCTTGATGGTGTCCTGGTTGATTGGTAATCCATTTGGGTAATAAAGCTTTTTCATTCGAGGGGCTTCGTCCAAATACATCTGCTTGGCAATCAAATAGTTATTGATCAGTGTCTCTTCATAGATGATGAAATATCTGGAGGCATCTTCGAATTCGTTTAATTTCCTTAATACGATTGACATTTCCTGGTAGTAGAAAGGCGGCTTCTTGAGATCATCTTCCTCAATTTCGATTGTATCGATGCATTTCAACAATAATGATTTGGCTTCAAGGAATTTACCCTCACGCTTCAGGCGCTGGATGTCATCGGCTTTTTCCCAATACTTGAATTCTTCATCCTCGCTAAAATCCACTACAACCTCCGACGTATCTCGAGGACTTTGCCGATGATAGTTACTGGCAGGGTTCTGACTTGTTCATTAGAAAAATAGACCGGTTCGAAAGCAGGATTTTTAGGCATAAGTACAATCCCATCCTGCATCTTCTTCACCTTCTTGACAGTGACCTCTGTATCGTTGACACGAATAACGGCAACATCGCCGGACTCAATGAAATCTTGTTTGACGACAATGACAATATCCCCATTATGGATATCAGGCTCCATACTATGACCTTTGACCCGCAGGCCAAAGAGTTCGCCATATTTCGCAAAGGAAGGATAAAGATCAAGATATTCTTCCACCTGTTCAAAGGCATCAATCGGCTGCCCAGCTGGCACTTCGCCCAGAACGGGGATCAGATGATGGTCGTTTAAAGTATTAGGGTGGTCGGATCTATCAAGCAAATAATCAACGCTTACTTCGAGAATTGTAGCTAGCTTGATCAATTTTGTGTTATCTGGCTGGATTGAACCCGTTTCGTAACGAGTATAGGTTGATCGGTCTATCTGCATGAGATCGGCGATCATTTGCTGGGATAAACCTTTCATCTTACGAGCTGCCTTAAGATTTCTCATTACACACCTCCGTATATGATAATG
>WOZC01000018.1:19940-23833 GCA_011620465.1 Anaerolineaceae bacterium | reverse complement strand
AATTTGATGGACCAAGACTGCCACGACAATCAGTATCCCCAATGTTCGATGTACCGACGCCAGCTTTTTGCGGCGTTCTTTATCTTTTTGCCTGGTCAGCCCAAAACCCAGAACGGTCTGCACTGCCAATAACAGGAAAGCGATCAATCCCGCCACAGAAACAACATCATAATTCATGTACTGCAGAATAAAATGCACTACGATCGCCACAAACGCCACAATTCCTGCATAGCGATGGTTTTTCGTCACAAACTGAGACGTCTTTATAAGCCAGTCGGGCAACGTTTTATTTCTATTGCGCAACGACTTAATCACAGCTTTCAAAATCGGGCGTAAAGCCAAAAAAACAATGCAAAGCAAACCAATTTCACCAAAAACACCACCAATTTGTTCCATAACTCCTCCTAATAGTAAATTAATTGATTATATCCCAGGTCAGGTCTGTCAAATTTTCGAAAACCAGATCTGGTTGAATTTTAGCCATTGCCAGGTCTTCGCGCCTGGTCTCACCGCTCAACACCAGGGCGGTTTTCACCCCGGCAGTCTTGCCTAAGGCGATATCAGTATAGAGCCTGTCGCCTACCATGAGCATCTCGCTTACCTTGACACCCCAACCCTTTGCCAGTTCCTGCACAATGCCCGGGTTCGGTTTACCCAACACCACATCAGGCATTCGACCGGTGCTGGTTTGAATGAGCGACATGAAAGAGCCGATATCCGGCAGCGGTCCAATCGGCGAAGGACAATTCAAGTCCGGGTGCGTGGCAACATAGGGCAGACCTTGCCTGAGGTAAAGACAAAATTCGACCAGTTTCTGGTAGGTCAATTCAGTGTCATAGCCCAAAACAAGCACATCCGGGTCCTTCTCTACCAGCACTATGCCTTCTTGCTGGAAGTTGCTGTGCAGGCTTTGGGTGCCAACCAAAAAGACACGTTTCCCGGGATAATTGCTTTTCAGGTAGCTGATGGTTGCATCGCCTGCAGTATAGATGCGGGCGTCTTCCTGCCTCACACCCATTTGAGTCAACATGCTCACATAATCCTGCTTACCCCTGGAGGTGTTGTTAGTCAAAAAGGTAAACTTGATCCCGTTTTGGTTGAGGCATGCCAGTAATTCAAGCGCACCTGGCAGAGGAGTATCTCCCAAAAAGAAGGTTCCATCCATATCCAGGATGACAGCAGAGGGAAGTTGGGTTATTTGTCGTTTCACAGTTAATTGATTTTTACATATATATTTTTTATAATCATCCTTGATACTACCAGGACAATATAACGAAAGGTTGAAAATATGGAATCAAAAACCTATTCTATCCCAAACATTCACTGTGTGCACTGCGTCAACCGTATCGAGCAGGCCATATTGGCAATCGAAGGCGTTGATTTTGCTGAAGCCGACCTGGTTTCGCTTTCTCTTAATGTAGATTTTGAATCGCCTGCGGACGATCAAACCATCCGCCAGGCTTTGGAAGCGATCGGATATCCGGCAGTATTATGAGTGAAAAAGAGCACGTCAATCTGCCAATTTTAGGGATGACCTGCGCTAACTGCGCGGTCACGGTAGAACGTGCCTTAAAACGGACGGAGGGGGTGGACGAGGCACTGGTCAACCTTTCTTCAGAACGCGTGGCTGTAACTTTTGATAGCAGCCAAACAGTGCTGAATGACTTGGTTTCCAGCATTCAGAACGCTGGTTACGATGTAGCAACCGGCGAAGCGGTTTTATCGATCCCAGAGTTGAACGATCCGGTCAACGCCCAACGCTTGGAGAAAGCCCTGGAAAACAAACCGGGCATCATCTCCAGCCAGGCAAACCCGGTTGCAGAAAAGTTGAACCTTGTCTACGTTCCAACGATCACAAATGTCAACGAGATCATAGCGTTGGTGTCGAAGGCTGGCTTCAGTCCGACTTTGACCGACCGCGACCTTGACGACCCTGAATCGAAAGCCCGCCAAAAAGCAATCCAGGAGCAAAGACGCCTGCTCTTGATCTCTCTGGCGCTGACGATCCCGCTTTTTATCCTGCAGATGGGCAGCGAATTTGGACTGCTGCCAGAATCGATCAGCCAGGCATCCTGGTTGAATTGGGTTCTTTTCGCCCTGGCGACGCCTGTACAGTTTTATGTTGGGCGCTCTTACTACATCAACGCCTGGAAATCCCTCAAGAACGGCTCTGCCAATATGGACGTCTTGGTGGCGCTTGGCACTTCAGTTGCCTACTTCTTCTCTGTCTTAGTGATGCTGGGATTGCTGCCTGGCATGGTTTACTTTGAAACCTCAGCTACGATAATCACGCTGGTACGCCTGGGAAAATACCTGGAAACTAAAGCAAAGTCAGGTGCTGGCGATTCTATCAAGAAACTGCTCAGCCTCAAACCTGCCAAAGCCAGGATCCTCCGTGACGGGCAGGAAACAGAAATCGACTCCGGAGACCTGGTGCCTGGTGATTTGATTATTGTTCGTCCGGGGGAAAAACTGCCTACTGATGGTGTTGTGGTTGAAGGCAACTCGAGCGTCGATGAGAGCATGATCACCGGAGAATCAAAGCCGGTCAATAAAAATCCCGGTGACGAGGTTTATGGGGCAACCCTCAACAAGAACGGCCGGCTTGTCTTTAAAGCCACAAAAGTTGGGCGCGACACCTTCCTCAGCCAAATCATCAAGATGGTGGAAGATGCCCAAACAAGCAAAGCGCCCATCCAGCAGCTGGCGGACAAGATTTCAGCGGTTTTTGTACCAATCGTGATTGCGGTTGGGGTCTTAACCTTTGTTCTCTGGTACTTTGTCATTCCTGCCCCTGTACAGGATACCATGCACGGAACTATTACACCTCTTGCCAATGCCATCATCAATACGGTTGCCGTGTTGGTGATCGCCTGCCCGTGTGCCATGGGCTTGGCAACACCGACTGCAGTGATGACAGGCACAGGCAGGGCTTCTGAACTTGGTATTCTCTTCAAATCCGGGGAGAGCCTGGAAGCCACCGGCGGCGCTGATATGGTGTTGTTCGATAAAACCGGTACCCTGACGGTCGGAAGACCGCAACTGACGGATATCAAGTCACTTTCAACCAATTACAGCGAGGAAGACTTGTTGAATCTGGCTGCTTCCGCCGAAAGCGGTAGTGAGCATCCCCTGGCAGATGCGATCGTAGCCGAAGCGACTATGCGCAACCTCAATCTGCATCCCTTAACCACTTTCAGGAATTATCCCGGTAAAGGGATTCGAGCGACCATCGATGAAAAGACGATTCGGGTCGGCAACAACCGCTTCATCACTTCACAAAACTTGGAAATCTCGGATGCGATTGCCCAAAAAATGGGAAGCCTGGAAGCAGAGGCAAAAACAGTCATACTGATTGCCATCGACGGAGCCATTGAGGGCTTGTTTGGCATCACCGATGCTCTAAAACCGACCTCAAAACAGGCGGTGGCTGAACTGCAAAAAACCGGACTGACCACAGGCATGCTCACCGGTGATAACCGGGTTACAGCTGAGGCTATTGCCCGTCAGGCTGGGATCGTCGAGATCTATGCCGATCTGCTGCCAGGAGATAAAACCAGCATCATCAAGCAAGAGCAGGAAAAAGGTCGCAGAGTGGCAATGGTTGGCGACGGCATCAACGACGCGCCTGCCCTGACCCAGGCTGATAGCGGAATCGCCATTGGAACCGGTACGGACGTGGCAATCGCCTCGGCTTCAGTGGTGGTCATCAGCGGGGATCCGCTCTCGATCTCACAAGCTGTTAGGCTTTCGAAACGAACTCTGCGGACGATCAGGCAAAACCTGTTCTGGGCATTCGTCTACAACGTCATCCTGATTCCAGTTGCTGCAGCAGGGCTGCTTCATCCGATGTTCGCAGCTGGAGCAATGTCGTTAAGCAGCATTTTTGTGGT